>CAJTOV010000032.1 GCA_910577765.1 uncultured Lachnospiraceae bacterium
TGTTTTCGTCCAGTTTTCCCCGCCTCGTGAACTGTAACGTTAATTATCTAACATTATCTCAAAAAGCCCTGGAAAAAGCAATATTCTTTATGGAGTATTTTTTCGTAAATAATAGAAGAGACAGGTATATTTTTTCTATAATCCGGTAGAAAACCGGCAGAATTTTCCCCAATTTCCCAAAATCATGGACAGTATATTCCCAAAATCACGTTTTTGCGCAATTGTCAAAAAAATGTCATCCAGGTACAATGTTACTATTCGCAGGCATCTTTTTATCCGGCATAGCCGGACAGGAAACATTGGCCTCAAGCGGAAAAAAGGAAAGGGGAATTAAAAATGCTGTCTCAGAAAGCAAAGGATCTGTTTGCAAAGCTTGACATGGAGTTTCCGGCTGTGGCAGTCAAATACTGCTACAGCCAGCCGGAAGGGGTGGAACACTGCGGCGAGGTGCTGTCATTCTGCCAGTTCGTGAAAAAGGCCCAGGTGGAGGGAAAGAAGTTCTTTATCACCAAAGAGGATGACAACTGCTTCGGAAAGATGGTCATGGGGATGATCCCCAAGCCGCCGTTAGGAGCCAGCGGCCAGGCCGGGTATGATTTCGGAGTCTTTAAGACCCAGGCCCCCAATGCCCGTCTCTACATGAAGCTGACCACCCTGACGCCGGGAACCGTGAATTTCGTGGTGTTCTGCCCGGTTGCAATCTGTGATTTTGACCCGGATCTGGTGATCTGTGTGGCAGATCCCAGGCAGGGGGATATTCTTATGCGGGCGACCAGCTATATCTCCGGGGATCTGTGGGAGAGTAAGGCTTCCAGCGTCCTGGCCTGCTCCTGGCTCTACGGCTATCCTTATGAAAGCGGAAAGGTGAACTATATCATCACCGGCCTGGGCCACGGGATGAAGCGCCGGAAGGTCTACCCTGCCGGGAGAATGCTGATCTCCATTCCCTACCAGAAACTCAACGAGGTGGTCCAGGCCTTAGACGAGATGGACTGGGAGCTGATCGCCATGAAGGAGGACCCGGAGAGTAAGGCAGAGCTGAAACGGAGAATGGACCGGTGGCAGGAGATGAGCCCGGATTTCCTGATTAAGGAGTAAACGGTACCGTAGGGAATCCTGCCCCGCCGGACCGGTGGGAATCCCGCAATACAGGAGACCGTCATAGAGAAAAGGAGAGTCTGTACATGGAAAAGAGAACGATTGATCCTATGAGCCGTGATTATGATTTTTCGGAGATTGAGCCAGATCCCCGTTTTGTCCAGACCGGAAAAGAATTCTGGATTACCCTGGGAGTCTATGGGGTGTATATGGTTCTGATGATCGGCAACCTGTTTCTGGTAAACGGGGACCCGGCAGAGTATACCTATATTATGGGGTTCCCGCTGTGGATATTCCTTCAGATCTGCATTCTGGTGGGAATGGTAGTCAGTGTTCTTCTGGTGACCAGCTTTGTGTACCAGGACATGGATATCACTCCTCACGGCCAGATACGGCCGCGGAAATAACCGGTGTATTCCCGGAATTCCGGCTCCAAAGACAGGCAGGGAAGACCTGGGGAGTACATACATAGAAAAAGGGGGATTTTTCAATGGAATTAAGCAGCAGTACACGTACTACCATTATCATTGTGTTTGCACTTTATACGGTTCTTCTGCTGGGGTACAGCCTTTATTCCCGCAAGGCCATGAAAAGCGGCAAGGGGGATTATCTCAGCAAATTCTACACCGGAGGCCGCAGCGGCGGTGTCCTGACTACGGCCATGATGGTGTCTGCCGGTGTGGCCGGTGCCGGTGTGTTCATGGGAGTTCCCGGTTTTACCTACACCTTCGGCGCCATCTGGATGGTATGCAGCTTCTGGTCCATGTGCACCAACTTTATGGTGCTGGGGCTGATCGGCAAGCGGGTGGGAATCGTGGCAAGGCGTACCAATTCCCAGACGTTTGTGGAACTTCTGATGCACCGTTACAATAAGAACAAGATCGTTGGTATGCTGTGCGGCCTGGTGGTCCTGTTCTTCCTGGGGGCATTTGCCGTGTCTACCATTACCGGCGGCGGGCGGATCTTCCAGATTCTCACAGGCCAGGATTACCGGATCGGCCTGGCCATCTTTACGGTGCTGGTGATCATCGCGGCCATTACCGGAGGAATCAAGGGGGTGGCAACGGCCATTGTAATTCAGGGCATTGTCATGACCGTCTCCGTGGTGGTTCTGTTCATCATGGGTATCAGCAGCACGGGCCTTGGCTATACCGGAACCATCCAGGCCCTGGTCCGGTCCGATCCGGACTGGTTCCGTCCGGCTTCCGGTATTGGCATGGTCTTTTCCTACGCGTTCCTCTGGGGCGTGACTACCTTTACCATGCCCCATGTGACCATGACAGCCCTGACCTACAAGGATACGGCTACTCTGCACAATGCCATTAAGGTGGGAACCGTGGTGGTGGCCATTTGGCTTATGGGACTTAACGGTCTGTGCTTCACGGTGAAATATCTCTTTGCGGAAGGCACCCTGGCCACCCCGGATCTGGGCGTTCCTACCCTGGCTGTGACGGTTATGCCGGCATGGGCTGCCGGTCTGGTGCTGGCCGGTGTCTGCGGCGCGGTCCAGTCCTCTGTAGGCGGTATGGTAGTGTCCCTGGCAGGAACCCTGATCAGTGATCTGTACAAGAACCTGATCAATCCCAAAGTGAAACCGGAGGAATTGAAAAAGCTCAATACCATCGGCATTGTTGTCATTTCCCTGGTGATCTTTGTGTTTGCATGTAATCCGCCTCAGCTTCTGGCGTCCTTGATTACCTATGCTACAGGCGGCATGACGGTGGCATTTTTCCACACGGTTCTTCTGGGATTGTTCTGGAAGCGGGCCAATGAATATGGGGCCATCTCAGGGATTGTCAGCGGCATTGTGCTGTATCTTCTGATCAATTCCGGCGTGCTTCCCATTTCTCTGGGAATGAATGCCTGCATTATGGCTACCTGTCTGTCTACCCTGATTATGGTGGGGGTCAGCCTGGCTACGCCAAAGACCCCTTATGGGATTATTGCTACCTGGTTTGGGAAGGAGTATCCGGAGGAAGGGTAGCACACGTCTGGGAAATATACAAACCAGCCTGACGCCTGTTAGGGACCGACCGAAACGGAGTGTAGAGGGCCGTATGCCCGCGACCATTACGTTTTCGTACGGTCAGCGCGGTGAACGCGCAGACCTGTCTGAACAGTAAGGGAACCCAAAAGTATATTCAATGTTACAGGAACAGGAGAAGAATACGGATATGATCATTGAGAGATTGAAACGGGGGCTGGCATGGCTGCTTTTGACACTGCTGGTCCTGGGAGCAGTGGCAGGCTGCGGAATCCAGGCACCGGCTGCATCCCAGAGCCAGACTGTCACTGCGGCTCCCAGCCAGGAGCCCGCCCCGTCCCAAAGCCAGACTGTTACCACAGCTCCCAGCCAGGAGTCTGCATCCGCTGACCGCCAGAATCCTGAATCCGGCAGCAGCCGGCAGTCTGAAGCAGCAGAAGCCCCGGATTCCGGCACACCAGCCGTCACCGAGGACGGCTCCTACACCACCAGGGATGAGGTTGCCCTTTACCTGCACACCTTCGGCCGCCTTCCCGGCAATTACATTACCAAGAAGGAAGCCCAGAAGCTGGGCTGGGACAACAAAAAAGGGAATCTGTGGGAGGTAGCCCCAGGCAAAAGCATCGGCGGCAGCCATTTCGGCAACTACGAAAAGCTGCTTCCCGAGAAAAAGGGCAGGAAATACTACGAGTGCGATATCAATTATGAGGGGGAATACCGGGGAGCAGAACGCATCATCTATTCGGACGACGGCCTGATCTTCTATACAGGAGACCACTACAAGACCTTTGAGCAGTTGTATCCGCAGGCAGCCAATCAATAAAGGAGACAGGAACCTATGAAGAAAATTTTGCTGGATTTAAGTCCCATCCAAAGCCGGGAACAGCTTCATGATTACCTGGCCCGGACTATGGACTTTCCGGATTATTACGGGAGAAATCTGGACGCCCTGTATGACATGCTCACCGATATCATGGAAGACACCTGCATCGGCATTTCCTGGGGAGACCGGGAGGATATCCCGGCAGTCCGCCTGGAACAGGTGAAAAAAGTCTTTCGGGACGCCCAGGAGAACAACCCCCATCTCTGTGTGATTTTCTCTGAAACCCAAGAAGAAGGTAACATACCATGACCAGAAATACTCAGACAACCTGGATGCTGCAGACCAAACGGGCAGATTTCTCCGCCCTGGCACAACGCTTTTCCATCAGTCCGGTGACAGCCCGGATCATCCGCAACCGGGATGTGGTGGGAGAGGAGGAGATCCGGCGGTATCTCCACGGCACCATTCAGGACCTTTACGATCCCCGCCTGCTCCAGGATATGGACCGGGCGGTGGCTTTGTTACAGAAAAAGATTCAGGCGGGAAGCCCCATCCGTATTGTGGGAGACTATGACATTGACGGTATCTGTTCCACCTATCTGCTGTACAGGGGGCTGGCACGGTGCGGCGCCAGGGTAGACTACCAGATTCCCGAGCGCATCCGGGACGGATACGGAATCAATGAATCCATTATCCGCCAGGCATCCGCAGACGGAATCGACACCATCATTACCTGCGACAACGGCATTGCCGCCGCAGAGCAGATCCGGCTGGCCAGGGAGCTGGGTATGGATGTGATCATCACGGACCATCATGAGGTGCCCACTGACGCCGGGGGCAGGGAGGTGCTGCCTCCGGCAGATGCCATTGTCAACCCCAAACGCAGCACCTGCCCCTATCCCTTCAAAGGAATCTGCGGCGGCGTGGTGGCTTACAAGCTGGTTCAGGTGCTGTACCAGGCCTTTGGTGTTCCTTCCGGAGAATGGGAGGCCATGCTGGAATTTGCCGCCATGGCAACGGTGGGAGATGTGATGAAGCTCCGGGATGAGAACCGGATCATTGTAAAATGGGGCTTAAAGCATCTGCCCCGGACCAGGAGCCTGGGTCTTAGGAAGCTGGTGGAAGCCTGCGGCCTGGACATTCATGCAGTATCCGCCTATCACATCGGCTTTGTGGTGGGACCCTGCCTCAATGCCAGCGGACGTCTGCGCACGGCCCGGCTTGCCCTGGAACTGCTGCTGACCGAGGATGAAGCCGGCGCACAGGAAATGGCCGCAGAGCTGAAAGCCCTGAATGAGGAGCGCAAGGACATGACCCAGGAGGGCGTGGACGAGGCCCTCCGCCAAGTGGAAGAGCACTATGCCCAGGATTCCGTTCTGGTAGTATATCTGCCGGACTGCCACGAATCCCTGGCCGGTATCATTGCCGGACGGGTGCGGGAGGCCTGGAATAAGCCTGTCTTTATCCTGACCCCTGGGGAAGAATGTGTCAAAGGCTCGGGCCGTTCCATTGAGGCCTACCACATGTACCAGGGACTGTGCGGTGTCCAGGACCTGCTTCTGAAATTCGGCGGCCATCCCATGGCAGCAGGCTTTTCCCTGGAAGAAAACCATGTGGAAGAATTCCGCCGCCGCCTTAACGCACAGGCAGACTTAAAGCCCGTGGACTTTATCCCCAAGGTCTGGATCGACGTGGCCATGCCCCTGGAGTATATTTCCCAGCGGCTGGTGGAAGAGCTGAAGATCCTGGAGCCCTTCGGCCAGGGCAACGAGAAGCCCCAGTTTGCCCAGAAAAATCTCCGCATCCGCAGCGCCCGGGTCCTGGGCCGGAACCGCAACGCCGTAAAGTTGTCCCTGGTGACGGAACAAGGGCTCTCCATGGAGGCCATGCTGTTTACGGAAGGTGACTTATTTATAGAAGAAATGGGAACGCGCCGGGGAATTGATGTGATCTATTACCCGGATATCAACGAATACAACGGGAACAGGACCTTGCAGATTGTGATAAAGGAGTATAAACTCCATACATGACAGACAGGGGGCAGGAAGATGGGAAGTTATTTGAATCCGGGCAATAAAGGATTTCGGGAGAGTCTCTGTTCAGAAATTTATGTAGACAAGACAGGACTCATTACCAGAACCAATGCAGTTCTGGACACAAGACAAAAATTTGTATGTGTCAGCCGGCCCAGACGGTTCGGAAAATCCATGGCAGCGGATATGCTGGCTGCTTATTATGACCGGGAGGCAGATTCCGGGGAGCTGTTTGACAACCTGGCAGTCAGCCAGGACAGCTCCTACCGGGAGCATTTGAACCGGTATGATGTGATCAAGATCAATATACAGGAATTTTTGAGCACGACTCACAGCATGCCGGAAATGCTGACGTTTCTACAGGAAAGGATGATTTCAGAGCTAAAGAGGAAATATCCGGAATACGTCCGCAGCCAGCATTTAAGCTTTGTGATGAAGGATATCTATGCAGAGACAGGGCATTCTTTTGTGATCCTGATTGACGAGTGGGACTGCCTTTTTCGGGAGTATCAGCAGGAGCAGGAAGCCCAGAAGCAGTATCTGGATTTCCTGCGGGTTTGGCTGAAGGATCAGGATTATGTGGCGCTGGCCTATATGACGGGTATCCTGCCGGTGAAAAAATACGGCTCCCATTCTGCGCTTAACATGTTCACAGAGTACTCCATGGCCGATCCTGGAAATCTGGCTGAATACTTTGGCTTCACTGAGGAAGAAGTAGAAGCACTCTGCACGGAATATGGAATGAGCTTCCAGGAGGCAAAGGCATGGTATGACGGTTACCGGCTGGTTACCCACACAAAGAATGGAGACATCTGTTATTCCATGTACAGCCCCAAATCCGTTGTGGAGGCCATGCTCCGCCACCGGTTTGGTACCTACTGGAACCAGACAGAGACCTACGAGGCCCTTAAAATTTATATCCAGATGGACATGGACGGGCTGAAAAATGCAGTGGTGGCAATGCTGGCAGGAGAAAGGGTCTCCATCAATACCGGGACCTTTGGCAACGATATGACCACCTTTGCCACAAAGGATGATGTTCTGACCCTGCTGGTGCACCTGGGCTATCTGACTTATGACAGCACCCTGGAGACCGTTGCAGTGCCCAACCGGGAAGTCTCCCAGGAATATGTCAATGCCATCAGTACCATGGACTGGCAGGAGGTGATCCGTTCTGTCGAGGCCTCCAGAAAGCTTCTGGAAGCTTTGTGGTCCCTGGACGGTGATGCAGTGGCAGCAGGGATTGACCGTGCCCACCAGGAGATATCGATTCTCCAATATAATGATGAAAATTCTCTAAGCTGCACCATCAATCTGGCTTTTTATTTTGCCAGAGAGTATTATACGGTTGTACGGGAGCTTCCCGGCGGAAAAGGGTTCGCGGATATCTGCCTGATACCCAGAAGGCTCCATGCAGATAAGCCTGCGGCAGTCATTGAATTAAAATGGGATAACAGCGCGGCTGGCGCCATCGCCCAGATCAAAGAGCGGAATTATGTAAAAGCCCTGGAAGATTATAAGGGAAATCTTCTTTTGGCCGGAATCAATTACGACAAAAAAACGAAGAAACATACCTGCATCATCGAACAGACAGAGAAGCCATAGTTACAGCCTTTTGCATCCCCATCAAAACTTGACATCCCTTTCCCTTCTATACTATAATTTATGAAAACAAATTCAAGAAAAAGGAGACAGACACCCCATGGTAAATCAGGTAATGAATTTAATCACACAGTACGACCCGGAAGTAGGCAAAGCCATTGAGGCAGAAGCCGCCCGCCAGAGGCGTAACCTGGAGCTGATCGCATCGGAGAACATTGTGTCCGAGCCGGTGATGATGGCGATGGGCACGGTGCTGACCAACAAATACGCGGAAGGCTATTCCGGCAAACGCTACTACGGCGGCTGTGAATGTGTGGATGTGGTAGAGACCATTGCCATTGACCGGGCAAAGAAGCTGTTCGGCTGTGATTATGCCAATGTCCAGCCCCACTCCGGCGCCCAGGCCAATATGGCAGTCTTTGTGGCCATGTTAAAGCAGGGAGACACGGTTCTCAGCATGAGCCTGGACCACGGCGGCCATCTGTCCCACGGAAGCCCGGTGAATTTCTCCGGCATGTATTTCAATATTGTTCCTTACGGGGTCAATGAGGAAGGCTTTATTGACTATGACCAGGTGGAGCGCCTTGCCATGGAGCATAAGCCCAGGATGATCCTGGCCGGAGCCAGCGCCTATGCCCGGGAGATTGATTTCAGGCGTTTCCGGGAGATCGCAGACAAGTGCGGCGCCTATTTTATGGTGGATATCGCCCATATCGCCGGTCTGGTAGCTGCCGGCCTTCATCCCAGTCCCATCCCCTATGCGGATGTGGTGACCACCACCACCCACAAGACCCTGCGGGGCCCCAGAGGCGGCCTGATCCTGGCCAACAAGGAAGCAGCCGAGAAATTCAACTTTAACAAGGCCATTTTCCCAGGCACCCAGGGCGGTCCCTTAGAGCATGTGATTGCTGCCAAGGCCGTCTGCTTCGGCGAAGCCTTAAAGCCGGAATTCAAAGAATACCAGGCCCAGGTAAAGAAAAATGCCGCCGTCCTGGCAGAAGAGCTGAAAAAGCAGGGCTTTAACATCCTTACAGGCGGAACCGACAACCACCTGATGCTGGTGGACCTGCGGGGGCTGGAGGTATCCGGCAAGGAGCTGCAGAACCGCTGCGACCAGGTCTACATTACCCTCAATAAGAACACGGTACCCAATGATCCCAGAAGTCCCTTTGTCACCTCCGGTGTCCGCATCGGCACCCCGGCCATTACATCCAGAGGCTTAAAGGAAGAGGACATGCCCAAGGTAGCTGAGTGTGTATGGCTGGCTGCCACGGATTTTGAGAACAAGGCAGACTATATCCGCGGTGAAGTCACAAAGCTGTGCGGGAAGTACCCCATTTACCAGTAACCAGACTGTAATATGAACATTTTGACAAAACTATTAATTCCCATACTGGCGGTATTCTTTTCCTGCCTGGTCACCGGCTGGTTCTACGGCTTTGGTCCGGTGATCTGGGTGAAACGGTCCGCCGGCCGCAGACGCGCCCGCGACACCGGCTCCCGCCAGGAGCTGGTGCTGCGGGTGCAGCAGCTTCTGCCCCATGCCATGGACGGCAATGTGGTGTTCTCCGTTGAGGAAGAACAGTCCACCTCCGGCGGAAGCAAGGTGCAGGTAACCACCAGCACGTATCATTACAAGGTATTTGTGGCAGAGCCCCAGAGCCTGTGGATCATTCCCTTCTATTACCAGAAAGGGCCCCGGACCTACCAGCTTGGCAATCCTGTGTGCCTGACCCGGGAACTGGTCCAGAATGTGACCCTGTCCGGCACAAAAGGAAAGAAGCGGGAGGTTACCTTCTGGCTGAAACCGGAGGTAGAACTGAATCAGGTGGTTATGGTGCTGGAGCCCTTCCAGTTCCGGAAGAACCGCCATTACCCCTTTGACTTTTTCCAGGAGCAGGCCTGCACCCAGGCCTATGCCACGACCCAGCGGCTGGCCCTTCTGGCCTGCGGCAAAGACACCATGGACTTAGAGGAAAGCCGCCTGAGAAATGCCTGCGACAACCACGCGGTAACCGCCTTTATGTGCGGATTTTTCGGCATGGCTGTTGCCATCAGCGGTTCCCTTCTTCCGGCCCTGGTGCTCTTCGGGGCAGCGGCTGTACTGCTGGTCCTGATCCTGGCCAAAGGCCGGATTCCCAAACTGAGTCTGGCCCTGGTGATCCTGGAGGCCCTCTGTGCGTACCTGTTTTCCGGCAGCCCCTGACGTCGCTCACCGGCCCGGCCCCCGGCCCTACATACCCCGGCCCTTGTGCCCCGGCCTTGTGTGCCGCCGGTCTCGCACGCCCTGGGCCCGGCCCAAAATAACGAAAGGATTTCCCAATTTCCCATGAACGGTCCAACAAAAAAATTTCCTTTGAAAAGCCATCTCTGGCGTTACTATTTAAGGAGATTCCGTAATTCCCTCTGCTGGAACACAGCCCTGGTTTCTGCCTGGCTGGTGGCAGTGGAATTCTTCTACGGTCCCGGTGAAGCACTGACAGACCAGTACCCCTATGTCATCGGCGGCCTCTGCGCCCTGGGTCTGGTGGGGCTTCTGGTAAGCCTTGGCTATTTCCTGGCCCGCCTTATGGCCCTGATGACCTATACCGGTTCCCTGCGCCGCAGCATGAACCGGTATCAGGCCCATACTCCTGTCCAGGACCCCTATGAGGTTCTGGAAAAGGATATCCGGTGCAGGCTTTTTGAGATCACTGACATCTATCTGGGCAATGACTGGCTGGTCTTCCCGGGCCAGGCCATGAAGCGGGACCAGATCACCGACATTCTGCTGGAACGTCTCTCCGGCAGTTATTTGTCAAAAAAATGCCGCCTCCACGTGAAGGACTCCCGTGGAAACAGCATGTACCAGGATCTGGCGCCCAGTCAGGCGCCGGAATATGTATATCACTATCTTACCGGACTGCACCCTGCATCCAGCCGGGGAAGCTTTGAGGCCCGCCAGGGCCTGGGAGCCATTGCCGCATACCAGGAAAAGCTGCAAAAGGAGAGAGAGGAAGCCGGAAAAGGCGCCCCGACCCTTGGCATTTCCGCCTGGGACAGAAGCCCGGTGCTGGAAGACAACCATGTCCGCTATGCATACGAACGCTGGCTTCTGGCCTCCTACAGCCTGTATCTGGCCGCAGACCCCCAGTATCACGCAGACTTTGCCTACACCGGAGGCTACCAGCGTACCGCTTACCAGCAGGACAATGCCCGGAAGCTACTGGCAGAGCCCTGGGACATTCATGACAAAGAAGAGCTTCTCGACACGGTCCGGCACCTGGTCCGCACAGGACGGGACCGCCGGGACGGCTGGCAGCTTGGCCGCGCCCCCATGATTCTGGGCTTTGCCTACATAGCCGGGATGATCACCCATGAGGAACTTCTGGAATACTCCCTGGAACCGGCCCTGGCCATCCAGCAGACCTTCCGCACCTGGCAGGAGCTGCTGGAAAGCAACCTGGAAGGCTACGCTGCCTGGGCACGGAAGAAGAAATTCATTGCCCACCGCCGCAGGATCCTCCAGGAACTGATCCGGGACCCGGATTCCCTGATCAACACAGAATCCATTCAGGCAGACCTGGCGGCCCTGTACCAGGAAGCCGCCGGCTGATGCTGTCTCTGTCCCTTACAGCCGGATCAGATGATGCTGTATCCCGCTGTCCTCCAGCACCCGGGCTTCCCTCTGGTGGCAGGTAAACATAAGGATCTGCCCCTTATAATTCCCGCACAGCCACCGGAGGGCCGACCGCAGCCGGTCCTCGTCATACAGCACAAAGCTGTCATCCAGAATCAGGGGCAGCTTATCCTCATCCCCCTGGAACAGCCGCGCCGCCGCCAGCCGCAGGGCCAGATACACCTGGTCCATGGTCCCGCTGCTGACCTGGTCAATGGGCACCAGCCGGGTCCGGGTGTTCATAAACACATTGAGATTCTCGTCCACGCTCATGCTGCTGTAGACTCCGTCAGTGATTCCGGCGATCATGTCCGAGGCGGTCTTGTTAAGATACAGCCCGAAAGAATCCCGGATGGAGGAAGACAGCTCCGTAATGGTTTCCAGTGCCAGGTCAATGGCAGCGATTTCCTCCCGGACCCGGTCATTCTCCGCCAGAACCCGCTTTAAGGATTCCACCTGGTCCTTGCAGTGGGTCAGGTGGTCCAGCTTCTTCTCCAGCTCCCACTGCATCCGCTGCTGCCTGGAAATGGCATCCCCGCAGGCATCCTCCTGTTCCTTTAAGGCAGCCGCCTCCCCCTCCAGGCGCACTACGGCTGCCTCGGATTCCACCAGCATCCGGCTCAGCCGCAGATATTCCTCCATACGGGCCTGGAAAGCCCGGAGCGCCTCTTCCGACACGGCAGAATCCCCCAGGTGGCGGGAGAAAATCTCCTGGAGCACCTTGCCGGTCATGGCAGCCTCCTTTTTCAGCCCCTTGCCTTTCAGAATCAGGGAAATGCCCAGAACCAGGAACAGGATACCTCCGGCCCAGGACCCTGCGGCCAGGGCCACACCGGAGCTTCCGGAGAAAATCTCCGGCCCATTCAGCAGCTCCGTCAGAAGCATCATCTGGGAACGGGCAAAGAAAATCCCTCCCAGTCCGCCGCAGACCAGGGCCAGCAGCAGGCACAATCCCGCCAGCACTGGCCGGAATTTCCGTTCACTGGACATGCGGGCATCCTGGTACTCCCCGTAAGTAGCCAGGGTCTCGTCCTGATACCGGAGAATGGAAGCTTCATCGGAAAACTGGGCACTGTCCAGGGCCTGCCGCCCGGTGGCAATCTTCTGAAGAAGGGACTCCCGGTCCCGCTGCTTTTCCGCCAGCCGGGTATGGACCTGGGTCCGGGTGTCCTGGTAGGCTTTTAGCTGGTTCTCATACTCCGGCGCGGAGATCTCCTTCTCAATGGCCCGGATCTCCCCCAGAAGGGAGGTATAGCTGCGGGCCGCCTCCGGCACCAACCGACGCTCAAACTCTTTTCTCCGGTTCTTTAAATAGGAAGAAGCCCGGGTAATATTCAGAGCCATGTTGCCGGAAGTGTTCATGTTGGCAATAAAATTCCGCAGCTCCGATACCATGCCTCCGTCGGTGGCGCTTTTCAGCTGGCCGATGCTGATGGTGTTGGAATAGGAGGTCTCCGTGAGACCGCACAGCATTTCATCCAGAAATGCCTTTGCAGGCACCACTTCCCGCCCCAGAGTCTCGTCCACAATGGTCAGGGATTTTTGTTCCCTGGAGAAATTCCGCTCAATCCGGTAGACCGTTCCCTCATGCTCCACCCGCATCCGGCCCCCGTAGGCCCCCTGGCCCTCCCAGGGGATACAGCGGGAGTAGCAGTCATTTCTGGAGGCCCGCCCCCGGCCCCGTTCCAGCCCGAACAGCATGGAACGGATGAAGGTGTGGAGGGTGGATTTGCCGGCCTCATTTCTCCCGTATATCATGTTCAGTCCATCTTCCAGTGACAGGTCACGGTGGTGAAATTTACCGAATCCGTCAATGTGTAAATCCAGTAATTTCATGGTCAGCTCCTCTCATCCTGGGTACATAACAGCGCATCAATGCCGTAGAACAGGGCCTTCTTCTCCACGGGACTCATGTCCTCCTTCTGGAGGGTACGGATGTAGAAACCGATCATGTCGCTGGGATGCTCCGCAAAAAGCTGGTTGAAATCATACTGGGGCTCCGATTCGTCGATGATCTCAATGATCTGCATCCGGTTCTCCAGGTTCTCTAAGTCAAAGCGGATATCCGGGTCCCGCATGCCCCGGATACGGAACCGGTAGATATGGTCCCCGCCCCGTTTCTCGATCTCCTGGACAATGCGCATGGAAAGCTCCGTGGCAGTGGTGGCCGGCGTCACGTGAACCACCAGGGGAATGTACTGGGTCTTTGCCAGAGGTACAAACTCCAGGGACGTGACCTGGCGGGTGACAGGACTGATCTCCCCGGCAATGATGCCGTGGCGGCCGGTCTCCGTCTTGTCCAGAGGCTCCAGGGAGCCGGGATAGGCGTAGGACAGATCCGGCGCCATCTCCGGCTTGTGGATATGCCCCAGGGCCACATAGGAGAAACCGGCCTCCGACAGCCGGTTTTTGTCCAGGGGAAGATGGGCAGCATCCCCCCCATGGGCCAGAAGCACCTGGATATGGGAGGAAAGAGGGGCACGGAGCCGGTTGAGCCGCGGTTCCGTGATCTCGGCGGAGTGGTAGCTGAAGCCGTGGACCTCCAGGTTCAGGTCCTCGAAATAGACCGAGGTCATATCCTCCTCCATGATCCAGGTCACATTGGGACACCAGGTGAAGCTGACCAGGGAAGAGCTTGGCCGGATTCGGTCGTGGTTGCCGGCGATAATGACCACCCGGACACTGGGGATGGTGGAGAACAGGTAGTTCAGCTCCTTTAAATCCCGCAGCAGAGGCTGGCGGTGGAACAGGTCCCCGGCAATGAACAGACAGTCCACATCCCGGAGCTTGGCCTGGGTGATGACCTGGGCAAAGGTCTCCTTGATGGCCTGGGCCCGTGCCCGGCTCCAGGGCTTGTCACTGTCAGGGGTCATGCCCCAGTGGATGTCGGCAGTGTGCAGAAATTTCATCAGTGGTCTCCTTTGTGGTGGAAGGTACCGGGCGGCGGGCATCTTTTTGTCTCCGGAAAAGCACCGGAGACAAGAAGCATCGGGCGGCCGCCCGTCGGAACGTGTAACTACAGTTCACAGTTCCCTACGGTCCGTGGGAAGGGGATTACGTCCCGGATATTGGACATGCCGGTCAGGTACATGACACAGCGTTCAAAGCCAAGGCCGAATCCGGCGTGGCGGGTGGAGCCGTACCGGCGCAGGTCCAGATAGAACCCGTAGTCCTCCTCCTTAAGCCCCAGCTCCTGCATCCGGGCCAGCAGCCTGCCGTAATCGTCCTCACGCTGGCTGCCGCCGATGATCTCCCCGATGCCAGGCACCAGACAGTCCATGGCTGCCACGGTCCTGTTGTCCGGATTCATCTTCATATAGAAGGCCTTGATCTCCTTGGGATAGTCTGTGACGAAAATGGGCTTTTTAAACACCTGCTCGGTCAGATACCGCTCATGCTCCGTCTGAAGATCACATCCCCAGGATACCTTGTAGTCAAAGCTGTCGTTGTTCTTCTCCAGAATCTCAACAGCCTCCGTATAGGTCACATGGCCGAAATCCGAGTTAAGCACCCCGTTTAACCGGTCCAGCAGTCCCTTGTCCACAAAGCTGTTGAAGAAATGCATCTCTTCCGGCGCATGCTCCAGCACATAGCGGATCACATATTTCAGCATCCCCTCGGCCACGGCCATATTGTCCTCCAGATCGGCAAACGCCATCTCCGGCTCGATCATCCAGAACTCTGCCGCATGGCGGGTGGTATTGGAATTCTCCGCCCGGAAGGTAGGACCAAAGGTGTAGATATTCCGGAACGCCATGGCATAGGTCTCCCCGTTAAGCTGGCCGCTGACCGTTAAGTTGGTAGGCTTTCCGAAGAAATCCTGGGCAAAGTCCACCTTGTTGTCCTCTGTTTTTGGCACCTGGTTTAAATCCATGGTGGTCACCTGGAACATCTCCCCGGCGCCCTCGCAGTCACTGCCGGTAATCAGCGGCGTGTGGACATACACGAAATCCCGCTCCTGGAAATACTGGTGAATGGCATAGGCAACCAGGGACCGGACCCGGAACACGGCCTGGAAGGTATTGGTCCTGGCACGCAGATGGGGAATGGTCCGCAGATATTCCAGGGTGTGGCGCTTCTTCTGCAGGGGATAATCCGGCGCAGACGCTCCCTCCACGGTCACCTCTGCGGCCTGGATCTCAAAAGGCTGCTTTGCCTGGGGCGTAGCCACCAGGGTTCCCTTCACAACAATGGCTGCCCCTACATTGAGCCGGCTGACTTCGGCAAAATTCGCCAGGGTATCATGATACACCACCTGCAGCGTCTCAAACCAGGACCCGTCGCTGACCACAATAAACCCGAAAGCCTTGGAATCCCGTACACTCCGGACCCATCCCCCGATGGTTACCTCCTTGTCCAGATAGACCTCCCGGTGGCGGTATAATTCTCTGACAGTCGTAAAATCCATGTTTGCATCTCCTCTTTCCATAAAATATTCATGAAGACTTTGTACCTCATTATACTTTATTTTCCAAAGGGATTCAAGGACTAAAAGAAGAGGCCGCCGCAGAATCCTCCTGCGGCGGCCTCCTGTATATTCACCAGATTACTGCTCCCCCTGTTCCCCCTGGCTCTCCAGGGCAGTGGTCGCATACTTATCCAGAATCACCGACTGAATCATGTCCCGTGTCTCTGAATTGATCGGATGCGCAATATCACGATACTCTCCATCTGCCGCCTTGCGGCTCGGCATTGCAATAAACAGTCCTTTCTCTCCCTCAATCACCTTGATGTCATGAATCACAAACTCATTGTCAATGGTGATGGAGACGATTGCTCGCATCTTGCCCTCTTTCTCGATCCGTCGTACTCTTACATCCGTAATCTGCATAATGGTACCCCCTAACGTTCTATGGTTCCATGCGGCCACCGCCGCATCTGTTGTTGTAACGGTTCAGACAGGTGCTCCTTTTCAGGAATGGTGTCCTGCCTGGACTGTCAAAGCACATAGCGCTCATTTTTCTCCAGCACAATCCGGATATTGTCCGGCGTACCAATATATGTGGTGTTGGCACGGATGGTATCGCGGCTTTCCACAATACAGTTTTCAATCACCGTATTATCCCCGATATACACGTCATTGAGGATAATGGAATTCTTGATGACGCAGTTATTTCCCACATACACCTTCTTAAACAGGATAGAATGCTCCACGGTTCCGTTGATAATGGAGCCGCTGGATACCAGACTGTTCCTTACCACAGCACCCGGATTGTACTTGGCAGGGGGAAGGTCATCTACCTTGGAGTAGATATCCGGATACTCTTTGAAGAAATAATTGCGGACCTCCGGTTTCAGAAAGTCCATATTGGTCTGGTAGTAGGAGTCTACAGAAGCAATGTTGTTCCAGTAAGTCTCAAGTTTATAGGCGTAAATCCGCTTCAGATTCTTGTAGCGCACCAGCACATCCCGGACAAAATCCACCCGGTCCTCCGCTGCGCACCGCTCAATCAGCTCAATGAGCTGGCGTCTGCGGATCACATAGATGCCGCAGGAGATGGTGGTGGTCTCTGCCACCATGGGCTTCTCCTCGAAATCAATGATCCGTCCGTCGTCATTGGTCTTGATCATGCCGAACCGGGTTACGTCCACCCCTTCCGGCATGTCCTTGCAGACCACGGTAATGTCCGCCTTCTTCTCAATGTGGTACTCCAGCACCCGGTTGTAGTCCAGCTTGTAGACCCCGTCCCCGGGGGCAATCACCACATAAGGCTCATGGCTCTGCTTCAGAAATGCCAGGTTCTGGTACAGCGCATCCGCAGTTCCCCTGTACCAGTCGGAATTCTCCGCGGTGATGGTAGGGGTGAACACAAAGAGTCCGCCCTGCTTGCGCCCGAAATCCCACCATTTGGAAGAACTTAAATGCTCGTTCAGGGAGCGGGAATTATACTGGGTGAATACTGCCACACTCTGAATATGGGAATTGCTCATATTGCTCAGAGTGAAATCAATGCTCCGGTAGCTTCCGGACACCGGCATGGCGGCAATGGCCCGCTTGTGGGACAGCTCCCGCATCTTCTTGTTGTTTCCGCCTGCTAATACGATCCCGATCGCTCTCATTGTACGCCACCTGCCTTTATGATGTATTGGCCGCTGCCAAGAACTCCGTCCGGATAGTCCCCGGGTGTGGTGACACCGGAGACAGCCACATTCTTGCCGATCCGCACATGATCGGGAATCACGCTGTGCTCCCCGATGATGACCAGGTCAAACTGGTAGACCTTGGGATCATACTGGCTTTCCGCATAGTCGCCTTCACCGATGACTACCCCGGCTCCGATCCGGCTGTCCTCGGCAATGATGGCTTTGGTGACCTGGGCCCCGGCTCCTATGCGGCAGTCCCGCATGATGATGGAATCCCTTACCACGGCTCCGGCTTCAATGGTGACCCCGGCCCCGATTACGGAGTTGTGGATCTGGCCGTAGACCTCGGTCCCTTCCCCGATGATGCTCCGGGCGATGACCGCGTCCGCCGCAAGATACTGGGGCGGGATAATATCGCTTTTGGTATAGATTTTCCAGTACTCCTCGTACAGATTGAACTCCGGGATAATGTCAATCAGCTCCATATTGGCTTCCCAGTAGGAACCCAGGGTGCCTACATCCTTCCAGTAGCCGTTGTACTCGTAGGCAAAGATACGGTCCCCTTTCTCGTGGCAGTAGGGAATCACATGCTTGCCAAAGTCACATCCCGGTACTTCTGACAGATGTACCAGGGCCTCCCGAAGCACGGGCCAGCTGAATATGTAGATCCCCATGGAAGCCAGGTTGCTTCTTGGCTGGGGCGGTTTCTCCTCGAATTCCAGAATCCGGTTGGTCTCGTCGGTGATGACGACTCCGAACCGGCTGGCCTCCTCAATGGGAACCGGCATGGCAGCGATGGTGATATCCGCGTTATTGGCTTTATGGTAATCCAGCATTACCTCATAGTCCATCTTGTAGATGTGGTCGCCTGACAAGATAAGGACATAGTCGGGGTTATAACTTTCCATGTATTCCAGGTTCTGGAAGATGGCATTGGCAGTTCCGGTGTACCAGTCGCTGCCCTTGCTCTTTTCATAAGGAGGCAGGATGGTGACGCCGCCTACATTGCGGTCCAGATCCCACGGAATACCGATGCCGATGTGGCTGTTCAGGCGCAGAGGCTGGTACTGGGTCAGCACCCCCACCGTGTCCACCCCGGAATTGATGCAGTTGCTCAGTGGAAAATCGATAATCCGGTATTTGCCGCCAAATGAAACTGCCGGTTTTGCCACCTTCTGGGTCAGGACACCCAGGCGGCTGCCCTGTCCTCCCGCTAAAAGCATGGCAATCATTTCTTTCTTTACCACGTTATCACCTCGCTGTAATCTGCCGTCCCTCGTCCGGATTCTGAACGGTGACAGCTTATTGAGTTATTTATAGGGTTTTATGAGAATAGTATACCATAGAATCGGAAAATAGTGAACAAAAAAAGAAAAGAATGTTTAAGAAAATTGTGCATATTCGGCGTGGCAGAAGTCCTTGCCAACCACCTTCCCATATGATATAATCCCACCAAAAGAAAACAGCACACACAGCGTTAGTCTCCCCTGTCAGGCGGAAGACTAGCGCTTTTAGCGCGTTAAACCAGCAGACTGCCGGCAGTTTCCGGGCCCTGCACCGGCCCCGGCTGCCCGGTCTGCCCTCACAGAAAGGACCCTGTCTTATGTATCTCGTTGCAGGCCTGGGAAACCCAGGCGCCAAATACACCAACACCCGGCACAATGCCGGTTTCAACTCCATAGATGCCCTGGCTGACCGCTTCCATATTGATGTAAGCGAGAAAAAACACAAAGCCCTCTGCGGCCGCGGAGCCATAGAAGGCCAAAAGGTGGTTCTTCTAAAGCCCCAGACCTTCATGAATTTAAGCGGAGAGAGCCTGCGTGCCGCCATGGACTATTACAAGCTGACACCGGAAGAGGTCATTGTTATCTACGACGACGTAAGCCTGGACCCGGGCCAGCTGCGGATTCGCCTAAAAGGCAGCGCCGGCGGCCACAACGGCATCAAAAGCATCATCGCACACTTAGGTACCCAGGAATTCCCCAGGATCAAGGTAGGCGTAGGCGCAAAGCCCCCCAGGATGGACCTGGCCGACTATGTGCTGGGCCATTTTTCCAAGGAAGAGCAGGAGACCATGGAGGAGGCCGGCAGGGAAGCTGCCGCCGCCGTGGTCATGATGCTTACCGACGGCCCGGAACGGGCCATGAACCATTTTAATATGAAGAAAAAGCCGGCAGGTGAACCATGAGCACACTCTTTGCAAACCCATTAGAAGAATTGATCGAATATGAACAGTTAAACCAGGCCTTACAGCGCCGGGACGGCCCGGTGCGGGTCAGCGGGTGTCTGGATTCCCAGAAGGTCCACCTGGTCCAGGAAGCGGCAGCGGACATTCCCTGGAAGCTGGTGGTTACCTACGACGAGTCCAGGGCCAGGGAAATCTACGACGATTTCCGCTGTTTCCGCCAGAATGTCTGGCTGTACCCGGCCAGGGACCTTCTCTTTTACAGCGCCGACATCCACGGCAACCTGATGACCCGCCAGCGGCTCCAGGTCATGCGCCGCCTGCTGGAAGAGGAAAACGGCGTGGTGGTCACCACCCTGGACGGCCTGATGGACCATCTGCTCCCCTTGTCCCAGATGGCCTCCCACATCCTTCAGGTGAAGGTAGGCCAGGATCTGGAACTGGAAGAGTGGAAGGACCGGCTGGTGGAGCTGGGCTACGAGCGGATGCCCCAGGTAGAAGGCATGGGCCAGTTCTCCATCCGGGGCGGCATCATTGACCTGTTTCCGCTGACAGACGAGCTGCCGCTGCGCATTGAGCTGTGGGACACCCAGGTGGACTCCATCCGCACCTTTGACCTGGAAAGCCAGCGCTCCATCGAACAGCTGGAGCAGGTCCGCATCTATCCGGCTACGGAGAACGTGTTCACCCGGGCCCAGTTGGAACAGGGCCTTAAGCGGATCCGGCAGGAAGGCAGCCAGCAGGAACAGACCCTCCGCAGCCAGATGCGGACCGAAGAAGCCGCCCGTATTGCCGGGATTGTCCGGGAACTGGCAGAAGGCATTGAAAACGGCCTGGGCACCACGGGCCTGGATGCCTGGCTGTCCTATTTCTGCCGGGAAAATGTCTCCTTCCTGGATTATTTCCCCCGGGAATCCAGCATGGTCATTCTGGACGAGCCGCCCCGGCTTCAGGAGAAAGGGGACACGGTGGAGACCGAGTTCAGGGAAAGTATGGCCCACCGGCTGGAGAAGGGCTACCTGCTTCCCGGCCAGACCGGACTTCTCTATACCACCCGGGAAATCCTGGCCATGGCCCAGCGGGACAACACCCTCTGCATCACCACCCTGGAGCAGAAGCTGTCCGGGATTTCCGTAAAGCACTCCTACCAGCTTGACGTGAAGAACGCTGCCTCCTACCAGAACAGCTTTGAGATTCTGATCAAGGACCTGCAGCGGTGGAAAAAGGAGAAATACCGGGTGATTCTGCTGTCCGGCTCCCGGACCCGGGCCAGCCGTCTGGCCGGAGATCTGCGGGAATATGATCTTTCCGCCTTCTGCCCGGACAATGAACAGCGAAAGGTCCAGCCGGGGGAGATACTGGTGACCTTTGGCAATCTGCACCGGGGGTTTGAGTATCCCCAGATCCGGTTTGTGGTCATTACCGAAGGAGACCTGTTCGGCACGGAGAAGAAGCGCCGCAGACAGCGGAAGAAGACCCCATACGAAGGCAGGAAGATCCAGAGCTTCACGGACCTGACCATAGGGGATTATGTGGTACATGAGGACCACGGCCTGGGCATCTACCGGGGCATCGAGAAGATCGAGCGGGACCGGGTGGTAAAAGATTATTTAAAGATCGAGTACGCCGAAGGCGGCACCCTGTACCTGCCTGCCACCCGCCTGGACGGCATCCAGAAATATGCCGGTGCCGACGCCCGGGCCCCCAAGCTGAACAAGCTGGGCAGCGACCACTGGACCAAAACAAAAACCAAAGTCAAAAAAGCCGTTAAATCCATTGCCAAAGACCTGGTGGAGCTTTACGCTGCCCGGCAGAAGCTGGGTGGTTTCTGCTACGGACCTGATACCGTGTGGCAGCGGGAATTTGAGGAGCTTTTCCCCTATGAGGAGACCGAGGACCAGCTGGATGCCATTGAGTCCACCAAGAAAGACATGGAAAGCGGAAAGATCATGGACCGGCTGATCTGCGGCGACGTAGGCTACGGCAAGACAGAGATCGCCCTGCGGGCCGCCTTCAAGGCAGTCCAGGAAAGCAAGCAGGTGGTCTATCTGGTGCCCACCACCATTCTGGCCCAGCAGCATTACAACACCTTCCAGCAGCGGATGAAGGATTTCCCGGTGCGGGTGGAACTGATGAGCCGCTTCCGGACGCCAAACCAGGTGAAGAAGACCCTGGAAGGCCTTCAGAAAGGCATGGTGGACATTGTCATCGGCACCCACCGAGTCCTTTCCAAGGATGTAAAGTTCAAGGACTTAGGCCTGCTGATCATTGACGAGGAACAGCGCTTCGGCGTGACCCACAAGGAAAAGATCAAACGTTTAAAGGAAAATGTAGATGTACTCACCCTTACCGCTACTCCCATACCCCGGACCCTCCACATGAGCCTGGTAGGCATCCGGGACATGAGCGTTCTGGAAGAGCCGCCGGTGGACCGGGTCCCCATCCAGACCTATGTGATGGAATATAACGACGAAATGGTCCGGGAAGCCATAGGCAGGGAGCTGGCCCGGGGCGGCCAGGTGTACTATGTATACAACCGGGTCAAGGACATTGAAGACGTGGCTTCCCATGTCCAGCAGCTGGTGCCCCAGGCCGTGGTAGTCTATGCCCACGGACAGATGCAGGAACGGCAGCTGGAACGGATCATGCTGGATTTCGTAGGCGGGGAGATTGATGTGCTGGTGTCCACCACCATCATTGAGACCGGCCTGGACATTCCCAATGCCAACACCATGATCATCCAGGACGCGGACCGCATGGGACTGTCCCAGCTTTACCAGCTTCGGGGCCGGGTAGGGCGTTCCAGCCGCACCTCCTACGCGTTTCTGATGTATAAGCGGGATAAGCTTCTGAAAGAAGAAGCAGAGAAGCGGCTTCAGGCCATCCGGGAATTTACGGAGCTGGGGTCCGGCATCCGCATTGCCATGCGGGACCTGGAGATCCGGGGAGCCGGCAATGTGCTGGGAGCCGAGCAGCACGGCCATATGGAAGCCGTGGGCTATGATCTGTACTGTAAGCTGCTGAACCAGGCAGTCCAGGCCCTTCAGGGGAAAAGCACCGGCCAGGAGGAGATCCGGACCGTGGTGGAATGCGATATTGACGCCTACATTCCCTCTTCCTATATTAAGAACGAATATCAGAAGCTGGATATCTACAAACGGATTTCCGGAATTGAAAATGAAGAAGAGTACCTGGATATGCAGGATGAGCTTATGGACCGGTTCGGGGAGATTCCCAAATCCGTGGAGAACCTGCTGGCTGTGGCGCTTTTAAAAGCAGGAGCCCACCGGATCGGCGTCACCGAGGTGAAGATCAACCGCCAGGAGGTCCGTCTGACCCTGCACCCGTCAGCCGCCCTGGACACCGGCAGGCTCCCGGAAATGGTAAGCGCCTACCGGGGCGCCTTAAAGGTGAAGACCGCCGACAGCCCCTGCTTCCACTACACAGACTCCCACGCCCATTACAAGGACTGTACCGCCATGATGGCAAAGGCAAAGGAGCTTCTGGAAGAGCTGGCAGGCCTGGGCCAGGTCCAGGCATAAGGGTTTGTGCTGGGGAACCGGTTTCACGTTAAAAATGGGGCTGCCGCAAAATTCCATGTTTCCACAATACAGAGATGATATCTGCCGGAAATCTGTTATTTTGCGACAGCCCGCTTCTTTTTTTGAAGCTTACCTGGTAAATTACGGCGGATGAAGCGCCCGCTGCCATCACCCATTCACGCCTTGCAAAACGTCAGGAATCCGAACGGAACGTCTGGCCGGATTCCGGAACCTGCCGTGTTCTGGTTTCTTCTTCTATTGTGCAGGCTTTCCCGGAAGATGTCAAGGGGAATCAGAAGGTATTTCTGCAACAAATCCACGTTCAGCCCGGTGCTGCTGGTCTGTTTAAAGTAATGGAGGAAATCCTCCGGGTACTGCCAGAACTCCGGGGTGCTCTGCTGAACCAGGACAATGGTATAAACGCCCTTGATATCCTTGTAGTTAAACTGCTTTTCCTGCTTCCTCCGTGCTTCCCGTACCTGGGAATGCTGGCGCATGAGAAGATCACTGGAGTAGCAGGCACACCGGGCTCCCGGGAAGGCATAGCCGATCGCTGGATCTCCACATTGACCAGCTCCCCGGACCGGAGCTGGACCAGAATATCCATGACCAGCAGGGAGCCTTCCTCGGTCAGCCGCTGGGATTCATTGGGAAGGGCCCGGAGGATACGGACCTTCTGTTTCATGCAAAGGCTTAAAAATTCCTCCAGCCGTTCTCTTCTGGTTTCCGGGTTGAAAATTGTTTTGAAAACCGGGTCATAGGTAACATTAAGGCCCCGGACGCCCATGGCGAATTCCACCAGCTCATCCTGGAGACTGGGAGATAGCTTCTGAAACTGCCGGTACAGGTCCGGTGCAGCCATGATTTCGGCCATGACCTGGGCCCTGGTCTTTTCCGGGCCAAAGATCTGGTTCTTGTCCGGGATCTTCCGGGTGGTGTGGTAACGTTTGGAACTGGTTGTTTTCGGGGTGGTGTGGCGACGCCTGGAACTGGTTGATTTCATAGACACTTCCTCCTTGGTGACCATATACGCTGGAAGTCCTGGGACATGAACCGTTCCGGGGATTTCTTTCCTGAGTCAATGGCAGATCATGATGTATGGGTCTTGCAGTGAATCACTGCACTTGGAATTGTAGAAATTCCAGACAATCAGCAGATAAAAGAATCATCCGCAGGAATTGTGAATTTATCATATCGCAGATGTGGAAAGAAGTCAAGAATTTTTTGAAAGACACCTTGTCCGCATCCAGATGTTTAGAATGATAATGAATCTCAAAATCGTTGACAAGAACCACAAAATGAAGTATCATAGGGACAACAGCAGAAGAAACTGACGGCTTCCGGATTCCGGTAAAATCCGGAAAGTCTTTTAAAAAGAAAGTGAGGCAGATAATGGCAGATCTGGTAATTGGAGTTATAGTGGCTGCGGCGGTGGCAGGGGTGGTCTGGAAAAAGGTCAAGGATGCCCGGGCCGGGAAGCCGGGATGCGGGTGCGGCTGTGCCGGGTGCAACGGACATGCCGGCGGGAGAGGATGCAGATAGCAGGCGTCCGTCCAATGGGAAATACCGGACAAAAACAGTCCTGCAAGCCAGCCTGAGATCTGTTTTCACCCGGTTTTCCCCGCCCCGTGAACGGTGACACATATTTCCCAAGAATTCCTATTGCTTTATAAATCGAAGTCATTTAAAATAGTCAGTAATAGTATAAATGACAGTAGCGGTACAGTGGCCGGGGGGAATCAGTCCCAGGCGGCTGTACGGGAAAAACCAGTTGGGAATTGTCTGGGGAGATGTGGGAATGACAAATCAGGAGATGAAGCAGCGCAGGTCGCGTCAGATTGCAAGACAGAAAAGACAAAGAAGAAGAGTGGCGCTGGGACTGGCGTTTTTTATTGTGTGCCTGTGTACGGTGACGGCGGCTGCCGTGTGGGGAAATCTAAAACAGAGCGGAGAGCCGTCATCCGGGACCGGCATTCTGGCAGATGTATCCGGGAAGGAAAATGCCGGAGGCACAGGAAACAGCCAGGGCGGCTCTGACCAGAGGCCAGGAGGTCAGGACGGTTCCGGCCAGCCTGGCAATATGGCAGGGCTTGCCGGCCAGACCGGCCAGGAGCCGGAAGTTCCCGGCCAAAAGGGCCAGGAGCCCAGCGGGCTGGCCGGTACCGGGGAGGGCATCGGCCCTTCCTCCGGCAGCCAGGACCCTTCTGTGCCGGAAGCCGAAGTCCGGACATTTCTGCCGCCCCCTTCCCGGGAGACCGTGGCTCTCCAGCATGAGCTGCCCCCCAAGGAGGTGCCGGATATGGGCGCCCTTTACGGGATCTACGTCCACGGAAAGGGCTGGAGCGATTTTTTTGCGGACAATGCCTATGGCATGGCCCCTACAGACAGCTATATTACCGGAATCCGTGTGACCCTTCACAACCAGTCAGAGGAAATGTCCGGCACCATCCGCTATCGGGTGAACCTAAGCGGCATGGGCTGGCTGGACTGGGTGTCCAATGCCCAGGAGGCAGGGAATATCACCGGGGATATGCACCTGGAGGCAGTAGCCATGGAGCTGACCGGGGAGCTGGCCCAGCACTATGACGTGCTTTACAGTGTCCTTCAGAATAACCAGTGGACCGACTGGGTGAAGAACGGGGAGGAAGCAGGACAGTCCGGGGTGGGACTGCGGATGGACGGACTGAAAATGTCCATTGTGAAGCGCCAGGAAGGCCAGGAGTCCTATGCCGGGAATATTGATCCGGCCAGGCCTATGGTGGCCCTGACCTTTGACGACGGTCCGTCGGGAAACGCCACGCCCCGTATTCTGGAAAAGCTTAAGGAACATAATGCACGGGGTACCTTTTTCATGGTGGGGCAGAAGGCGGAGAAGCACAAGGACCTGATCCGCCAGATGGTCCGGCAGAAGTGCGAGGTGGCCAACCACACCTATGACCACACTCTGATGAACAAGGTGAAGCCGGAAGAACTGGCCAGCCAGCTGGAGCGGACCAACCAGGTGGTGTCCGATGCCTGCGGTGTTACGCCGGTACTGATGCGTCCCTGCGGGGGCGTGAAAAATGAGGCCGGCATGGGGGTGGTGGGAGCCATCTCCATGCCGGCAGTCCTATGGTCCATTGACACCCTGGACTGGAAGACCCGGGACCCGGAAAGTACAATCCGGGCCGTGCTGGACCATGTAAAGGACGGGGATATTATCCTGATGCACGATCTCTATGATGCCACGGCCGATGCCAGCGACACCATCATTCCGGCCCTGGTGGAGCGGGGCTTCCAGCTGGTGACCGTCAGCGAGCTGGCCTCCTACCGGGGCGGTATGCTGCCTGGGAAAGCCTACGGGAAGTTCAGGCCCTGATACAGAAAGAACAAAACCGCCGGAACGGCATATCTCCCTGGCCACGGTCCTGCCTGTGGCCAGGGAGATATGCCGTTCCGGCGGTTCTGCTGCGGCTGGGGCATCTTCCTGTCCGGCTATGCCGTACAGGAAGCATCGGGCGTTCACCTGATGTGGAAAACCGGACAAAAACAGCCTTGCAAGCCGGCTTGACGCCCGTTTTTGCCGCCCCATCAACTGTAACTAAAATAATCATAAACCTTCCGGGAAACTCATACGTTGAAAGTAGCTGGTTGCCGTATAGAGTGGAGGGGTTGGATTTGAATGACAATTATTTAAGTGTTCTGGAACAGTACGAGGGGGACTTAAGCGAGGTCCGCAAGGGCCGCGGTGCCTGGATCTGCCAGTGGGCAGAAGGAATCCGCCTGCTCCGGGAATACCGCGGCAGCGTGAAACGCCTGGAATTCGAGGAAAGCATTCTGGAGGAGCTTAAAGAACGGGGAATCCGGCTGGTGGACCAGTATGTCCGGAACCGGGATAACGGGATTCTGTCTTCCGCGGAGGACGGAACAAAATATATTCTCAAAGACTGGTTTCTGGACCGGGAGTGCAATCTTAAGGAGCCGTGGGAGATTCTCCAGGCCGTAGAGTGGATCGCCAGACTGCACCAGGCTCTCAGGACCATTGTCTGGCAGGAAGGCTGGGACCTGGCCTCCATGCAGCCCCCGGCCCTGGAGGAAGAGATGGTCCGTCACAGCCGGGAAATGAAGCGGGTACGCAACTATATCAGTGCAAAGCGGAAGAAAAACGAATTCGAACTGTGCGTGATGCAGAATTTCGGCATGTTCTACGAGCAGGCCATGGAGGCCCAGGAAGGGCTGGAGCTACTTGGAAAGAGACAGCAGCGGGAACGGCTTTTTTTATGCCATGGGGATTTAAACCAGCACCATGTGCTGATGCGCTCCGGGGAGGCGGCATTTGTGGAGTTCACCCAGATGCACCGGGGGAACCAGATGCGGGATCTGTATCATTTTATGCGCAAAGCCATGGAAAAGCATGGCTGGGGCCAGGAGCTGGGCATCTCCATGATGCAGCGCTACGATTCGGTCCTTCCCTTAGAGCCGGAGGACCGGGAAAGCCTTTATTATCTGTTTTTGTATCCGGAGAAGTACTGGAAACAGCTTAATTATTATAACAATGCCAGAAAGACCTGGATTCCTGCCAAAAATGTAGAGAAGCTGAAAAAACTGGAGAGCCAGCAGGAAAGCCGGAACCATTTCCTGGAGAAGATCCGGTAATTTTTTCTTCCTTTTTGGACGTGATTGTTATATAATAGTAACTGTTCAGACAGGGTAGCGTTTACTAGTACATCGTTGCATTAATCCCGAAGTAAATAGTGCTTGATATTCGTGTCA
>CAJTOV010000033.1 GCA_910577765.1 uncultured Lachnospiraceae bacterium
CTTCTTGTCCGGCATAGCCGGACAAGAAGATGCCCCCCGTGAATAGTAACAAAATCACCTGCCTGATTAAAAAAAGTGCTTGACAATTTTTTTCAGAAATGTATAATTGTGAAAAACACAGATTTTAGGCAATGATGGGAAGCGAATGCTGAAACCAGGTGCCCAGAGAGCCGCCGGAGGGTGTAAGGCGGAGACCAGGACAGCAGGAAGATCCTCCCGGAGCCATCCACTGAAGAAGGGATATGCCCTTTGTGTAGGCTGGATCGGCAGGCACCCGTTACCGTGCCGCCATTTATCCGTCAAGGCGGAAGATGGGACAAGTGGCCGTCACCGGACGGCAAGAAGAGTGGTACCGCAGAAGCAGCAGCTTTTGTCTCTTTTGGGAGATGAAAGCTGTTTTTTGTTTCAAACAAAACTATGTTCAATGCAGGAGGAAACAATTATGAGAAAAAGCAGGAAATTCTTAGCACTGGCAACGGTGTCCATGATGGCCCTTGGTATGACCGCATGCGGCGGATCTTCTTCGGACAGCACTACCGCGGCAGCCACCTCTGCCGCCGGTGCAGAAACAGCAGGCGGGGCAGAGGCCGGCAAGACAGAGGCCGGCGGCGAAAGCGCCGCACCGGCAGGGGATGCCACCGTATTCAAGCTGGGCACCACGGTCAATGAGCAGGACAGCTTCCAGGTGGCGGCCGAAAAGTTCGCGGAGCTGGTGGCTGAACGGACCAATGGGGCCTATGCCATCGAGATCTACCCCAACGGCACCTTGGGCGGCGAGCGGGATATGCTGGAGAGCATGCAGATGGGTACCCTGGACATGGGCATCATCACCAGCGGCCCCTTCATCAACTTCTCCGAGGCTATGGGCGTGCTGGATATGCCTTATCTGTTTGCCAACAATGAGCAGGCCTACGCCGTCCTGGACGGGGAGATCGGACGGGAGCTTCTGGACACCCTGGAGGATTCCGGCTTAAAGGGTCTGGCCTACGCAGAGCGGGGCTTCCGCAACCTGACCAACAGCGCCAAGCCCATTGAGAAGGCAGAGGATCTGGCAGGCTTAAAGATCCGCATCATGGAAAATGACGTGTACACCGCCAGCTTCGAGGCACTGGGAGTCAACGCCACCCCCATGGCATGGGCCGATGCCTTAACCGCCCTCCAGCAGGGAACCGTACAGGGCCAGGAGAACCCCATTAACGTGATCTACTCCTACAAGCTGTGGGAGTCCCAGAAGTATGCGACCCTGGACCGCCATTCCTACTCCACCGCCATCATCACCATGAGCGCGGACCTGTTCAATTCTCTGGATACAGACACCCAGCAGATTTTCCTGGATGCGGCCCAGGAGGCAGCGGAGCATGAGCGTGCCTGGGTGGCCGAGCAGGAGGCTGACCAGCTTCAGGCCATGAAGGATAACGGCATGGAAGTTATCGAGGAGCCGGATATGGAGTCCTTTAAGGCAGCCGTGCAGCCGGTTTATGACAAGTATACACAGTATGCGGACTATGTGGCCCGGATTCAGGAGGTCACCTCCGGCATGGAGTAATGATATCCGGAGGGCTGCCGGAAATCAGGTCCAGCCGCCGATGAAAGGGGTTTGAAACATTGATGATTGTTCGAGGAATTCATAAATTCAGCGATCTGCTGGATAAAGCAATGGAAGTCGTGATTGTGGCCATGCTGGGAATCATGGTGGTGGTTACCGGCGCCCAGATTGTGTGCAGGGTGTTCTTCACCTCCCTTTCCTGGAGCGAGGAGGCTACCCGGTATCTGCTGATCTGGAGTACCCTGCTGGGGGCTGGGTGTGTGTACAAGCATGCCGGACATATCTCCATTACCCTGCTCCAGGACCTGCTTCCGGAGAAGGCAAAGGATGTGATCCAGATCCTGATCCATGGGCTGTGTATCCTGCTCTTTGCCCTGATTGTGTTCTACGGGATCAAGTATTTCGGCAAGCAGGGAAAGCAGCTTTCCGCCACCATGCGGCTGCCCATGAAATATGTCTACACCTGCATCCCCCTGGGGGCAGGGATCATGATCGTGCATGGGGTGGATGCGGTGCTGCAGCATCTGATGCACATGCTGGGAAAGGAGGAAGCATAACATGGCTGCACTGTTGTTTGGAACCTTTATTCTGATGCTGGCCATTGGGGTGCCGGTGGCATTTTCCATTGTGATCGCTTCCGTGGTGGTGCTGGTGAAGGGGGATGTACAGCTTCTCATGGTGATCCAGCGGATGTTTACCTCGGCGGATTCCTTTTCCCTGATTGCGGTGCCTTTCTTTATCTTTGCCGGCGACTTAATGGCCAAGGGCAAGGTGTCCAAGGTGCTGGTAGAGTTTGCGGAAGCCCTTCTGGGCATGATCAAAGGCGGTCTGTCCATTGTGTCGGTGCTGGCCGGTATGTTCTTCGCGGCCATCTCCGGTTCCGGCGCCGCCACCACGGCGGCTGTGGGGGCCACCCTGATCCCGGAGCTTGAAAAGCGGGGCTACGACAAGGCCAGGTCCGCGGCACTGATTGCTGCGGCAGGCACCATCGGTGTGGTCATCCCCCCGTCGGTACCCATGGTCCTTTATGCGGTCATTGCCGAGCAGAGTGTCAACACCCTGTTTAAGAACGGCTTTATTCCCGGCATCCTTATGGGGGGCATCCTGATCGTCATTTCCCTGTGGGACGCAGCCAAATACAATTATCCCAAGGGAGCACCCTTTTCCTTTAAAAATGTGGCAAAGACCTTCCTGCGGGCTATCTGGGGAATCCTGATGCCCCTGATCATTCTGGGAGGGATTTTCTCCGGGTACTTTACACCTTCGGAGGCAGCGGATGTGGCAGTGATCTACGCCATTCTGGTATCCCTGTTTGTGTACCGGGACATGACGTTGAAGGATCTGTTTACCATCATGAAGGGCAGTGCCAAGACCTCTGCGGTAATCATGATCATCATTTCCTGCAGCGGTCCTTTCGGGTGGGTGCTGGCCAACTGGAAGATCCCAGAGGCCATTGCAAGCGGCGTTCTGAATGTGTCCTCCAACCCATACATCATCATGTTCCTGATTGCGGTGATCATCCTGATCGCAGGGGTGTTTATGGAGACTTCCTCGGCTATCATTATTCTGACGCCGGTATTTCTGCCGCTGGTGAAGGCCATGAACATCAGTCTGGTGCATTTTGGTATTGTGTTTGTGGTGGGAATCGCCATCGGCATGATCACCCCTCCTGTGGCCATCAACCTGTTTGTGGCTTCCGGGATCACGGGGCTGCCCATCGAGAAGATCTCCCGGGCGGTGATTCCCTATCTGCTGGGACTGGTGCTGGTGTTCTTCCTGATTCTGTATGTGCCTATGGTGGTGCCGGGGCTGATGTAAGGATATAGACGGACATGCATACAAAGAACCGGTAAAGACAGATGATCTGCTCACCTGCCTTTACCGGTTCTTTACTGTCTGGCTGCACAAAAATCACACACTAATATCAAGAGACACCGGCTCCAGGGACATGGCAGCATCCACGGCAGCGGAAAGATCTGCTGCGGGAGCGGACCCGGAGGATGCGGGAGCCTGGGCCCCGGCAAGGCTGTTGGTCATCTCATTGATAGCGTCCTGCCGGTCTTTGGAGAGTTCTTTGGAAGCGTAGTTGCGCTCGTCCCTGCGCCGCTTGTTGCGGTGGGTCTTTAATTCTTTCGCCAGTTCCTCTGCCTTCTTCTGTTCCTGCTTTTTGGCGGCTTTCTTGATCTGCACCTCCATCTGCTCTTCCTTGGCAAGATGCTGCAGCTTTTTGTTGATGCGCTTGATCAGTTTTTTCATCCGGGCCACCAGTTTCTGGGCCTTCTTCTTCTCGGAGCCCTCGCTCATGGCAGCGCTCATCTGGAGATTAACCAGGGCGCGCATGGCCTTGCCGGCGATCTGCTGCACATCCATCTTGGTCTGTGCCTGGGCCAGCTGGGAGGCCAGTTCTCCGATACTGTTGCCGGAAGCGGAAGATTTCATTTTGCCGCTTTTGGGAGAACCGGAGGCGGGCTGGTCAGCCGGTGATTTCACCAGCAGGTCCAGATCACCGGATGTTTCTTTGTCAAGATTCCAGATTCCTTTGTCTGTCTTTTCTGTATGCTGCAGTTCCTTCTGCTGTTCCTGCCCGGCCAGTGCCTCCAGTTCTTTGGACAGTTCCTGCCCGGCCAGGGATTCCTGGCTGCTTACCTGTTCCTGGTCTGTGGGCGTCTGCGGATTCTTAGGCGTTCCCTGGCTCATGAGCCGGTAGCTGCCCAGTCCGGTCTGCCAGTAGTTACCTGCCGTAACCTTCATGGATACGTCCCCCTTTCGCGCAGAGTCCCTCTGCGCAGTTCTATGTAAGTAACAGTCCTGGGACAGATCCGAAACAGGAACTGTTATTACAGTTCACCAAATTATTATAGTAGATATATCGGCAGATTCTGGAAAAACAAAATAGGGATTGGAGGATTATTTGTATGGGTCTATGAAAAAGGATATTTTTTTGTTATAATGTTAAGAAATCAGCCATTCTCCGCGGATGGCTGGCAACCGTTCAGAGGGGACTGAACGGTTCTGTTATTTGATATGTTGCAGGTGTGCCTGGGAAAGGATCGAGTATGGAAATAGATATTTATATTGACTCCCTGACAGAATGTCTGCTTTGTGCTGAGACAGGAAAGATGTATGATACAGAATATTGTCTCGTTTCCAGAAAGATAACTGGAGAGGAAGCACAACTTCTTATGGTGGAAGGCTGGAAATTTGACTGGAGTATTCCGCAGCAAAATGGATATGAGATTTATGAACTGTTTTAAAGGATCAGGATGATATTCAGGGAATGATTGCATTGAAACACATTCAAAATCAATATTATACCCATGTGGATATTGTAGAAGCAGCCCCTTGCAATGTAGGAAGGACCGGAAGGTATAAAGGGGTTGGAGCCCATTTGTTTGCAGAACTGATACACAAGTATTTTAAGGAGGGAATCTAATATGATTATTGCGGAAAGAACATCAGCAGAAGGTTTGAATCGCCAGGAATACTTTGGGGAAGAGATGCCGGACGGAAGACTTACGGAGCCATCCAGCGGAAAAATATATCGTTTACGAGAAGCAATTCTAATGTCAAAAAAGCTGGGGCGTCCTCTTACTGACCGTGAGATGAAGGAGTATGAAATCTGACTGTTGGAGGGCACGGTATAATTGATGGGCGGGGCGTTAAAATCATCATAAAACGCACCAGTGGATACTTTTGCCGGAAAGGGAGTGGAACAGAATATGTCATGGAACAAGTCAAGCTTAACAAAGCCAAATGAGACAAGAATGGATTTGGAGAAACTGATTCAGGAGCGTTCAGCGGTTTTGACGTATCCGGCCAAAAAGGTATTTTTGGAGCCGGGGATGATTCTGGACGGCGTGTATTATGTGGTCAGCGGACGCACCTGCCATTATATGATGTCTTTAGACGGGACCGAGAAGATTCTGTATACCCTGGCCGCAGGGTGGTTCTATGGGGAGACGCCATGCTCCCTGTCAGAGCCCACGGGCCTTTACTCAAAGACAGAGGTAAAAACCACCCTTTACAAGCTTCCGATTCAGGAATATGAATATCTTATGGATACCAACAAGCTGTTCCGTGAGACCATTTTATACAGCTATTCCAGGAAAATGCTGATTCTGCGTCATGAGATCGAGAATCTTACCTTTAATTCCTGCAAGGACAGACTGAAACGCCTGTTCTGCTCCGTGGCCGATACATCCAGACTGATTGAGGGGGCATGGTACGGAATGAATGTATCCTATACCCAGTATGAGCTCAGCACCATTGTGGGCGGGGCGCGGGTGACTGTCAGTAAGCTGATCAGTGAACTGTGTGCCGAAGGTTTTATCCGGATGCTGAACCACAAGCTTCAGATCAATGCGGGAAAATACCGGAAGTATGTGGAACGGATGGAAGCGGCCAGATTGTAACATTTTATACAAATAATTGGTTGTAACATTGTTTTTTAATAGATAGAATGAATAAGGAAGTTCATGTATGATGGGTACATGAGCTTCTTTTTTATACAAAAATATTTTAAAAAAGAAAGGAAAACCGTATGACAAACTTACAAGGTTCATGGGTCGCAATGCCGACTCCGTTTACAGAGGACAACCAGATTGATTTTCAGGGATTTGAGACCCTGATCAGCCGTCAGATCCGGTATGGCACGTCCCAGCTTTTTATTCTGGGATCTGCCGGGGAGGTGACCCTGCTGACCCAGGAGGAAAAGAAAGCCATTGTCCGGGAAGTCATTTCCATGACAAAAGGGAAGATTCCGGTGTTCTTCAGCGCTTCATCCTTTACCACGGAAATGAGTGTGGAGTTTGCACAGTATTGTGAGAAGGAGGGGGCAGACGGCGTAATATTCACGGTTCCGCCTTATGTGCTGGTGAACCAGCACGCGGCCTGCACCCATCTGGATACCTGCATGGGTGCCGTGCATATTCCCTGCGGCATCTACAACAATCCCAGCCGCCTGGGAGTCCAGGTAATGCCGGAGACCATTAAGAAGCTGTCTGACGCCCATCCCCATTTTGTGGTGGATAAGGAGGCAATGCCCAGCGTGGAGCAGCTGGTACAGGTACAGCGTCTGTGCCAGGGAAAGGTAAAGATCATGTGCTGCGATTATCCCCACTATTCCATCGTGATTCCCACGCTGGGGGTGGGCGGAACCGGCACGGCCAACATCGGCGGCAACATCATTCCGGAAGAGGCTGCCCTGTATTCCAGACCCTGGACCAGCATGGAGATCATGGAAGACTGCCGCAGAGCGTACTTTAAGTGGTTCCCCCTTTTGCAGGAGCTTTATACTTTCAGCAATCCCATTGTGATCAAGGCAGCCCTGCGGGTACTGGGACTTCCCGGCGGTCATCTGAGAAAGCCCTATGAGGAGTACACAGGACAGAAGCTGGCCAACCTGGAGAAGCTTATGGGCGAGATGGGCGTCATCGATAAGTATGGCAGATAGATTCATGGGAAAGGAAGACGGATATGTCTGAGAAACTGATTGTAATCGGAGGGACCGCGGCCGGTCTCAGCGCCGCCTCCAAAGCAAAACGCAGGAAGCCGGACATGGAAATCCAGGTATTTGAAAAATCCGGCTATATCAGCTACGGCGCCTGCGGGTTACCTTATTTTGTAGGCGGCATGATCCCGGACCCGGAGGATCTGGTGAGCCTGACCGTAGACCAGATGACCCGTAACCGGGGAGTGCCAACCAGCATTCACACGGAAGTGACAGCCATTGACCGGGAGAACAGGACCGTAACCGTGAAATATCTGGACAATGGTCAGGAGCAGGTACATGGATACGACAAACTGGTGATTGCCACCGGAGCCCGTCCGGTCCGTCCGGACATTCCGGGGGTGGATGCGGAAGGGGTCCATTATCTGCGGACCGTGGAAGACGGAATCCGTTTAAAGAATGCCGTGAAGGCAGGGACCGGGAAACCGGCGGTCATCCTGGGCGGCGGTTTCATCGGTCTGGAGGTGGCCGGGGAGCTGGCACTGTCCGGCATGGAGGTTCACATCTATGAGAAGCTGCCAGGACTTCTGGCTTTTCTGGATGAGAGTATTTCCCGGCAGGTTCTGGAAACACTGGAAAGGAACGGGGTACACGTGCATCTGGGAACCGGGGTGGAGGAAATCCTCACCGAAAAAGGGGCTGTAACCGGAGTCCGGGATTTTCGGGGAGAGGAGACGGACGCGGGCCTGGTGCTGGTCAGCATTGGCGTTGTGCCCAATTCTGAGCTGGCAAAGGCAGCGGGACTGGAACTGGGCATCCGGGGAGCCATTGCGGTCAATGACCGGATGGAGACCTCCGATCCCCGCATCTATGCCTGCGGCGACTGTGTGCAGATGAAAAACAGGATCACAGGAGAGCCGGCATATGTTCCCATGGGAACCACGGCCAACAGGCAGGGACGGATTGCCGGGGAAAATGCTGCCGGAGGCCATGAGACCTTTCCGGGGGTGTTGGGCTCCATGGTGACCAGGGTGTTTGATTTATATGTTGCCGCCACCGGCCTTGCGGTCTCCCAGGCAGAGGCGCAGGGATATAAGGTGGCCGCCACCGTCATAACCAAAAGCGACCGTGCTTCCTACTATCCGGGAGGCCGGGACAACCGGCTGTGCCTGGTGGCGGACCGGAAGACCGGACGGCTTCTGGGGGCCCAGGGAGCCGGCAGCGAAAGCATAGCCGGGCGTATCAATGTGCTGGCGGCGGCAATCACCTGCGGTATGACCGTAGGGGAGATTCACCGGCTGGACCTGGTGTATTCGCCGTCTGTGGCCCCGGTTTATGACCCGATTCTCATTGCGGCCAGCCAGGCCATGAAGCAGGTGGAGGTTTAAGGAGAACAGAATGAAGGGATTATATGAGGTGACCGTAGACCGGGGGGAAGATATCCGGCAGGTGCTTTCGGATTATATTCTGGAGAAGAACTGGGAGGAAGTGTTTATTGTAGGCGCCATAGGTTCCATCATTGACAGTGCCTACAACGCGCCGGCAGACAACCGGATTCCCATGAACCTGGTTACCGTGGAATGTCCGGAGGCGGCAGAGCTTCTGAGCTTTCACGGGGAGGTAATGAAGCGGGAGCGGATGGATGAAAATCTGGCAAGGGTCTATCGGGACAAGACCAGCCCCCTGTTCATCCATATCCATGCAAGCTGTGCTGCCGGAGGGGGAGCCATGTACGGAGGCGGCCTGGTAAAAGGCAGGGCATTCCGGTCCATTCGCATATTTATGATACCATTATAGCAGAAATGAATTGGGTTCAGGAGGGAACAGCAATATGAAAAGAATAACAGCACTGGTACTGGGTGGAGCAATGGTCCTGGCTCTGACTGGCTGCGGCGGCCAGACCGGGAATAAGACGGCAGGTTCCGGGACAGCCGGAAGCAGCGGGGCAGCCACTGGGGCAGCCCCAGGCAGTGGGGCAGCCTCTGTGGATACGGCCGGCGTGGAGGCGCCGGGGGCCCCGGAGCGCTACTCCGTAGGCGGCGGCTCCGCAGGAGGCAACTTTTATGTGGTGGGCGGCGGCATTGCCACGGTGGTCAACAATCTGCTTCCCGAATATTTTGTCATGACGGCAGAGGAGACCGGAGGGGGTACGGCCAATCTGACCATGCTCCAGAACGGGGATGTGGAGTTTGGCGTCACCATGACCTCCTGCATCGACGAGGCAGCCAGGGGAGAGGCAGAGTGGACCGGCGGAAAGCCCCTGGACAAGATCCGGGGTATGGTGCCCCTGTATCCTTCCTATCTGACCATCTATGGACTGAAGGGGTCTAACCTGGGTACGCTCCAGGATCTGGACGGAAAGATCGTAGGCTTCGGCTCCAAGGGAGCAGCTATGGACTCGGTGTACCGCCAGGCATTTCCGGCTATGGGAATCCATCCCAAAGCGATTTTTAATGACAGCCATTCTGCAACCGCTTCGGCTGTGGGAGACGGGCAGGTAGATGCGGCCCTTCTGTATTCCCTGCCGCCCTTTGCAGCCATCACGGAGCTGGAGGCCACAAAGGAGCTGACCTTTATGGGTCTGACCGAAGAACAGCAGAACTATCTTACCGGCACCTATTCCTTTATGAAGGCCGGGAATCTGCCGGCAGGCTCCTATAAGGGCGTGACCGAGGATCTGCCGGTTGTTATTGAGTGGAATGTGCTGTGCACCAGCTCGGAGGTGCCGGAAGACTATGTATACCTGATTACAAAGACCCTGATGGAGAACAATCCTCCCCTGGTGGAGGTTTACAAGGGCCTGACCAATGTGACGCCGGAAAACACCCTGAATTTTAACTGCCCCCTTCATGCCGGGGTGGTAAGATACCTGGAAGAAACAGGCATAGAGGTTCCGGAGGAGCTGGTTCCGGCAGAATACCGGCAGCAATAACCCATAAGAGGAGAGAATAGCTTGGAGAAGAAAGGATCTTATCAGAAACTGACAGCAGGGATCATCGTAGGAATTTCTTTGTTTGCCCTGTTCATTCATGTGGGAAATTACACGGTTTTCACACTTCCCAGTATTATGTTTTATGCATGGCATCTGATGATCGGCATGGTACTTATATTTTTATACTATCCGCTGGGAGCAAAAAAAGAACATAAGTCCCGGGGATTTACCGTGGCATGCCGGGCGGCTGACTGGATTCTCATAGGACTGGCACTGGCCACCGGCTTCTATGTGGTGCTGCATTTCGATACCTATGCCCAGATGATGCAGAATAACCAGCTGACAACGGAACTGTATGTGTTCGGAATGATTGTGACGCTTCTGACCCTGGAAAGCGGACGCCGGGTATTGGGAAATGTACTGCCGCTTATTGCTGTTATTGCGGTTCTGTATGCGTATTTCGGCAACCGGATTCCCGGTCTGTTCGGCCATAGGGGGTACAGTCTCCAGCGGATCACATTATCGGTTTTCAGTGACCGGGGTGTATACGGCACCCCCATCGGAACCTCGGCAGCCAACGTGTACCTGTTTCTTCTGTTTGCCGCATACCTGGCCGTATCAGGGGCGGACCGGATATTCCAGAACATTGCCATTGCGGCTGCCGGGCGTAAGCGGGGCGGTCCTGCCAAGATGGCAGTCATTGCCAGCGCCTTTTTCGGTACCATTTCCGGAAGCTGTGTAGCCAATGTGGTCAGTACGGGGGCATTTACCATTCCCCTGATGAAACACAACGGATACCGGGCAAAATTCGCAGGGGCCGTAGAGGCGGTTGCCTCCACCGGAGGCCAGATTATGCCGCCGATTATGGGAGCCGCCGCCTTTGTGATGGCAGATATCACCGGCATTTCCTATGGGGAAATCTGCATTGCGGCGGCATTGCCGGCAGTGATGTATTATGTGTGTCTCTTTAAGATGGTGGATCTGGAGTCTGTCCGTTTTCAGCTAAAAGGGCTTCCGGAAGACCAGATTCCGGATCTGAAGGAATCCCTGGCCAGAGGCATGAAGCTGTTTGTCCCGGTAGCCGTACTGCTGATTATGCTGATCGGGTTAAAGACCACACCCATGAAGGCGGCGATCTGGTCCATTGGGGTGATCCTGATTCTGGGATTCCTGGACAGGAAAGACCCTATGACCCTGAAAGACGTGGTGGACGGCGCCGTGGCGGCAGCAAAATCCTTATGTGCGGTAGTAGGGGCCTGCGCCACCGCAGGAATCGTGGTGGCAGTATTTTCCCTTACCGGTCTGGGGCTTAAGTTCAGCAACTTTATTGTCCGGCTTGGAAACAACGCGCTGATTCCCAGCCTGATTCTCAGTATGCTGGTCTGTGCCGTGCTGGGAATGGGACTTCCTACTACAGCGGCGTATATTGTGTGTGCCACAGCCATTGCCCCGGCTTTGACCGGCCTGGGTGTGCCGGTGCTTGCGGCCAACCTGTTCCTGCTGTACTTTGCTTCCTTGTCAGCCATTACTCCGCCGGTGGCAGTGGCCTCCTACGCGGCAGCGGGAATCGCGGAGGAAAACCCGGTAAAGCTGGGACTGACGGCGGTGAAGCTTGGCATTACCGGATTTATCCTGCCCTTTGCCTTTGCGCTGAACCCGGATTATATTACCTTCCGTTTTGACTTGCAGACACTGATGACCTGGCTTTCCGGCCTGGTGGTTGCCTGTTCCCTGGCAATCGCGTTCCAGGGATATGTGGAATGGAAGATTTCCCTGGGGGAGCGGGCACTGTATCTGGGAATAATCTGCCTGGTGATCGTGCCGTATTTCTGGAGTTCCCTGGCAGGGATCGGGCTGTTTGCCGTCCATTACGGGTACTGTCAGTGGAAGGCAAAAAGGCGGGAGCCCCGGATTCAGTCTATATAGAGGATGTTTTTTAAGGTGTCGTGGGTATCCATATAGTGGAACAGCTCCTCCCACTGGCTCAGGGGCATTTCCCTGGTGATCAGAGGGGACAGGTCCCTGTAGGGACGGGCAAAGGCCTGGATGGCTTCCTCCATGTAAGCGTAGTTGCTTTGCATGAAGAACCGGAGCCGGACTGCTTTTTTCAGCAGCATATCCCAGGGGACCGGAATGGTCTCTGTCCGGGTCATGCCCATGGCCAGAATCAGTCCTCCCTTTTTTACGGCCTGGGCTGCCTGGAAGATGGCCTGTTCAGAGCCGCTGGCATCCAGTACTATGTCCGCGCCGGCTCCGCTGGTCAGCTCCATGATCCGGTCCGGGAGAGAAGCGGTGAGGCTGTCTATGGTCTCGTCTGCTCCCAGGTTCCGGGCAACAGGAAAACGGAAGTCCTTGTCCCGGGTAATGCCGGAGATGACAACCCGCCGGCATCCGGCGCTTTTGGCCGCGGCCAGGGCCAGCATGGCCACCTGCCCGGCTCCGGTGATCACCAGGGTCTCAGCCTGCTCCCTGCGGACCGCGGGAACCAGATTGCCATAGACCATGGAGAAGGGTTCCAGAATGCAGGCCAGACTGTGGGGAATTTCTTCCGGCACCTGGTGGATGCAGGAAGCAGGAACCGCCACAAGGTCCGTCATGGCCCCGTCCCGGTCGATGCCTACGGTGCGTTTGTCCTTACAGAACTGGGGAAGGCCGGATTTGCACAGGGCGCAGACGCCGCAGGAGTAAAGGTGGGGCTGGATGGTGACCCGGTCTCCGGTCCGGACGCCGGAAACGCCTTCCAGAACCTGTTCCACTGTGCCCACCAGCTCGTGGCCCAGGATAAAGGGCGGTGTGCAGGGATAGGAGCCGTGATAGATCCGGTGATCCATGCCGCAGACGGCGCAGGCGTGGACCCGGATTCGTACATTGTCCCTTTCGTTTAACCGGGGGACCGGACGGTCTGTCAGGGCCATGTGGCCGGGACCTGGGGCTGATTTGTATAGTGCTCTCATAATGAAACCCTCCTTTTTTGCGCATTCAGCCGGCGTATCCTGTTTCCGGAGCGTATGGGAACAGGAATGTATCCGTATCAACAGTTTATGGCAAAAATGGAAAAGAAGAAATATAAAAGGTTACATGATAAGAAAATATAAGAGCTGCCGAAGATTTCTCCCTATAAAAGGGAGGAGCCGGCAGCTGCGGATCAGCTGCCGGCGATTATGAAAAAAAATTTATCAAATGTAGTTGGCTTCCTTGTATGGTTAAAGTATATCCTTTAATTGTGAAAGAAGTTTAGCGGAAATATGAAATTATTGTAAAGAAATCGTGAACGTCTTTCCGGCATCCGGCGGAACAGGCTGCCTGTTCCCGGAATCTATTGGGAGCAGGCAGCCTGACGGAAGGATTACTGAAAGTGATAACTGTCCAGAAGCTGGTTTTTCATGTGCCACAGTTCATGGGACAGATCCACATGGACTCTGTGGGGGAATTCCAGACGCAGGGATTCTTCCCAGAGGGTGGCCAGCTCTTTCTTACAGTAGTCCCTGATGTCCATGACCCTGGGAGACTGGTACACACATTCCCCGTTCCGGAATACGGGAACCATCAGTTCCCGGATGGTGTAGCTGCCGGGGGCCAGATGAGTCTTCTTCCAGGTCTCGATGGGATCGAAAAGCAGCAGGGAATTGGAAGGGTCGTACTTCTCATGGTCCAGGCAGATCAGGTCTGCGATGATCTTGCCGGTGGCCTTCTCATAGATCCGCAGGATCTTCTTGTTGCCGGGGTTGGTGATCTTCTCGGCATTTTCCGAAAGCTTGATTTTGGGGATGAACTGTCCGGTTTTTTTGTCCTGGATGGCAGCCAGCTTGTAGACGCCCCCAAAGGAGGGACAGTCTTTGGAGGTGATTAAATTGGTGCCTACCCCCCAGGAATTGATGGTGGCGCCCTGGAGCTTCAAGGAGGAGATCAGGGTCTCGTCCAGGTCATTGGAGGCGGAGATCACCGCATCCGGGAAGCCTGCCTCATCCAGCATCTTCTTGGCCTTTTTGGACAGGTAAGCCAGGTCGCCGCTGTCTAAGCGGATGCCGTAGAAGGTCAGGGGAATCCCCGCATCCCGCATTTCCTGAAAGACCTGGATAGCATGGGGCACACCGGATTCCAGGGTGTCGTAGGTATCCACCAGGAGAATGCAGGCAGTGGGATACAGCCTTGCATAGGTGCGGAAGGCGGTCAGCTCATCCGGAAAGCTCATGATCCAGCTGTGGGCGTGGGTACCCTTCACCGGCACGTCAAACATTTTGCCGCAGAGCACATTGGAGGTTCCGATGCACCCGGCGATCATGGCGGCCCGGGCTCCGTAGATCCCGGCATCCGGTCCCTGGGCCCGGCGCAGTCCGAATTCCATGACTCCGTCTCCCTGGGCCGCGTAGACCACCCGGGCCGCCTTGGTGGCGATCAGGGACTGGTGGTTGATAATATTTAACAGAGCCGTCTCCACCAGCTGGGCCTCCATGATCGGGGCAATCACCTTTACCAGAGGCTCCCGGGGAAAGATGACCGTGCCCTCGGGAACGGCGTAAATATCGCCGGAGAAGCGGAAGTGTCTCAGATACTCCAGGAAATCTTCCCCGAAAAGACCTGTGGAGCGGAGATAGTCCACATCCTCCTGGTCAAAATGCAGGTCCTTCACATACTCGATGACCTGGTCCAGTCCGGCGCATACCGCATACCCGCCGTTGTTGGGGTTGCTGCGGTAGAAAGCGTCGAAGATCACGGTTTCGTTGGCATCCTTCTCCTTAAAGTAGCCCTGCATCATAGTCAGTTCATAAAGGTCCGTCAGTAATGTAAGATTGCGTCCTCCCATGGTAATACTCCTTTTCTGTGGTTGAAATGCTGGGGTCAGTCCCGGCAGCTTTCCAGGTTTTCAGTAGTATACCACCCATTGGGGAAAAACACAATCTGACTGATAAAAAATTAACGAATGGATTTGGATGAACGGTTACGATGAAAAACAGTGTGGAAGAATATATAAAAGTAGGATATAATTTAGGAAAAGGACAGGGAGCAGCAGAGATGAAAGCAAAGAATATAACTACAGAAAATCATTTTCTGATAAAAAGTGATTTGTATGTTCTCAAGCATAAGGATCTGGATGTGGCAATGGTTAAAGTGGATCGTGATTCTGGAAAAATTGATTATGTACTGGATGTATATATGCCTGGGGAGCTGCCGCTGGGCTGCGGAAAGGATGGGAAAGGAATTGCAGAGTGGTGGGCCTCCCGGGCAATTCCCGATTCCAGGAGAGGGATTCAGCAGGTATTGCATTATCTGGAGGCAAACAGCAGTTTGTCCTTAATGCTGTCCGGTTATGGGTTAAGTCTTACAGATCATTACTGGATGCAGCCAGTCCGGGAGGAATTATACTGGATGAATCTGAATTTTTATGAAAATGATTTCTCCGATGAATTAGGGGATCTTTTGACAGATATGCATAAAGTAGATGTTGATGCAAATGTTTCGAGATTTTCACCGTCCTCTTCCGTGAATGGCGAGATGAAAAAGAAATGGGTAATCGAAAACGGTATTCGCTACCTTATGAAAATAAATGCCGGGAACTATGGGCAGCAATCGGTAAATGAGGTGGCTGCCTGTAGGCTGCATAAGAGGCTGGGATGGGCCAACTATGTTCCTTACAGGCTGGAGACTGCTGTGGTGGACGGGGAGGAAATCGCCTGCTCTTTAAATCCGCTGTTTACGTCTGAAGAACTGGAGTTTGTGTCAGCCTATCAATTAATCAGGAATTATAAGGTACCAAACAGCAGTTCTGTTTATGAGAGCCTGATCGGGCAGGCGGTGGAATATGGGATGGAAGCACCGGTTGTCCGGAGACAATTGGAATATACTATTTTGACAGATTTTATCCTGACAAATACAGACAGGCATTTTAATAATTTTGGTTTTTTATATCACCCTGGAAAGCACAAACTGGTTGCCATGGCACCAGTTTTTGATACCGGAAACGCTCTTTTTTATGATAAGGAGATCATTCCGTCCGGGAAGCATCTGCTGGACATAGGTGTGACATCCTTCTGCAAGAGAGAGGCGGATATGCTGCGTTATGTATCGGATAAGGAAATGATTGATTTCAACAAATTAAATGGTTTTTCTGAGGAAGTGGAAGAGCTTCTGAAAATGTATACACATATGCCGGATGTCCGGGCAGAAGCGATTGCGCAGTCAGTTCAACAGAAGATAGAGCTTTTGCAATTGTTTTGTCAAGGTAAGAAAATCTGGAAACGGGAAATGTATTGGTAAGGGGGGATTATGTGGGAACTATTCAGATACAAAGACAAAGAGATAAGTTGATAATCGGTGATATGCCCCGGCTGGTGGTTGACCTGAAAGATCAAAAAAATTATATCATAACGCAGGATATGACGATTCCATACCAGGGCAGGGTAGAACTTAGCCAGGATCTGCTTACAGGAAAACGGGAAAAGGTTATGCAGACTGCGGTCAATTATTTTTATGCCCAGGCCTGCCAGGTGGCAGAAGGAATAAAAATAGCAAAGGAGTACCGCCGGAGGATGAACACAGAAGTGAGAGAGGTAAAGGGCAGTTAGCGGGGCGGGGAAAAATGGACGGAAACGGACGTCAAGCAGTAACCCAGGATCACAACGAAAAGAAACCCACCCTTGACATTTTCCTGACCTGTTAATATAATAGGAGGGAATATGCAAACAGAGAATGACGTTGACGGAGACAGTAGGTCTGTATGGAACACCCCAGCGAGCCGGGGATGGTGGAAGCCCGGTGTCAGTACAGCAGAAGCCGAAGATCACTCCCGAGTTGCAGGCTGATAAGAACAGGGAAGAGGACAGAGCACCTTCAGGGGCCTTCTTGTACAGAGCGGGCAGGCTTATGGATGGGCGCTGGAAGGATTTTCCGGTTCTGGTAGGCTGTGCCGGATTCCCTCCGTTACGGGGAGCGCATATGATGGTATGCAGTAATAGGTGGTATAGCGGGTATGCTCCCGTCCTGATTGCAGGACGGGAGTTTTTTGCTTCCGGATGCTTTACCCCATTCCACCACATTTCACGGAGGTAAGGAACTATGTATGAGAAAGTATCTACAGATTTGAAATTTGTAGAGCGGGAAAAGAAGGTCGAGAAGTTCTGGAAGGACAATGATATCTTCCGGAAGAGTATGGACCGGCGTGAGGGCTGCCCTACTTACATGTTCTATGACGGACCGCCTACGGCCAATGGGAAACCCCACATCGGCCATGTGCTGACCCGCGTCATCAAGGATATGATCCCCCGCTACCGGACCATGAAGGGAAATAGGGTGCCGAGAAAGGCCGGATGGGACACCCACGGTCTGCCTGTGGAGCTGGAAGTGGAGCGGATGCTGGGTTTAGACGGCAAGGAGCAGATCGAGCAGTATGGCCTGGAGCCTTTCATCGCCCATTGTAAGGAAAGCGTCTGGAAGTACAAGGGCATGTGGGAGGATTTCTCCGGCACCGTAGGCTTCTGGGCAGACATGGATGATCCGTATGTTACCTATCACAATGACTTCATCGAGTCCGAGTGGTGGGCCCTGAAGCAGATCTGGGAGAAGGGGCTGCTTTACAAGGGCTTTAAGATCGTTCCTTACTGCCCCCGGTGCGGCACCCCCCTGTCCAGCCACGAGGTAGCCCAGGGCTATAAGGATGTGAAGGAGCGTTCGGCGATCGTCCGCTTCCGGGTGAAGGGAGAGGATGCCGCCATTCTGGCATGGACCACCACGCCCTGGACCCTGCCCAGCAACGTGGCACTGTGTATGCATCCGGATTATGAGTATGTGAAGGTCCGGATGAAGGAGGACGGCCAGGTCTACTATCTGGCCAAGGCCCTGTGCGATCCGGTTCTGGGAGAAGGCGCCTATGAGATCCTGGAGCAGTATACCGGTAAGGACTTAGAGGGCAAGGAGTATGAGCCCCTGTTCGCCTGCACCGCCCAGGTGGTGGCAAAGCAGCAGAAGAAGGCCCACTATGTGACCTGCGATACCTATGTGACCCTGACCGACGGTACCGGCGTGGTACACATTGCCCCGGCCTTCGGTGAGGACGACTCCAAGGTAGGCAGAAAATACGACCTGCCCTTTGTCCAGATGGTGGACGCCAAGGGGGAGATGAACGGGGATACTCCATGGGCCGGCGTCTTCGTGAAGAAGGCTGATCCCATCATCCTGAAAGAACTGGAGGAACGGGGCCTGCTGTTTGCGGCACCGGTGTTTGAGCACAGCTATCCCCACTGCTGGCGCTGCGACACGCCCCTGATCTACTATGCCCGGGAATCCTGGTTCATTAAGATGACCGCGGTCAAGGAGGATCTGATCCGCAACAACAATACCATCAACTGGATTCCCGAGAACATCGGCAAGGGCCGGTTCGGGGACTGGCTGGAGAATGTCCAGGACTGGGGCATCAGCCGGAACCGCTACTGGGGAACTCCCTTAAATATCTGGGAGTGTGAATGCGGACACCAGCATTCTGTGGGAAGTATAGAAGAGCTGAAATCCATGTCCCCGGACTGTCCGGCGGATATAGAGCTTCACCGTCCCTTCATTGATGAGGTGACCATCACCTGCCCCAAATGCGGAAAGCAGATGAAGCGGGTGCCGGAGGTGATTGACTGCTGGTTTGACTCCGGGGCCATGCCCTTTGCCCAGCACCATTATCCCTTTGAGAACCAGAAGCTGTTTGAGGAGCAGTTCCCGGCGGATTTCATCTCCGAGGCTGTGGACCAGACCAGGGGATGGTTCTACTCCCTGCTGGCCATTTCCACCCTGATCTTCAACAAGGCCCCTTATAAAAATGTCATCGTTCTGGGCCATGTCCAGGACGAGAACGGCCAGAAGATGAGCAAGACCAAAGGCAACGCAGTGGACCCCTTTGATGCCCTGGAGACGTACGGCGCCGATGCCATCCGGTGGTATTTCTACATCAACAGCGCCCCCTGGCTTCCCAACCGGTTCCACGGCAAGGCGGTCCAGGAGGGACAGCGCAAGTTTATGGGTACCCTGTGGAACACCTATGCGTTCTTTGTGCTGTATGCCAATATCGACCAGTTTGACGCCACCCGGTACACCCTGGACTATGGGAAGCTGCCGGTCATGGATAAATGGCTGCTGTCCAAAATGAACACCCTGGTCAAGGAGGTGGACGGGAACCTGGCAGACTACCGGATTCCCGAGGCGGCCAGAGCCCTGCAGGATTTCGTGGATGACATGAGCAACTGGTATGTCCGCAGAAGCCGGGAGCGGTTCTGGGCCAAGGGCATGGAGCAGGACAAAATCAATGCCTACATGACCCTTTACACGGCCCTGGTGACGGTCAGCAAGGCGGCAGCGCCCCTGGTTCCCTTTATGACCGAGGATATCTACCAGAATCTGGTGCGCAGCATTGACAGGGACGCGCCGGAAAGCATCCATCTGTGCGACTTCCCCCAGGTCAGGGAAGACTGGATTGACCAGGAGCTGGAGGCGGATATGGATGAGGTTCTGAAAGTGGTGGTTCTTGGCCGTGCTGCCAGGAATACGGCCAACATCAAGAACCGCCAGCCCATTGGCCGGATGTATGTGAAGGCAGCCCACGAGCTGTCCCGGTTCTATGTGGACATTATTGAGGAAGAGCTGAATGTAAAGGCCGTGGAGTTTGTGGAGGATGTAAGAAGCTTTACCTCCTACAGCTTTAAGCCCCAGTTAAAGACCGTAGGACCCAAGTACGGCAAACAGCTTGGCAATATCCGCAAAGCCCTGGCAGACATCGACGGCAACGCAGCCATGGATACCTTGCGGTCCGAGGGCGCCCTGCGGTTTGATTTCGGCGGGGAGGAAGTGGTGCTGGCAGAAGAGGACCTGCTGATTGACATGGCCCAGACCCCCGGCTATGTGTCGGAAAGCGACAACAGCATCACCGTGGCCCTGGATACAAACCTGACCCCCCAGCTGGTGGAGGAAGGCTTTGTCCGGGAGCTGGTAAGCAAGATCCAGACCATGCGCAAGGAGGCCGGCTTTGAGGTCACGGACCACATCCGGGTGTACTTAGAGGGCAATGACCGGCTTGCCGCAGTCCTGGAAGACCATAGGGATGAGATCGGGGCCGAGGTTCTGGCAGACCAGATTCTCACCGGCCGGACGGGCGGATATTCCAAAGAATGGAATATTAACGGCGAGAAAGCAGTGTTAGGGGTTGAGAGACAATAACCTCTGGATGTGGCAGCTTCCGGTTCCCAGTGTGTGAATTAAAGCCTGCTTTTCCGGCAGGAACCGGAAGCCGGACCGTCAGGGTCCGGATGCGAGAACGGAAGACTTCAGAGAACTGACCCTGACCGAGAGCAGGGCAGACCAGGAGGAAATCAGAACATGAAGAAGGCATTTGACAAGGAGACATTTAAAAAATCCGTAATTTACAACGTAAAGAGCCAGTACCGCAGGAATATCGAGGATGCCACACCGGCCCAGATCTACCAGGCAGTGGCTTATGCGGTGAAGGACGTTATTATTGATGAGTGGATCGCTTCCCACAAGGAGTATGAGAAGCAGGATGCCAAGACCCTTTACTATCTGTCCATGGAGTTTCTCATGGGCCGTGCGCTGGGGAACAATATCATCAATATCATGGCCCAGAAGGAGGTCCGGGAGGTCCTGGAGGATCTGGGTCTTGACTTAAACCTGATCGAGGACCAGGAGCCGGATGCGGCCCTTGGCAACGGCGGTCTGGGACGTCTGGCTGCCTGCTTTCTGGATTCCCTGGCAACTCTGGGATATCCGGCCTACGGCTGCGGCATCCGCTACCGCTACGGCATGTTCAAACAGAAGATCGAAAACGGATACCAGGTGGAGGTGCCGGATGAGTGGCTGAAAGACGGCAATCCCTTTGAGGTGCGCCGTTCCGAGTATTCCATGGAAGTCAAGTTCGGCGGCTATGTGCGGGTGGTCAGGGAGAACGGACGGGAGCGTTTCGTACAGGAGAATTACCAGTCCGTGCTGGCGGTTCCCTACGATCTGCCCATTGTAGGCTATGGCAACAATGTGGTAAATACCCTGCGGATCTGGGATGCCCAGCCCATCAATTCCTTCAGCCTGGATTCCTTTGACAAGGGAGATTACCAGAAGGCCGTGGAGCAGGAGAACCTGGCCAAGACCATCTGCGATGTGCTGTATCCCAATGACAACCATATGGCCGGCAAGGAGCTGCGTCTGAAACAGCAGTATTTCTTCATCTCTGCCAGCGTACAGCGTGCAGTGGCCAAGTACATGGAGAAGCACACGGACGTGCGCAAATTCTATGAGAAGAATGTGTTCCAGTTAAATGACACCCATCCCACGGTGGCAGTGGCAGAGCTGATGCGTATCCTGCTGGATGACTATGGGCTCAACTGGGAGGAGGCCTGGGACGTAACCACAAAGACCTGCGCCTACACCAACCACACCATCATGGCGGAGGCCCTGGAGAAGTGGCCCATTGAGCTGTTCTCCAGACTCCTTCCCCGTGTGTACCAGATTGTGGAGGAGATCAACCGCCGCTTTGTGGAAGACATCCGCCAGGCCTATCCGGGCAACCAGGATAAGATTGCCAAAATGGCCATCATCTATGACGGCCAGGTGAAGATGGCCCATATGGCCATTGCCGGCAGCTTCTCGGTCAACGGTGTGGCAAGGCTTCACACGGAGATCTTAAAGAACCAGGAGCTGAAAGATTTCTACGAGATGATGCCGGATAAGTTCAACAACAAGACCAACGGCATCACCCAGAGACGTTTCCTGCTTCACGGCAACCCCCTGCTGGCAGACTGGGTTACCGACAGGATCGGCGACGAGTGGATCACGGATCTTCCGGCCATCAGCAAGCTGAAGCTGTATGCGGATGACGAGAAGGCCCAGCATGAGTTCATGAACATCAAGTACCAGAACAAGCTTCGCCTGGCCAAATACATCAAGGAGCACAACGGCATTACCGTAGATCCCAGGTCCATTTTTGACGTCCAGGTGAAGCGTCTCCATGAGTACAAACGGCAGCTGATGAACATTCTGCATGTGATGCATCTGTACAACACACTGAAGGATAACCCCAACCTGGATATGATTCCCAGGACCTTTATCTTCGGGGCCAAGGCGGCAGCCGGTTACCGCCGTGCCAAGCTGACCATCAAGCTGATCAATGCGGTGGCGGATGTGGTCAACAATGACCGGTCCATCAACAACAAGCTGAAGGTGGTGTTCATCGAGGATTACCGGGTGTCCAATGCGGAGATGATTTTCGCGGCAGCGGATGTCAGCGAGCAGATTTCCACGGCCAGCAAGGAGGCTTCCGGCACCGGCAACATGAAGTTCATGCTCAACGGCGCCCTGACTATCGGCACCATGGACGGCGCCAACGTGGAGATCGTGGAGGAGGTAGGGGAGGACAATGCCTTTATCTTCGGAACCTCTGCCGAGGAGATCATTGCCCTGGAGAACAACCGCCAGTACAATCCCATGGAGATCTTCAACAACAATCCGGAGATCCGCCGGGTACTGATGCAGTTAATCAACGGCTACTATGCCCCCAACGATCCGGAGAAGTTCCGGGATATCTATGATTCCCTGCTGAACACCAAGAGCAGTGACCGGGCGGACACCTACTTTATTCTGAAAGATCTGCCTATGTACGCAGAGGCCCAGAAGAAGGTGGATGCGGCTTACCGGGATGAGAAGGCCTGGGCGCGGGCAGCCATTCTCAATACGGCTTCTGCCGGTAAGTTCTCTTCGGACCGGACCATTGAGGAGTATGTGCGGGATATCTGGCATCTGAAAAAGGTGAAAGTGGAGCTGCCGGAATAAGAGTAAACAGTTCAGACGGCCAAGAAGATGCCCGTCTGAACTGTTACGAATAAGAGCAGTTTTGGTATAGTTGTATCAATCCCTTCATAGACTGGAATAGCTATGGAGGGATTTTTTATGGGTAAACGGAGGGTTTTGGGTGTTTTGGGTTTTCTGGTGCTGTTTCCCTGGGTGGTGTCCCTGGCCTGGATGCGGCAGGAGGGGGTAGGGCTGAAGGGGGAGAGCAGGTGGGAGCCGGAAGTAGAGATGGGAAGTGGTTCCGAAAGTGGGACAAGGGCGGATTCCCTGGGCCTGGGGGAGCCTGGCAGGGAAGGAGAGGGAGAAAATCCCGGGGAATCCGGTGAGACGAAGGAGGAGGACGGCCAGGCAGCACCCGGAATGCGGCGGATCAATGTGAAGCGTGGGGGAATACGGACCCATGTGGAGCTGGAGGAGTATCTGCCGGGGGTGGTGGCCTGCCAGATTCCGGAAGGAAAGGAGTATACCTATGATCCGGAGACCTGGAAGTGCCAGGCAGTGATTGCCAGGACTTATATCTGCCGTCTCATGGACGGGCGGGAGGAGATTCTGGAGGAAGAGCTGGACTTGAATTATCCTGGAACCTATTCCGGCGGGCTTTTTGGCAGACGGGACGGGGCTGTCCGGCGTCTGGAACTGGCGGAGCAGGCTGTGGAGGCTACCAGGGGCATGGTCATGAAGCAGGATGGGATCTGCATTCTGCCGCTGTTTCATGAGCTCAGTGCCGGAAGGACCCGCAGGGGGGATGAGGTGTTTCCCTATCTCCAGGCAGTGGACAGCAGCCAGGATACAAAGGAGCCGGACTGTCTCCAGCTGATGGAATGGGATGCGGCGGATTTCGCAGGCAGGATCAGCGGGATTCCCGGGGCAGTGCCCATAGCCGGGGACCAGCTTAAGGGACAGATTCAGACCGTGGCCAGAGATGAGTCCGGGTATCTGACCCAGATCCAGATCGGGGCCAGAACCTACACCGGGGATGAAGTACAGGGGGCGCTGGGGATGCCTTCTTCCTATTTCAGTCTGGAGGTGGGAGAAGGAAAGGTGACGGCTGTGGTCCGGGGCCGGGGCCACGGTTACGGGCTCAGCCAGAACGGTGCGGACCACATGGCAAAGAACGGATGGAAGTGGGAAGACATTTTATATTATTATTATAAAAATATTGATTTGATTGTTGAATAACCGGGACGCCTTTGGTAACAATATTACCGAGGTGATAACGGTGAAAGAAAAAGTAAGTCAGATGTTCAAGGACAAGTTGTTCCTTGTCATGATGGTACTTGGCCTGCTGACTATAGTTGCTGCAGCAGGCGTGGCAACCATGCAGAAGAAAGGCACTCAGCAGAATCCCTACCTGGAAATGCAGGACCAGGGGAATCTGATTGCCGAGGAACCAATGAACGGCAGCCTGGCCGGGGAATCCAATGCCCAGATCGCCCAGGCGCCCAAGGAGACAAAGAAGACTTCGGAGACGGAAAACCGGAACCAGGATACGGCTGTGGCGGAGCAGACCTATGAGGTGGCCCAGAACAGGCGTACAGAACCTGCAAAGCCGGCAGCGCCCCAGGTCCAGGAAGCAGGAAGCGGACTGGATGCGGCTACGGCCCTGGTGCTGGATTTCTCCGAGAATACCCGGATGAAGTGGCCGGTGGAGGGAAATGTACTGCTTGATTACAGTATGGATTCTACCATCTATTTCCCCACCCTGGACCAGTACAAATGCAACCCTGGCATTGTGATCCAGGGAGAGGTCAGCACCCCGGTCTATGCCCCTGCCAATGCCAGGGTCATGGCAACAGGGGTCAACGAGGAAATCGGCAATTTTGTCACCCTGGATCTGGGAAATGACTATAACATTGTCTGCGGACAGTTAAAAGAGCTGGCCGTGGACAAGGGAGAATACCTGGAGAAGGGACAGCTTCTGGGCTATGTGGCAGAGCCGACCAAGTACTATTCCATTGAGGGAAGCAACATCTACATTGAGATGATGCACCAGGGAAAAAATGTAGATCCTTTGGACTTTATGGAGTGACTGGTTGGGAAAACCGCAGGGAAACAGACTTACAAGCAAGCTTGGGGTCTGTTTCCCTGCGGTTTTTGCCGCCATGAGGATGGATAACGTGAATTTGTCACCTTTTTCGAGTATCCTCTCCTTGCTTTATTTGCTGTTAGATAGTACACTTACATATGGATGATTTTCAATGGAATTCCGGAGAAGGAGGATAAGAAACATGACTGCAAAGGAACACATTATACAGTATCTGGAGGAGCATATGGCGGAGTTTGCAGCCTGCTCGGACAGGATTCATGAGCTGGCGGAGCCCAGTTCGGAAGAGTATCAGTCGGCAATCGTGCTGGAGGATCTGCTGGAGGCCCACGGATTCCGGGTGGAGCGGGGGTTAAAGGACCAGCCCACTGCATTCCGGGCAGTGTATGGGCAGGGGGCAGTGCGCATCGGGTATATGTGCGAGTATGACTCCCTGGCTACCCTGCACCAGGAGGATGTGCCTTACCAGAAGGGCAACGGCGGCTTCGGCCATGGCTGCGGACACAATCTGCTGGGGGCCGGCAGCGCGGCGGCGGGGATCGCCCTTAAGGAGCTGGTGGAAAAGGGAGAGCTGGATGCCACGGTAGTGGTCTATGGGACACCGGCGGAGGAGACTCTGGAGGGAAAGACACTGATGGTGGAGAACGGGTATTTCCGGGATGTGGATGTATGCCTGGGCTGGCATCCCCTGGACCACAATGATCCCGGGGAGGTAAAGTTCAAGGCCTGCTCTGCATTTACCATGAAGTTCCACGGCAAGGCCGCCCATGCCTGCAACTGTCCGGAGAACGGACGCAGCGCCCTGGATGCGGCAGAGCTGACCAATATCGGGGTCAATTATCTGCGGGAGCATGTGAACCGGGACTGCTATATGCACTACTGCTATATCCACGGCGGAGACCGTCCCAACATTGTGCCGGAAAGCGCCACCCTGTGGTATATGGTCCGGGCTTACACCTACAAGGATATGGTGGATCTGCGGCAGCGGGTGGAGCGGATTGCCCAGGGTGCCTGCATGATGACCGACACCACGGTAGAGTTCGAAATGCTGGGTGAGAATCATGACAATAAGATGAACTTTACCCTGGCCCAGCTGGCCCATGACTGTATGCTGGAGATCGGCACACCCAGGTTCTCCGAGGAAGACAAGGCCTTTGCCAGGGAGGTGGCAAAGCATGTGGGAATCGACGGCGTGGTGGGAGAGCTGGACGAGGGCGTCCTGGCCGTGGACAGAACCATCAAGAAGGACAACGGCTCCAGCGATATTGCCGATGTAAGCCAGGTAGTGCCGGTGGTCAACATCAACACGGCCTGCTATGGACGGAAGACCCCCAACCACAGCTGGGCAGTGACCGTCCAGGCAAAGCGCCCGGCAGCCCACAAGGGCATGGTGTTTGCCGCCAAGACCCTGGCCTTTATGGGAGCCAGACTGGTCCAGGAGCCGGAGCTTCTGGCGGCGGTGAAGAAGGAGTTTGAGACAGCAGAGTAATAGCAAGGAGGATATGCGTGAATATACTGTTTTTTCTGACCCCCAAAAGTGATGTGGCCTATATCTATGCGGATGACACCATCCGGCAGGCTTTGGAGAAGATGGAACACCACCGGTATGCGGCAGTGCCGGTGCTGGAACACAGCGGAAAATATGTGGGGACCATTACAGAGGGGGATCTGCTGTGGGGCATCAAGAATCAGTATAATCTGAATCTGAAGGCTGCGGAGGATGTTCCGGTATCCGTGATCCGCCGGAGGGCGGACTATCAGCCGGTCAGCGGAAAGTCCCGGATGGAGGATCTGATCGACCGGGCCCTGAACCAGAACTTTGTTCCGGCAGTGGATGACCGGGGGCTCTTTATCGGAATCATCACCCGGAAGGATATTATCAAGTATTATGCAGGGACCGACCGGAACGGAGCGTAAAGTGTGTCTGAAAATTGCCTTCTGCCAGATGTGCCTTCCACCCGGTGGGAGGTGCATCTGGCTCCATGGCGGCCTGGCCCGTTGGGTTTAAGTCGTTACTGTTCACGGGGGGCATCTTCTTGCCCGGCTATGCCGGACAAGAAGCATCG
>CAJTOV010000034.1 GCA_910577765.1 uncultured Lachnospiraceae bacterium
TGGGTTCTGGTACAGAGGGACCTGTCTGGCAGAAGCGAGAAGCTATTTTTCCCATCATGAAAAACAGTGGAAGTTTGAACTGACCTGGGTGGAGCCAGGATATTATCCTCAGGTGAAGGCCTACTATAATGGAGGATATGGACATTAAAAAAGGGGCTGTGAAAAAGTCAGGTATTTCGTGCGGAAAGATAGTGTTTTCTTTATCGCAGAGAGATTTTTTCACAGCCCTATATGCCAGAGCGTGTCTGAAAATTCATTCCCGGCATCTCCACAAGGGACGCCTTCGGTGTGCACGCCCCACTTCGCGGTATATTTGGGCCAAATTCAGGTTACATAGCCCACTATGCGCCCTTCATTTGGCCCAAATCTCCCACAAAGCGGAACGCACAGCTACCAGAAAGCAATTTTCAAACACGCTCTAGCAAATCCAGACAAGGGGATTCTGCGCCCTGGTGGCCATATACTCCGGAGGTCCTGGTATACGGATTATTTCAGGGATTCCCTTTCTGAGTCAATACCAGGCGGTCAGTTACAATTCTCAATTTTTCGCAATCCAGCACTTGATTTTATAGCGATTGTGCTTTGCAATAAATCCAAAGGGGATTTCCTGGAATGGTTCAGGGGGAATCTGAAGGTGACGGTTCCAGAACCGCAAGAGTAAATGAGGAGGCATCAGTAATGAGCAAATGTATTCTGGTAGTGGATGATGACGCGATGAATCTCAAGAGGACCAAGATGATCCTGGAGAGGCAGTATAAGGTACTTCTGGCAGAGTCCGGAAGAGAGGCACTGGATAAGATCAAGACCGAGGAGATTGATCTGGTGCTTCTGGATATTGCCATGCCGGCTATGGACGGTCTGGAGACCTTCCAGCATATGAAGGAAGCTTCCGTGGATGTCCCGGTGATCTTTTTGACGGCATCCGGCTATGAGGATGATGTGCGTACAGCCATCAGTATGGGAGCTGTCAATTATTTAAAGAAACCATTTTTTCCGAATGAACTGCTGAAACGGGTTGCCATGGGGCTGGAGGAGCAATGAGAAACGAGCAGACGAGTATCCATCTGCTTCTGGCCAGTATTGTTACCATGTTCGGGGTAATGCTGATTCTGGTGGACCTGGCTATGTCATGGGAACTGTGGATGGTTCCGGTGATCCTGGTGGGCAATACCCTGGTGTGGATTCTTCACATCGGAAGAACTGGTTCGGAGACGTTTTACGAGAATTTATGCGCCGGACTGCTGATGGTGGGATTTTTTTTCTTTGGTGTACATAGAATTTCACTTTATGATATGCCCGCGGTGGCATGTATGCTGATTCTTGTTTTTTCCATGTTTGACAGACGGCGGCTGCTGTATATGACTGCCGGTTTATATCTGGTGGTGCTGCTGTATCACGGGCTGGTTCTGGGAACCATCACCTGGGACATGGGAGCCCAGGAGCTGGTGCGCCTGGGGTTTGGTGCCACTGTGGTGACCGGTTCCATGATGATCGCCCGGTACCGGATCAACCGGCGGCGGGAGAACCGGAAACGGTATGACCGGACCCTGGTGGAGTTGGAAAAGGCCGGACGGCAGAATGCAGAATTTCTGTCCAATGTGTCCCATGAGCTGAGGACACCCATCAACATGGTTCTGGGCATCAGTGAAGTGATCCTGGAGAAGGGCATTTCACGGGAGATCCGGGAGGATATGCAGTCCATCAAGCTGGCCGGCAAGCGGCTGTCCAACCAGATCAACAATATGCTTGACTATACGGAGATCATGGAGGGAACCCTGACCGCGTCCTCGGAGCCCTACCGGATCACTTCCGTACTTAATGATATTCTGACCATGACTGCCATGCAGAGCAACAAGCACCATCTGGAGATGGTATTTGACATGGACCCCAGGATGCCGTCGGTTCTGGTGGGGGATGTTGAGAAGATATCCCATGTTCTCAAGATTATTCTGGAGAATTCCATCAAATTCACGGAAGAAGGCGGAATCAACCTTTGCATGGAGTTCAGGCAGGAAAGCTACGGCATTAACCTGATGATCGATATCTATGATACCGGCATTGGTATGACCGGCAGCCAGCTTACACAGATGTGTGATGATTTCTACCAGGCAGATACCGGCAGCAGCCGTTTTGCAGGCGGACTGGGATTGGGATTACCCATTGCCAGGGGCCTGCTTCATGCTATGGGTGGATTCATTCATTTCGAGAGCAAAGAGCAGGAGGGACTCCAGGTCCATATTACCATCCCCCAGGGGGTGGAAGATTCCACACCGGCCATGCGGCTGTGGAATCCGGGAAGGCTCTGTATTGCCTGCTATTTCCGGCCTGAGAAGTACAACAGTGATGAGGTCCGGAGATATTATGACAATATGATCATGCACATGGTGGAGGGGCTGGGCATAGAAGGATATCAGGCCCACAATTTTGACGGGCTGCTGAAGCTGCAGGCCAGCCACCATCTGACCCATGTTTTCATCGCACAGACAGAGTACGAAGAGAACAGCGATTACTACGAGAAGCTGACAGACTCCCTGCGGGTGATTGTGATTGCGGAGCGTGATTTTATTCTGGGCCGGAACAGCCGGCTCTGGGTGATCCGCAAGCCTTTCTCCGCTCTTTCCGTGGTGAACCTGCTTAACGGGGAGGAGAAAGCCAATGGGTTCGAGGAAGCCCAGGCCGCAGGCCGCAAGCCCTTCTCCTGCGCGGGAGTCAAGGTTCTGGCGGTGGATGACGAGGAGATGAACCTGGTGGTTGCCAAAGGTGTGCTGGGCAGCTACGGGATTGAGGTGGATACCTGCCTTAGCGGCAGGGAGGCCCTGGAGCGGTGTGCTTCCACGGCTTATGATATCGTGTTCCTGGATCACATGATGCCGGGCTTTGACGGTGTGCAGACCTTAAAGCATCTCAGGGAGTTAAACGACGGAATGTACCGGGATCTGCCGGTGATTGCACTGACAGCCAACACCATCAGCGGTGCCAGGGAAATGTTCCGGCACGAAGGCTTCACCGAATTTGTACCCAAGCCCATTGAGCGGGCAGTCCTGGAGCGGGTGCTGCGCAAGGTACTGCCCAGGAACCATGTCCAGTTCCAGTATGAAATGTCTCCGGCCCTGGAAGGCACGCCGGAAGGTATGGTCTGGAGCGCGAATGGCAAAGAACCGCTGGTGACGGGAGCGGCGGGAGTGGAAGGAACCCAAACGGCGGAACCGGAGATCCAGGCAGAGTCCGGGCCAGTGGGGAGCAGCCGTGGAGCCGCAGCAGAGCAGGAGTCCCGGGAAGAGTCCGGGCCAGTGGGGAACAGCCGTGGAGCCGCAGCAGAGCAGGAGTCACAGGAAGAGTCCGTCCAGGAGCAGAAGCCGGCAGAGACAACTGCCGGAGGCAGGAACAGACAGGAAGGAAAATCTTCAGGAAAGAAGCGTTCCAAGAAGAAGGCCGCAGCCAGAAGAGCCGCGGAAGAAAAGCTTCCAAAAGAGGAAACCAGGGAAAGCCGCCCGTCCCGGGAAGAAGCCCCGGAGCAGACCTGGTCCGGCGGCAGCGGCAGAGAGAATCTCCCGTCCCGGGAAGAAGCCCCGGAACAGACCTGGTCCGATGCCCCGGAACAGGCAGGAGAGCAGGTCCACACGGTCTCCTTTACCCCACTTTCAGATATCGGCATCAATGTGCAGCTGGGACTGGATTACTGCTGCGGAGAGACAGAATTCTATGAGGAAATGCTGCGGATGTTCTGCTCCCAGGCAGAGGAGAAGAAGGCCGAAATCATTTCCCTGTACGAGTCGGCCAACTGGAACGATTATACGGTCAAGGTCCATGCCTTAAAGAGCACGTCCCTGACCATTGGAGCGGAGCAGCTGGCAGAGAGGGCGAGACTTCTGGAGCAGGCCGGGAAGAAGGGCAATCTGGATTATATCTACCACTGCCATTCGGCCCTGCTGGAACTCTACGACCAGATCTGTGAGACCATTGCCAGACTGTAATGCATGGGAGTGTCGCAAAATAGCCGGAATCAGGGTATTTTGCGGCACTTCCATGGAAATGTAAAATTAGGAGGAAGTACCAGGTGTTGAAAAAGTGGTTTGAAATAATCTTTGACCATAGGACCAGCCTGCAGGAGCGTATGTTCCGCGTAGTCACCGGTATCTGTATGGTAGCACTGATGATCATACTGCCTATGGGAAGGAGTCTTGTCAATCTGCTGATTCTGGCGGTCAGCCTTTTGTGCATTGCCATAGTCAGCAGAATCAGTATTCAGAAACAATGTATCAATACGGGAGCCACAGTCATCGCGGTACTGCTTCTTCTGCTTTTTCCGGTGAGTTTTTTCACCGCAGGCGGATTCTACAGCGGGATGCCGGAATGGTTCGTGCTCTGTTTTATCTACATAAGTGTTACCCTGACCGGAAGACGCAGGGTGGGCTTTCTGCTTCTGTGTGCTGCGGAAATCCTGCTCTGTTACTACGTGGCGTTCCAGTACCCGGAGCTGGTGGCACGGAGCACGGATGCGCGTTCGTTCTCTGATTCGTCTGTTTCCGTTATCATGGTGGGTATGCTGTCCAGTATTCTGCTTATGTTCTTAAACCGGCTTTACCAGAGGGAAAATGAGATTTCCAGACAGCAGAAAAAGGAGATCGAGGAACTGAACAAGGCGGAAAACAATTTCTTCTCCAGCATGAGCCACGAGATCCGCACCCCCATCAACACCATTATCGGACTCAACGAAATCATCCTGCGGGGGGATATTCCGGAGGATGTTGCCGAGAACGCAAGGAATATTCAGGGGGCCAGCAAGATGCTGCTGACCCTGATCAACGATATTCTGGACATTTCCAAGATAAAGTCCGGGAAAATGGAGATCATCAACGTATCCTACGAGACAGGAGCCCTTTTCTCCGAGATTGTCAATATGATCTGGATCAAGGCCAGGGAAAAGGGACTGGAGTTCCGGCTTCATGTGGACCCCTCCATTCCCAGCATGCTTTGCGGCGATGAGGTCCGTATCAAGCAGATTCTCATTAACCTGCTGAACAATGCGGTAAAATATACCAGTGAAGGGTCTATCACCCTTACGGTCCGGTGCGAGCGTCTGGCCCTGAACCGGGTACGGGTCTGGTATTCGGTCACGGACACGGGCCAGGGGGTCAAGAAGGAGAATATTCCCTACATATTCAATGCCTTTAAGCGGGTCAATGAGGAGCGGAACCGCCACATTGAGGGAACCGGCCTGGGCCTTAGCATTGTTCACCAGTTAGTGGGGCTTATGGGCGGGGAAATCAGTGTCAACAGTGTGTATACCAAGGGTTCCACCTTCCTGGTGATGCTGGACCAGGATATTGTGGACAGCAAGGAGCTGGGGACCTTTACCCTGGCCTCCCGGGTGAAGGCAAAGGCAGGAGAGCAGTACCGGCAGAGCTTTGAGGCGCCCAATGCCCACATTCTGGTGGTGGATGACAATGAGATGAACCTGATGGTGGTGCGCAAGCTCCTTTCCGCCACCAGGATACACATCGACACGGCCATAAGCGGCGCCGAGTGTCTGCGGCACACCCAGAACCAGCATTATGATGCCATTCTCATGGACCACCTGATGCCGGAGATGGACGGAATCCAGTGTCTTCACAAGCTGCGGACCCAGCCGGCAGGCCTTTGCCAGGACGTGCCGGTGATCGCCCTGACAGCCAATGCAGGAAGCGACAACCAGCTTCTCTACCGGAAGGAGGGCTTCAGCGGCTATCTGGCCAAGCCGGTCAGCGGAGCCCTGCTGGAGGCGTCTGTCTTAAGCATTCTTCCCAGGGAGCTGGTGCGGCTCAATGAGGAGGCGGCCTTGTCGGATATCAGTAAGGAGATCCTGATCTTTGAGCAGACACAGCGGCGCTCCCTGATGATCACAACCGACAGCGTGTGTGATCTTCCGGAATCCCTGATCCGGGAGTTCGGTATTGTAGTGTGTCCTTACTATGTCCGTACCGGCCAGGGCCGGTTCCTGGACGGACTGGAGCTGAAACCAGATGAGCTTTTGTCCCATATGGCAGAAGGAGGAACCGGTATTTCCCAGGCACCGGATGTGGAGGATTATGAGCGTTTCTTTGCCCAGAGGCTGACGGAAGCCCAGAATGTGATCCATATCACCATGGCAAAGCATACCAGCCAGGGATATGACAATGCTCTGGAAGCTGCCAAATCCTTTGAAAACGTCACGGTTCTGGATTCTGGCCATCTTTCCAGCAGTATGGGCCTGATCGTGCTCCATGCCGCCTACATGGCGGAAAACCACGTGCCCAGAAACGAGATCGTGGATGCCGTGAAACGGCTGCAGCGTTATATTTCCTCGGCATTTATCATTGACAGCACCCACTGGATGTGTCAGGCAGGCCAGATCCCAAAGAAGATCCAGGTGATGTGTGACGCGCTGCTGCTGCATCCGGTACTGGTACTGCGCAACAGCCGGATGAAGGTAGGCAGCATGGAGATGGGCGGTTTTGAACGGGTGGCCAAGCGCTATATACGGAAGGTGCTGGCCAATTCCGGCAGCATTGACAAGCGTATTCTGTTCATCACCTATGCCGGGATGGAGTCCAAACAGATCCTGCTGATTCAGAAGCTGGTCCAGCAGTACTGTCCCTTTGAACGGGTATATGTGCAGAAAGCCTCATCGGCCATTGCCAGCAACTGCGGTCCCGGCTCCTTCGGCATTCTGTTTATGAAGAAAAATGACGTGGCGATCTCCTTTTCCGAGGCGTCCAGAACCGAGAGAGGCGGAAGTAAGGCCTGAGATACGGAGGACGGTAAAAGCATGGTTAACTGGATCGGACGGAACGTAGACAGCCTGATCGACCACTATCTGGCAGTCTGTATGCTGATAGGACTGTTTATATTGTCTGTGATCGGCGCAGGAGACGTGGGGGTGGTCAGTATGCTGGGACTTCTCCTTTGTGTGACAGGGCTTGCCCAGAAGACGGCCAGGGTGGATTTATGGATATTTCTTCCTTTTGCAGGCTACACGCTGTCCAGTATGGCATCCTCCTGGGCTGCCTATGGGAATATGGTTGACGGATATGGTGTGCTGCACCTGATCTTTCCCACCATTTACCTGCTGATGGCATGTCTGGGCAGGGAAGATCAGTTCTGGGTGAAAAGCGGCTGTGTCCTGTGGGCCGGTATGGCTGCTGCTGCCGGTATCGGCCAGTTTGTGTACAATGCCCTGGTGCTGGAAAGTCCCAGAAGAATGGGCGGGGTACTGGGCAATCCCAATGCAATGGGAATTTTCCTGGTCATAAGCTGGTTTGCCCTGGGCTACTGTACGGCAGGGCAGAGGGAGAATAACGGGAAGCTTCACAAGCTTCTGCCCCATCTGGAGCCGCTGCTTCTGGCCGCACTGGCGCTGACTCTGTCCATGGGCAGCTTTGTGGCCATGGCAGCGGGAATCCTTGTTCTGCTAACAGGAAAGAGAAAGGAAGCAGCCGGCGGCTCCGCCCCGGGTCCATGGAAGGAGACCTTCCGGTATGGCAGCAGGCTCCTGGCAAAGGCAAGCCTGGGAGTGGGGACCGGTATGCTTCTGTATCTGGCAGCGGCCAGAACCGGTGTGCCGGCATGCTGCCTTCTGATCCTGGGCTATCTTCTGGCGCTGGCTTATTACTGGAAGCTGGTGGACCGTTTCCTGGAAGCCAGTCCCCGCACCGCAGCCGTCATGGCCCTGGGAGGCGTGCTGGTAGCGGCTGCCGCGGTCCTGGTCCGCCCCAGTGCCGCGGCCACCTTTGCGGAGCGGCTGGAAATGATGCGGAACGGGCTTTCCTACCTGGCCCGTGCCCCGGTTCTGGGGGTGGGGCCTTTCCGGTGGAGGGTCCTGAATCTGGCAGACAGCGACAAATATTTTAATACATGGCATATCCACAATGTGCTGCTTCACGTGGGGGTTGAGTTGGGCTGGATTTCCATGGCCATGCTGGCCCTGGTGGCAGTCAGGGCCTGCACCAAAAGACATGACAGGTCCCTGAAAGCAGAGCTGGCCGCGTTCTGTACCCACAGCCTTATGGATACCGGGTTTTTCTATCTGGGGATTACGTCCCTGGCGCTTCTTACCATTGGAGAGCCCGGACAGGACGGGAAGCAGACAGGGGGCCTGGTACTGAAAGCACTGTTTGGCATATTTGCCCTGATTTACGGATATGGGTGGTACCTGAGTATGGGGGTGAAGGGGGGATGAGTCTGGAGACTGACAAAAAGGAATTTCGTCCTGTACAATGGCTTTTGACAGGATTTTGCCTGCTGGCCCTGGGAACGGCTGCCTTGTGTCTGGTGTCTGTTTCCGGCCAGCCGGATCTGGTGGGAAGAGCCCTTACAGCCAGGGAAGAGGCAGAGGTGATTGCCAGAAACAGTCCGCTGACGGACTATATCCGGCTGTCGCCCAACGGGGATTTCCCCCGGAAAGACAGGATTCGGAAGCTGACCATCCACCATATGGCAGGAGATCTCAGTCTGGAGACCGTGGGGGAGAACTTTTCCCAGAGGGACCGGCGGGCGTCTTCCAATTATGCCATTGACAGCAGCGGGCGGGTCGCCCTCTATGTGGAGGAAAGCAACCGGGCCTGGACCTCCAGCAGCAGGGAGAACGATCATCAGGCAGTCACCATTGAGGTGGCCAATGACGAGACAGGGGGAAGCTGGCATGTAAGCGACCAGGCCTTTGAGACGCTGATTACTTTGTGCACGGATATCTGCCGGCGCAACGGAATCACCAGGCTGGATTTCACCGGAAACCCAGAGGGGAACCTGACCCTTCACAAGATGTTTTCCGGCCAGACAGAATGTCCGGGGCCTTATCTGGAAAGCCGGATGGAGGAAATTGCGGCCCTGGTCAATGAGCGGCTGGGGGCCAGGTGAGACGGGACGCCTGGGGCCAGGCGGAAAAAATTAAGAAAGGAGATAAAAGAAGTGGACGCGGGAAAGGAGAGGAAAAGAAAGCGGCTTTTTGCCACAGCCATTCTTACATTGATGGTCATACTGGCTGCGGGAGTGGCGGTTTTTGCCCAGGGGACCACCTCCTATACTTTGAAAATTGCAAAGCGGATAGACAAAGAGGGTCTGCCGAATGAGATATATGACCAGGCACGTAACCAGGAATATGTCTTCCGGATCGACGGCTTTGGCCATGACAACGAGTCACTGAAAAGTGTTCTTGCCGATCCCTCTCTGGGGAAGGGAGTGGAGGCGGTAGACGGCAACGACAATGCCCTGCTGGTAACCATCCAAGGCGGGGAGGAGCAGGTACTCAGCTTCAATACTCCGGTTGCGGTTACCGTAAGTGAGGTGACAAACGGTCTTAAGTTCCAGGATGACGACGGATATGAATGGAGTATGGGTACGGCTGAGTGCGAAAGCACCATGCCGGCCAAGATCGTGGAGGGCTCCAATGGGGGCACCGGCAGTGCCAGGGATTTAACCATCAACATTGGCAAGCCCGGCGGAAAGATCATGATTTCCAAGGAAAATGACGCAGAGAACGTCAGCTACTTCCGGCTTACCAGGAAGCCCCAGACCCGTGGGGGGGGGGTGGAATGGGAATTCTGCTATAGAGGAATACAGTTCCGGCCTGACCGGGAGAGCCGGGGACCAGCTTTCTGTTAAGCGGGTCGGGCCTGGGGACAGTATCCAGTGGGACGACCTGGACCAGGGGTCCTATCTGATTGAGGAGCTGACCGGCCCCAAGGGCTTTTCCGTCTATGTGGGACAGCGGGTGGTCCAGGTGCCCCAGGGTGAGGAAGGCCAGGTACATATTAACGGCAATTACGGGAAACTGATCATCACGGCCCCCGGAAACCAGGGAGATCCTGAGCAGTATTACTATGAGGTAACCACCAGAAGCGGAACAGACACCGGCTATCAGAGAACTGTAGGCCCGGTGAAATCCGGAGAGCAGTACCAGCTGGACCACCTGCCCAAAGGCACATATGCAGTGAGGGAATATAATTATTCGGGGAGCGGAGGATTTTCCGTCACGGTGCCTAAGCTGGTCACTTCCACCAGGACCATCACCCATACAAAAGAAAATAATCCCAAGGTCAATGTGTTTTATAACTATAAAACCGGTATACCGGAGGATGTAGTCTATGCCAAGGTAACCTTTGATGAGATTCTGGGGGTGGCTGAGGGAACCAAAGCCCAGCTTGGTATTAAGGGAACCTGGACCGACAGTGAGGGTGTGGAAAAGGGCTACAAGTATTCAGGTACAGTGGGAAAGATAAACAGTATCAATAACCGGTACCTGCTTCCAGGCAGCCGTATTCTTCTGGCACGGTATGATGATAACATTACCAGTATCCGGGTAAAGTTTACCTATTACAGAGAACAGACGACTACCAGCACCTGCATGGCTTCCGATACCCGTTATACCCAAACCATAGGTTCCGGCAGGGACTGGATGGAGATTACAAAGGCACCGGACAATACCCCGGACGGACAGGTGTATTATTATTACACGGTTCTGGACCAGAATGACCAGCCTATTACCGGTTACAGTGTTTTAAAAAACGGTGTGGCGGTTTCCGGAAGTGATGTGACGGACCGGGAGGGCACCGCCGTCAAGATAAAAGCCGGTGACAAGGTACGGCTGGAAGGGCTGAGCGCCGGAAGCTACAAGATCATGGAAACCATTGACCGGGGAACCCCGGCAGCATTCCAGATGGCTGTGGAGGAGACGGAAAGCACTACCTCCCAGGCTCCGGTGGATGTGGAGGTTCTGGGTCCCCGCTCCGTTACCATCACCAAGACTCCCTATGGCCCCGGCGAGGAGCTCCTGGATCATACCTATACCTTCCAGGTCAAGGACGTGTATGGAAATCCGGTGGGCCAGAAGGTGAAGCTTGCACCGGGAGAAAGCGGCGTTGTCCAGCTTCCGGAGGCCGGCTGGTATAAGGTAGAGGAGACAAACAAAAGCGATGCCTTTCAGTTAAGCTATACGGACAGCGGAACCGTAGGCGCCCTGACCACCTCAACCGGGTGGAAGCGGGGAAGAAGCGGCCGAAGCGGGACGGACAATACATCCACGGTAACCTTTACCAACCATTTCTCAAGGGAGGAAGGCGCCTACAAGGTCATACATGAGTACTATTTCCGTGACGACGACGGAAACTATACCTGCGAAGGCAGCAGTATCCTTTCCAGTGTAGGCGGACTGAAGCTGGATGACGCTCCTTATACCGACGAGAACGTGATTACGCAGAATATATTCGGCGCCCATGCCTATACCTATTTCCAGTCAGCTTATGGCACCGTGTCAGGAGAGGACCCTGGGGCAGCCGTCTTCAACCTGGCTACCGGGTCTGACTGGAAGCCAGGGACAGAGGATGCTGTCCAGCAGCCGGAAAAAGCTCCGGCTCTGCCAGGGGCGAAAGCAACACCGTCCAACGCAGACACACCGGAACAGGAGGTAAAGCCGGTGAACAAGGCGACGCCGTCGGATCTGGCTGTGACCGTGTACACAGACGGGGAAACAGAGGATGACGAGTATGACGGTGACATGGAGCTGATTGATGACAGGGCCACGGCCTCTGACTGGGAAGCTATTCTGACGGATGACCAGGCATCGCCCTCCAACGCCCTGAGCCGGTCCGGCGACGGGAATGGGGCAGTGTCCGGCTATGAAGGAATTGATGACCAGAAATCTTCCTACGATGCATCGGGGATTATCCGTGAAGGAGTGCTTCTGTATAACGGGAAGGAATGTACCTATGAACCGGAGGACGGCAAAGACCATGTAACCGCAACCAAGGAAGGGGAGCAGGTCATTATCCTGCGTTATTACCGGCATATTCCCAAAGGCTCTTACAAGATTCTTCATGTATACTATCTGCGGGGAGAGAACGGCGATATCCGGGAAGGCACCAGTGTGATTATGACCACTGATCCCGTGGACCTGACGGCAGAGGCACGCAAAGAGCTGCATAAGGTGAATGTAGTCCCACAGATTCCCCATCCTTCCGTGTATTACAATCAGAAGGGCGACGAGATGGCCTGTCCCTATGAATATGTCTACGACGGACACGCGTATGGGAAGGTGGTCCAGGGCGGCAATGTGTCGGACGATTACTATGTGTTTGGCTCTACCTACCGCCCGGATGACGGAATGCAGGGGGTCTATGCCACAGAGCCGGGGGACCAGATCATTATCCTGCGCTACGTCCGGACCGTAGAAGGTTCCGTTTTACCAAAAGGTTCCTACAAGGTGGTCCATGAGTATTATTACAGGAAACCGGTCAGCGGCGGGCCTTCCGGAGGAAACGCGCAGGCCGGAGAGCGGACAGCAATAACCCAGGGCCAGGGGAGAGTCAATGGCCAGCCGGACGACATACAGGACGAGGCAGAGGGCGAAGGCGACGATACATTTGGCGGTACGCTGGAGGATGACGGAGAGTATTCCTATACCTTTGAGGGAATGTCCCACATTGAGACCATCGAAGCACCTTTGGGCCAGGAGGTCTATGCGGAGCATATTCAGCAGAAACCGGAACACACGCCCGACGGTACAACGTGGTATCAGTATAAGTTTCACAATTCCGGGTACGGTGAGACCGGGAAGGACGGCGACTACGAGTACATGCCCGATAAGGAGTGGGCTTCCTCCACAGAGCACGGTGACCAGATCATCATTCTCCGCTATGTCCGCGACGGCACGGAGAAGCCCTGGGAGCCCGGCAAACCGACCCCGCCTGGCGGCGGTGGAGGCGGAGGCGGCGGGGGGAACACCCCGCCCCCGACTCCGGGGAATCCGCCGCCGGAAACACCGGCTGATCCCACACCGCCGGAGGGCGGCCTGCCTGACCCCAATGATCCCAACAGCCCGGATACCGTCACTGTATGGGAAGACGGTGTGCCCAAAACCTATATTAAGATATGGGACCCGGAGATCCAGGAATTTGTCTATCTGCTGGAGGAGGATGTCCCTCTGGGGTGGATGGATCTTCCAAAGACCGGAGACAGAAGCCGGAATCCGCTCTGGGCAGTGCTGCTCCTAAGCGGGGCAGCCGGAGCCCTGGGAATCATGGCTGTCAGACGGAAAGACGGGAAACACAGATAATATCGAAAAAGGGCCGGCAGACGCCGGTCCTTTTTCCTTCCGGATTACAGGCTTTCGAAATACTGTTTGTTATAAAGGTATGCCTGGGAATAGGGCTTGCAGGCTCCGGCCCGTTCATTGTATTCCATTGCCTTCTTCCGGTCTCCCAGCCGGTCGTGGCATACGCAAAGCTGTAAAAGCGGAATATAATCATAGCAGTCCGGCAGGACAAACCCGCCGGACTGGTCCTGTTTGGGCGCGTGCAGCGCAGCTTCATACCAGTAGACGGCATTGTGGAGCTTTCCCCGGTCCAGGAAATGCTTCCCGATCTCACAGCACAGCTCTGCCCTGGGCAGATCAAAGCTCATACTGCGCAGAAGCATACACAGCGCCTCCTGATCCTTTCCAAGCTGATAATAGCAGCCTGCACAGACAGAACAGGCTTCTATCTTATTTTCCACCCATCCTTCCTCTTCAAGAAGGAACCGGAGGAGCACGGAGACAGCTTCTTCGTACTGCCTGTGGTAGTACAGCTCCCTTCCGTAGTAATACTGGTGCCGCGGTTCCAGGGGCGTTCCCTCTGCAAGCATCTTGCGGTATATTCTCAGATTCCGGTCAGGGTCCCCGGGGCCTTCTTTCCTGTGGCTGATGGCAATATCGGAATAGACCGTCCGGCCCTTGGGCGGAATCACTTCATGGACAGCGCCTACCCAGCGGTATCCGGCCCGGTTCCGAATCCATCTTTCCCGGAAATAGGAAAAGCAGGGCCGGCCTGCTTCGTCAAAGGCCGTGTGGTATTTCATCATCACCATATCCGTATCCGGCGGCAGGGTCTCTTTCAGCAGCAGGAATTTGTCCCGCTCCGTCCCGTCCAGGACGTCGTCGGCATCCATCCACATACAGTAGTCCATGGCTGCCTTGGAAAAGGAATAGTTCCTGGCATCGGAAAAGTCATCCTTCCATGGATAAGGATAGACCCTGGGCGTATACCGGGACGCGATCTCTGCCGTCCGGTCATGGGAACCGGTGTCTATGATGATAATCTCATCCACCAGCTCTGCCACGCTGTCCAGGCAGCGGGCAATATGCGTTTCCTCGTTTCTGACAATCATGCAAAGGCTTATTGTAGGCATATGTTCCTCGTGATGGGGTGATATAATAGATTATATGCAGAGGACATAGTTATGTAGCAGCCTTGCATATTTTACAGAATCTCCCCATTACGTGCATCCGCCCGGTTGAGAGGGGCATCTGTCTTTCTCCCTGTTTTTTGAACCGTTCAGCTGAATGATCTGGATCCCCAGTTCGATTTCCAGCCGGATATGACTGTCATTGTAATCGCAGTCTAAAACCTGGGCAATCCGCTCCAGCCGGTTCAGCATGGTCTTGTAATGGATAAAAAGCAGCTTTGCCGCCTGGGCGGCATTACAGTTTACGGAATAATAGGTTCTTAGTGTCTCCAGAAGACAGGTGTTGTATTTTAAATCGTATTCCTGTAAATTCTTTAAGCAGCGGGGAATATAGCTGTCTACCGCTTCACCGGACGGAATGTTGCCCAGAAGCCGCAAAATTCCAAGTGTTTCATAACAGATAATGGATTCATCTGTGGTATGGGCTATTTTTAAGGCTTTTTTTCCATCCTGATAGCTCTGGCTGATGTCTGGGATCTGCTGTTGTGTGGTACCAACCCCGGCAAACATTTTTTTGACTATAAGTTTGGTTTTTAACAGATGTTCAATCTGCTGGCAGGTTGCCAGCGATTTTTCCTGCGCTTTCTCGGGAGAATCCAGAGGAAACTGCCCAATCATATACAGGCTGTCTGGAAAGGTGCGGAGAAAATAGTAGTCATTGGGATGGTAATAATGAATCATGAATTCCAGGATTTCATAATAAACGGAAAGTCCCACTGACGTCTTCTCTGATATAGGCACAAAGTCAAAGCACATAACAATATAAAGGCGCCTGGACTTAAATCCGAGAAGTCCGGCCCACTCTACAATGGTAGCCGGACTCAGGTGGCCGGAATTGGTGATGGCATCCATAAGTTCGTTTCTGGACCGGTTTACTACCGTAAACACGGACTGGCGCATCTCGTATTCAATGGACAATGCAGAAAGGACGGTCTTAAGGGCAGAGCAGAACAATGCCTGGGGCTTTTCCTGGCAGTTCCCCACAATCAGAAATTCTATAATTTCCCCAAAACGGTATACCGGAAGAATCAGACAGAGGCCCATATCTTTTCTTGGGGTTCTTCCATAATATATGGGAGCCTGATTCAGATAACCGATAATCTGGGAATGTTCCGGGATCTGTTCAAAAAACGTGGAGGAAGAATAGGCGTTTTCCTGTATAGGTGAAGGCTCAATTACCAGGATCTTCTTTTCCAGATAAGCCGATATGGATTGCTGCAGATCCCTCATGCGGACATGATAGCCATTCTGTAGTGTATCCATGAACTGCTGTGTAAGTGTAAGCTGATACTGGGCTTCCAAAATACGGTAAAGGTCCGGACAGGATTCCGTCAATAAGGTCAGTATATGACATAGGCAGCCAAAACCGGCATCCACATAGGATATGTCTTCCGGAATCTCCAGAAGGCAGCCGTGGCTGCGGCCTGGTTCATGGGCGGCCAGATCATAGAAAAAGAAAAGGCACTCTTTCTGTGAAAGATGTTCCTCTGTCAGAGGAGCGTTTTTTTTTACAATACGTACGGAAGAGAAAACCTGGTCAGGCGGGTGGCGGCGTACAGAGAGGATTCCCTCAGGAAATTTTGACAGCAGGTCGTCAAAGGTGTGTGGAATAATCGCAAACAGCAATGTCAGGGCACCTCCTTACCATATTTAGTATACCCATAATCATACTAAATTAATTTACAGAAAGACATATCCATAGTGGATAATATAAGCGGAAAATTTGTGCAAACTACTTCTATTTTCTGAAAAATATATTTGTGCTATCATGAAACTACTTACAACAGAAAGGTGGTTAGAAGTCAGATGGCTAAAAAAACATTAAGAGAGTATCTGGACGAAAACCAGTTCTACTATGTGCCGGAGATTTATGATTGTATTTCAACAAGAGCGGCAGAGATGAATGGATTCCAGATGGTAATGATCTCCAGCAGCGATTTTGCATGCTCCCAGACAGGCATTCCGGATCTGAACCTTCTATCTGTGGATGAGTACTGTCATATGATCGAAAGAATCACCTACATGACCGATATGCCGCTGTTCGTGGATGCGGACGAGGGATTCGGAAGACCGCTTCAGACGTATCATGGCTGTAAGCGGATGGCCAGGGCAGGGGCAGACTGTATTTTGATCACAGATGGCAGGGAGCTTAGCCGTCCGGGGCTGGCTTCCATAGAAGATACCGTGTACCGGCTGAGGGCGGCAAAGGACGGTATGGCAGGAACCAATTGCCTGCTTCTGGCCAGCTGCAAGCATGAACTGGATGAGGATTTCGACGGATTTGCAGAGCGGTGTGAACGGTATATCGAGGCCGGGGCAGATATGATCTGTCCTTTGGAGGTGAACCGGTCAAAGCGGTATGGGGGGAAGCTTGGGGCTGCCAGGAAAGTGGCAGAACATGTGAAAATACCCTTCTGGTATCCGGATCTGGATCCGGGGGACAAGGCAGAGGATGCAGAAAAGCTGCTTGCATGGGGCTACCGCTTCACGGGCATTCATTATTCGTTCCGTGCAGCCATGTATGCCATGCTGGACACCGGACGCCATGTATTCCAGTCCCGGACCAATGATTATGTGATGGAACATTATGATTATACCGGCTACCATTTTTATTATTCCCCCATGACCTGCTTCTTAAGCGACGGAAAGTGGGCCGGACTGGAATCCCGTTATGTAGACCATCCGGAGGATGCCTTTGCCGTGCGGAAGCAGAAGGGATTCTGCGGACCTACGGATAAGCTGGTTCCGGATACTTTTTAGGGGCGGGAAGAGTCCCCGTTTGATGGGCCGCCATAATCCATAAACCGAGTACATCATACAACAAGGGAGGTATATTCATGAAGAAGGGGATGGCACTTATGATGGCTGCTGTTATGGCAGCAGGACTTTTGACTGGCTGCGGGGGCAATCCGGCAGATCAGAAGGATGCAGCCGGAGATACTGCCGGGAGTGGGACCACAAAGGCGCAGGCAGAGAGTCCGGCAGACAATCCAGGAGGCACATTGAAGATCGCTGTGAATTCAGAAAGCGTCCACACCATGCTGAACTTTGATCTTACAGGCGCAGGCGTGGATTATTACTATTCCTGGCCGGTCTATGAATCCCTGTTCCGGCCCAATGCCCAGGGAACCGTGGATCCATGGCTTCTGGAGGATTACTCCTATGATCCGGAGGCACTGACCTATACATTCCATGTGCGAAAAGGCGTTACCTTTGCGGACGGGACTGTACTGGACGCGGAGGCGGTAAAGTGGAATCTGGACCACTATCTGGAGGTGGGGGCAAAGGTAGAGGCGCTGCTTTCGTCCATTGAGTCTGTGGAGGTCATAGACGAGTACACGGTACAGCTTAACCTGAACCAGTGGAGCTCCATTCTTCCTTACGCTTTTTCCAGGGAATGCGGCTACATGTTCTCCCCCACATTCTTTGAGGAGCATGGAGAAGAGTACTGTAAGGAGCACCCATGCGGGACAGGCCCTTATGAGCTGACAGAATGGAACTATGACGTATCCAAGGTGTTTACCAGACGGGATGACTACTGGGGAGGAGAGGTGAAGCTGGATTCCATTGAATATATCATCTATACAGATCCGCTGGTGTCCAGTGCGGCGCTCCAGTCAGGAGAGGTGGATGCGATTCTGGCCCTGAGTGCAGAAAGTGCAGATGCCCTTACTGCCTCCGGGTATGAAATTAAGACATGTGCGGTGAAATCCCACTCATACCTTTTATGCTTTAACTCCCTGGACCAGAAGGGAGGGGACCCCACCGGAAATCTTCTGGTACGGCAGGCCATCTGTCATGCCATTGACGCAGATGCGCTGGTCAGTGCCGTGTGGGGCAATTACGGCAGTGTCAGAAACCAGTTTGGTGTAGGAGGCCATTATTACAGTGATACGGTCCAGGGATACGAATATAATCCGGAGAAAGCAAAGGAACTTCTTGCCCAGGCCGGTTATGCCGACGGCTTTGATATTTCTTTGAAAACAGAGGATTCCTCTGCACTGAAAAATGCCGCAACCATCATCCAGTCCTATCTGGCCCAGGTGGGAATCCGCGTGGAACTGACGATTCTTTCAGGGGCTGATGCCAATTCGGCAGAGTCGGGCTGGGGAGAAGGCATGTGGCTCCACGGCTCCAGCGTCTATGTAAGCGTTCCCATGCAGATGGCATCCATGTTCCGCCAGAATCTTTCCGGACATGTGCTGGGGCTGAACAATCTGCTGCGGCCGGACGATGTGGAAGAAGCGCTGGCTGCCTCGGTTATGGCCAAAAATGAGGAAGAGGCCGTAGGATCTGTAGGAGAGGCCAACCGTCTTCTGTCGGATGAATACTGTATTGTGTACAATCTGGCAGAGGTTGCCACACTGTTTGTTGTAAATGACTATGTAAAGGATTCCGGAATTGGAGAGATATTCTATTCTGTCGCCGATTTGGGAAATGCGTGGCTGGACAGGTAGTATTATCTGTTGCATTATGAGAGTATGAGGACAAAGCATGATCAGGTATATTTGGAAAAAAATTGTCACGGCTCTGCTGCTGGTGCTTCTGGTCTCATTTCTTGTGTTTATCCTGATGCAGTTTCTGCCTGGCGATCCCGCTGTCATTGCCCTGGGGGATTCGGCCAGTGCAGAAGCCATTCAGGAGTACAGGGATACCTATGGACTGGATAATCCGGTACTTGTACAGTACTTAAACTGGATTAAGGGCATTGTGTTTCACTGGGATTTCGGTAAATCAATTCTCAATGCAAGGAATGTGACTGCCTATATGAATGAGCGGCTTCCCAATACCATATCCATCGGGCTGCCAGGCCTGGTCTTTGGCGTCCTGACCGGGATTCTGGTGGGGATCCTGTCCGCGGTTAAAAGGGGGACCTGGGTGGACCAGGGGCTGACCCTGATAGTCAATTTCTTTTTGGGAGCACCGCGTTTTCTGGTGGCAATTTTCGGTGTGATTGTACTGGGGCTGCATTTTCATCTGATTCCGTTGCAGGGTTACACGGCTCCGTGGGTGAACTTTGGAGAATACTTACATAAGGCATTCTGGCCGGTAGTGGTCAATGCCATTTACACCACAGCGATATTGGCCCGTCAGACACGGTCCAATATGCTGGAGGTAATCAATCAGGATTTTGTGCGCACGGCAAGGGCCAACGGGCTTTCGGAAGGCAGGATTATTTTCAGATACACATTAAAAAATGCACTGATTCCTGTAGTGACCATCATTGGCCTGCAAATGCGTAACATTGTGGCAGGAGCTGTCATCATTGAAAATGTATTCAATATTCCCGGAATCGGCCAGATGCTGGTCTCCGGAGTACAGCAGCGGGATTATTTTATTGTGCAGGGCTGTGTGCTGATTATCTCTATGGTCACCGTGTTCTGTAATATGTTTGTAGATATTGCTTACGGTCTCATCGACCCCCGTGTGAGAAAGGCAATGAGGTGATGACATGGATAAGGATTTTGCAAAAATGCAGAGAGACACCCGCGCCCGGAACCGGAAGCAGGCATTGCGCATATTCTTTGGCCGCGGTGTGATCATGAAGGTATGTACAGGAGTTCTGATTTTATTTTTGTTCACTTCTGTGTTTGCAGAATGGATTGCGCCATATGATCCTGCTGTTCAGAACCTGGTGGAAAAGCTGCAGGCCCCATCAGCAGCCCATCTGCTGGGAACGGACTTTCTCGGGCGGGATGTTTTTAGCCGGATCATCTTCGGCGGACGGGTTTCCATGTATGTCAGTCTGCTTTCCGGAAGCTTTGCGGCAGTGATCGGAATCGGGCTGGGACTGGTGGCCGGATATATGGACAGTATGGTAAGCCGGGGGATCATGGGAGCCACAGACATTATCTTAAGCATACCAGGTATTGTGTTTACCCTGATTATCGCGGCAATCATGGGCACGGGAGTGGCCAGCCTGACGCTGGCCATCGGAATCGGAATGGTTCCTACCTATATCCGCATGGTCAATGGTCTGGTTCTCTCACTGAAGGAAAACGATTATATTACCGCATCCAGGCTGGTAGGACAGTCTGAGAGGAAGATTCTCCTGGGCCATCTTTTGCCCAATGCGTTTCCTTCCCTGATCGTGCTCTATACGATTAATCTGGGCAATGCCATTATGACAGAATCTTCTTTGAGCTATCTGGGAGTGGGAATCCGTCCGCCTACTGCCACATGGGGAAATATGGTCTCGGATGCTTATGCATATTTGATGCAGGCGCCCTGGCTGGCAATCATTCCGGGAATTTGTATTATTGTACTGATTATTTCATTTAATGTGGTAGGGGACGGCCTTCGGGATGCGCTTGATCCCCGGTTAAGGGGGAAATTGTAAATGGCTGGGAAACTGTTGGAAGTAAAACATTTAAGAACCTCCTTTTTTACCGCAGAGGGAGAAGTAAAATCTGTGGGCGGTGTCTCCTATTATGTGGACCAGGGGGAGATCATTGCCATCGTAGGGGAGAGCGGATGTGGAAAATCCGTGACGCAGATGTCTGTAATGCAGCTGGTACAGACGCCGCCGGGGAAAATTCTGGGCGGGGAAGTGCTGTTTGAGGGGAAGAATATTCTGGAACAGGATGCCCGCTCCAAAGAGATGCGCGGGGTGAGAGGAGCCGGAATATCCATGATTTTTCAGGAGCCAATGACCTCACTGAATCCGGTTCTGACGGTGGGGCAGCAGCTGACGGACGTGATCCGCACCCACGCCCATGTAAGCCGGAAGGAGGCATGGAAAAAGGGGGTAGAGGCACTGGCAGCGGTGGGAATCCCGGACCCGGAAGCAAGAATGAAATGCTATCCCTTTGAAATGAGCGGCGGAATGCGTCAGAGAGTCATGATTGCCATCAGTGTGGCCTGCGATTCCAGACTGATCATTGCAGACGAGCCCACCACGGCCCTGGATGTGACCACACAGGCCCAGGTAATGGACCTTCTGGTGGAGCTGGTTCACAAATATGGGAAGTCCCTGGTTATCATTACCCATAATCTGGGACTGGTGACCCGGTACGCCCAGCGCGTCTATGTGATGTATGCCGGAAAAATCGTGGAGTCAGGCACCACAGAGCAGATTCTTACACATCCGGAACATCCGTATACCCTGGGTCTCTTAAAATCCGTGCCAAGGCTTCAGGACCGGCAGGAACAGGATCTGATTCCGATTATGGGAGCTCCGCCGCTATTGTCCAGACTTCCGGACTGCTGCGCATTTCTTCCCAGGTGTGCCTATGCCTGCCAGAGATGCCGGGATGAGCGGGCGCCGGAGCTTACGGATCTGGGCGGCGGGCATTTTGCAGCCTGCTGCCGGGCGGGGGAGCCGGATCTGCACCGGTCTGAAGCTGCCGGAATGCCTGCTTCCCCAAAAGAAGTGAAAGCAGGGCAGGAACCGGATTCCAGGAAGGAACCTCTTCTGAAAGTCGAAGGACTGAAAATGTATTTTCCGGTCTCAAAGGGAATATTCGGTCTGGACCGCAAAACAGTGAAAGCAGTGGACAATATCTCCTTCTCCATCCGGAAGGGAGAGACCTTTGGCCTGGTAGGAGAAAGCGGTTGCGGAAAGACCACTACCGGGAAATGTATTCTGGGTATCCATACTCCCACAGAAGGGCGCATCTGCTACAAGGGAAAGGAAATCGGCAGTCTTCCAAAGGCGGAATTTGCCCCGTACCGCAGGGAGATACAGCTGATCTTTCAGGACCCGTACAGTTCTCTGGATCCCCGCAGTTCGGTCTATTCGATTCTGAGGGAAGCGGTTATCTGCGGGAAGGAAAACAAAACCCAGGAGGAAATTACCGCACGTATTTATGAGCTTCTGCGGATTGTGGAGCTGGATCCGGAAATGAGCCACAGATTTCCCCATGAGATGAGCGGCGGACAGCGTCAGCGTCTGGGGATTGCCAGGGCACTGGCCTGCAATCCGGAGCTGATTGTCTGTGACGAGCCGGTTTCCGCCCTGGATGTATCAATTCAGGCTCAAATCATAAATCTGTTCAAGAAGATCCAGCGGGAGCTGGGAATCACCTATCTGTTCGTAGCCCACGACCTGGCCGTAGTACGCCACATAAGCGACCGGATTGGGGTTATGTATCTGGGACATCTGGTGGAGGTAACCAGATCCTCCCGGCTGTATGAACATCCGGTGCATCCTTATACGCAGGCGCTTTTATCTGCGGTTCCGGTTACGGATTATTATGAAGAACAGGGGCGGGAAAGAGTCCGACTGGCCGGGGAAGTGCCAAGTCCCATGCACATGCCTTCCGGGTGTCCCTTTCATCCACGGTGCAAGGCGGCAACGGAATTATGCCGCAGGGAGATACCTGCACTGAAACCGGTGGGAGACGCACATCTGGCGGCATGCCATTTTGCAGAACCGGAAAGCTCAGGGGACGTTTAATCCGGACAGAGAACAGAGTTGTGGCTGTCCGGATGCAGTATGGGGCTGATACTTGTGATACAAAAGGGAGACAAACAATATGGCGGAAGCAGTTGTGCTGCTGATCTTTGCGGTCCTGTTGCTGGGATGCGTTGTGACGGGAGTGTCCGTGGTGTATGCTTTGGGGGGTGGCCTGGTCTGTTTTTGTATTTATACACGGTACTGCGGATACTCCATGAGGCAGCTGGGGAGCATGGTCTGGCAGGGAATATGGAATTCCCGGACAATTTTAAGAATTTTCGTTCTCATCGGTTTTTTGACCGCACTGTGGCGTGCTTCGGGAACGATTCCGAGTATTGTATACTATTCGGCTGCCAGCATGGTGCCCAGGTATTATCTTCTTTTGACATTTCTGCTGTGCTGCGGAATGTCCATGCTGACCGGAACATCGTTTGGAACGGTTTCCACTATGGGGGTGATCTGTGCCAGCATTGGCAGGGCAATCGGAATTCCGCCTGCATATATTGGAGGCGCGGTTATGTCCGGTATCTATTTCGGAGAACAGTGTTCGCCTTTGTCCTCCAGTGCACTGCTTATTTGTGACCTGACAGAGACGGATATATACGCCAATATTGTTCAGGTATTCCGTGTTGTGCTGGTGCCGTTTGCGGCCACAGCCATATGGTATCTTTGTCTGGGAAGCGGAATCAGTGCCCATGCAGCAGCAGCGGCGGACACAGAGCTGTTCCGGCAGTCCTTTGACCTTGGCGGTATTGTGCTGCTTCCGGCAATCCTTATTATTATTTTGGGGCTTCTCCGTATACAGGTGGAACAGATCATGATGATCAGTATTATCTCTGCCGCCGCAATCTGTGTAAGCGTACAGGGGATGAGCCTGAAGGAGGTGGCAGAGGCCATGGTCAACGGATATCATGTGGCTATGCCGGAACTGGCCGTGTTGATTGACGGAGGAGGGCTGAAGTCCATGGCGGAACTTGGCGTGATTGTAGCCATATCATCTTCCTATTTTGGGATTTTCAGTTCCACCGGACTTCTGACCCGTTTAAAACAGCAGGTTGCAGCCCTGGCTGCCGGAAGCAGCGTATATATTGCCACAATCATTGTGTCTGTCGCCACATGTGCGGTCAGCTGCAATCAGACCCTTGCCTCTATGCTGACCTGCGAGCTGACCCGGACACTGGTACAAAGCAGGCAGGAACTGGCAATCAATCTTGAAACATCCGTCATTGTCATTGCCGGGCTGATTCCATGGAGTATTGCCTGTGCATTTCCATTGGCTGCTGTCAGTGCGCCGGCAGAAAGTCTGGCATATGCATTTTATCTGTATGCGGTACCAGGATGGATGCTGGTGCGGAGCATCTTATTAAAAAAATAACCACTGGGGATATCAAGACTCCAAAATTTCGCCCTTAATTCTATTAATTTCCAGGCAGTCCTTTGAGGATTGGCTGGAGATGGAGGAACCGGAAGAAATAGAATAAGTTTGGAACAGCCGCAGGCGAAATACCTGCGGCTGTTTGCATTTCAGGACTATGTTTCATTCATTTTCTGCCTGGCACGAAAGGGCGGATGGCATATCAGTTCCATTCCTCCTGCAGCAGAAAATCCCGGATATTGCGGTGCTTAATCCCGTTGCGGCTCATATCAAATTCATCCAGGGTGATGACATACTTGGGAAAGTTGTCGCGGACACGGTCATAGACACCAAACTCCCGCTCTATGGTATCTTCCGAGGCCAGCAGGTAAGCCACCTGGATATATAGCTTGTTCCCATGATCCTCACATACGAAGTCGATCTCCTTGTCGCCTGCCTTGCCAACGGTAACGGTGTAGCCCCGGCGCAGGAGCTCCGTGTAGACGATATTTTCCAGCACCAGGTTGATATCCTTCATATTGCCTCCGAACACGGCTTCCCGGATACCATGATCGGCCACATAGTATTTTTCATTGACGGTGAGTATCTTCTTGCCCTGTAAGTCCTGCCGCTTCACCTGGTAAAACAGAAAGGCGTCAGTACAGGCCTTGATGTAACTCAACACTGTCTCCGGTGATACGGACCGTCCCTCGCTTTTCAGATACTTGGAAATGGCGGTGGAGGAAAAAGTCGTGCCGATATTGGAGGTCACATAGGCAATGATCCGTTCCAGCATGTCCACATCCCGGATGTTGTTTCGCTTGACGATATCTTTGAGTTCCACGGAGTTGAACAGGTCTCGCAAATACTGGCGGCTGGCCGTTTCGTCATAGCGCAGGTTGGACAGGTAGGGCATACCGCCTGCGGTCAGATACTTGCTGAAGCACTGGCGGTTATCTGTATTCGGATAGACAGTGTGGTACAGCTCGATAAATTCCGCAAAGGAGAAGGGATAGACCACAAACTCCACATACCGTCCGGCCAGATAGGTCGCCAATTCGCCGGAAAGCAGTTTTGCATTGGAACCGGTGATGTAAATATCGCAGTCCAGTTCCACGCGAAAAGAATTGATACATTTTTCCCAGGCGTCCACCTCCTGTATTTCGTCAAAGAAAAGATAGACCTTACTTTTGATTTCCGAAGCCCGACGGATGATTTCATCATGGAGCGCCACGGCGGTACAGAGATGGGTGTTGCTCATATTCTCAAAGTTGATAGCGATGAACTGGCTGCCGTCCACACCGGAGGCGCATAGTTCCTCTTTAATCAGGTCCAGCATGACCGACTTGCCGCTTCGGCGGATACCAGTCAGGACTTTTACCAGGTCGTTTCCGATGAAAGGACGGATACGGCTCATATAGGTTTCCCGTTTAATCATATTGATCTGTCTCCCTTCTTGGGTTGTTCTTATGATATCACGGATATACTGGATTTTCAAGCGGTAGAAGCGTTTTTAACGGTTATAACCGATAAAACTCATATTTCGACATGGATTGACAGCTGAAACAGAAAAGAGAACGCAATGAAACTGAACGAAGCGGAAATGAGGATGGCGTACCAGATTGAGAGTACAGACCCGAACGCTGTCCTGAATGAAATTTACATGACCTGGCGCCTGTCAAGGAACCAGGCTGCAAGGGATACAGCGGAAAGCCTCATGGCGAAGCTGCGCTCCCTGCCAAACAAGGAGTGCATGGATTTGATCCGGGAGGTCCAGGCAAATTACCGTCTGCCGGGAAAGCCCCAGACCATCGGGGAAATGCTGGCGAAGGCCAGGCAGAAGTCCGGAGCGCAGAAGCTGGCCGGACACGATATCATGGCTCTGGAAGGGTTTGACCCGGACACCCGGCACATGATCGTCTTTGACGTCCTCTCCCACGAGTCCCCTATGGGATGGAAGGGAAAAAAATGCGCCTCTTCCTGACCGAAGCCGGTCATGTCGAACCACCATCTGCGGAACACGGACCTCTCCGCAAAGCTGCTCTCCATCCAGGACGGATTTTCGATGGCGTCTGCCTCCCCGGCGCCGAGCCTGGAGCCGGCGGACCTGGTGTCGGCATTGCCGGGGCGCTGATCCTCCGGCTGGCGGTCTGCATGAAGGGGAAGAACGCAAAAAAATACCGCCATGGTTCTGTATGCTGTTGCTCTCGCCGCCGTCCCTGTCCTCGTCCCCCACGGATAGGCGGGAGTAAAGGGCTGTGATTTTGCTGTAATCATTCATGTGCATATCCTCCTGCGTCAATATAGGTGTTGCTTACGGAGAGGTACACGGATGGGAGGATAGTTCGCCTTTAAAGAGACACGTATACCGGGATAATCATCTGTTTCACGAATATCATAAATATCTTCTAAAGTAAAGCTCACATCATCCTCTATTTCAACAGCACATATTTCCTTAAAAATCCTTCG
>CAJTOV010000035.1 GCA_910577765.1 uncultured Lachnospiraceae bacterium
TCTTGCAAGCCAGCTTGACGTCTGTTTCCGTCCAGTTTTCCCCGCCCCGTGAACTATAACAATTTTTATGAAGATTATGCTTCCTAAATCTGTCCGAATATTGTATAATAGTCTAAAATGTTCAGAGTCTGCTGGGGTATTGCTACAGCTCCAGGGGGGCAGATTGCATTGAGGAGGATAAGTTCCATGAAGAAGATTTTGTTTGTTGCATCAGAAGCAGTTCCATTTATCAAGACCGGCGGTCTGGCCGATGTGGTTGGCTCCCTGCCCAAGTGTTTTGATAAAGAGTACTTTGATGTGCGTGTCATGATTCCCAAGTATCTCTGCATTAAGGAGTCCTGGCGCAATGAGATGACCTATGTGAATCATTTTTATATGGATTACCTGGGCCAGAGCCGCTATGTGGGGATTCTGCAGTATGTGTATGAAGGGATTACCTTCTACTTTATCGACAACGAGGCATATTTCAGCGGTGACAAACCTTACGGCGACTGGTTCTATGATCTGGAGAAGTTTTCCTTCTTCTGTCTGGCTTCCATGTCCGCCCTGCCGGTGATCGGATTCCAGCCGGATGTGGTACACTGCCATGACTGGCAGACCGGCCTGATTCCGGTATATTTAAAGGAGCGGTTCAGGGGCGGTGAGTTCTTTGCCGGCATGAAGAGCGTTCTGACCATCCATAACTTAAAGTTCCAGGGTGTGTGGGACGTGAAGACCATCCAGCGGTTCTCAGACCTGCCGGATTACTATTTCTCCTCCGACAAGCTGGAGGCTTACAAGGACGGCAACATGCTGAAAGGCGGCATTGTCTTTGCCGACGCTGTGACCACCGTAAGCCAGACTTATGCGGAAGAGATCAAGATGCCCTTCTACGGGGAAGGCCTGGACGGCCTGATGCGGGCCAGAAGCAACAGTCTCCGGGGCATTGTCAACGGAATCGATTATACGGATTTCAACCCGGAGACGGATAAGCATATTGTCCAGCCCTACAGCGCCCAGAACTTCCGCAAGGAGAAGGTGAAGAATAAGCGGGCCCTCCAGGAACAGCTGGGGCTTCCGGTGGATGACAAGAAGTTCATGGTGGGTATCGTGTCCCGTCTTACGGACCAGAAGGGCCTGGATCTGATTCAGGGGGTCATGGATGAGCTGTGTTCCGAGGATATGCAGCTTGTGGTGCTGGGAACCGGGGACGAGCGTTATGAGAACATGTTCCGCCACTATGACTGGAAGTACCATGACCGGGTGTCTGCCCAGATCTACTACTCGGAGGAGCTGTCCCACAGAATTTATGCGGGCTGCGACGCATTCCTGATGCCCTCCCTGTTTGAGCCCTGCGGCTTAAGCCAGCTTATGGCCCTGCGCTACGGTACCGTGCCCATTGTCCGGGAGACCGGAGGCTTAAAGGATACGGTGGAGCCCTACAACGAATTCAACAACTCCGGCACAGGCTTTTCCTTTGCCAATTACAATGCCCATGAGATGCTGGATTCCGTGCGTTACGCAAAATACGTTTATTACGAAAAGAAGCGGGAATGGAACAAGATTATTGACCGTGCCATGGCCAGGGACTTCTCCTGGAATACATCTGCCATGAAATATCAGGAGCTGTATGACTGGCTGATCGGCTACTGATGCCGGATTCCTGTAGCCGAGGTAAAAGATGACATTCTGGGAGAATCTGTTAAGTAATGAAATTCTGGTCAGTGCCGTGGCTGGCTGGACCGTGGCACAGGTATTGAAGACCCTGATTGAGTGCTGGATGAACAAAAGCTTTTCCCCGGAGCGGCTGGTTGGCTCCGGGGGAATGCCCAGCTCCCATTCGGCTACCGTGTGCGCACTGACCGTAGGCGCAGGACTGCGATGCGGGGTGGAGTCCTTTGAATTTGCCATCTCCTTTATCCTGGCTTCGGTGGTCATGTATGATGCCATCGGAGTCCGGCAGGAGACCGGCAAGCAGGCGAAGCTTCTGAATATGATCATGGAGCAGGATTTCTTCAAGCTGGACAATGAACAGTTCCAGAAGCGTCTGAAGGAGTTTGTGGGACATACCCCCCTGCAGGTTCTGGCCGGCGGGGTGCTGGGAATTCTCATTGCCGTGGCAGTCCACGGATTCTATGGATAGAAGGCAGGTGGAGAACACCTGCTTTTTTTGTGTATTTGTTATTGTTCATAAGGGCATCTTCTTGTCCGGCTATGCCGGACAAGAAGCATCGGGCCTCCGCCCGATGTGGAAAACTGGACAAAAACAGTCTTACAAGCCAGCCTGACGTCTGTTTCCGTCCGGTTTTCCCCGCCCCGTGAACTGTAACAAAAAAATCCACGGATTGAAAATACCGGCGGTTTATTGTATGATAATACGTATAACTGCCGGGACGCACAGCAGATGACAGGAAAAGGGATGGCAGGCCTTTTGGTCTGCCCCATGTCTGGACGCCGGCAGAATAGAAACCGTGACAGGTGCCAGGAGGTGGGTCCATGCTGACCTGTAGGGAAGCCGAGAAGATGGTAATGCCTTATATTGACAATGAGCTGAATGAAGCGGAGCTGGAAGCCTTCATCCAGCATGTGGAGCTATGCCCTGCGTGCAGGGAAGAGCTGGAGATCTATTACACCGTGTTTCTGGGACTGCGGCAGCTGGAAAGCGGCACCGGCATGTATGATGTGGCCGGGGCCCTGGAGGAAAGCCTGGAGACGTCTGCATTTCTGGTGCGGGCCACCAGGCTCAGGAAGGTAATCAGCTATGCGGTGGGAACTTTGCTGACCGTGGGGGTCCTGACCACATTTCTGATCCAGGTCCGGATCTGGGCGGACAGCGGGTTTCTTCACTTGTAGGTAACCGTCCGGACGGCGGGAATGAGAAGATGAGCCGTTTGAACGGTTACGAATTCAGAAGGAGAGCAATGATGGAAAAACTGGTTTTGATTGACGGACACAGTATCTTAAACCGGGCATTTTACGGGATTCCGGAGCTGACCAACTCGGAGGGACTCCACACCAATGCGGTGTACGGGTTCCTCAATATTATGTTCCGGATTCTGGAGGAAGAGAAGGCGGACCACCTGGCCGTGGCATTTGACCGCAGGGAGCCTACCTTCCGCCATAAGCAGTACCCGGATTACAAGGGGACCCGAAAGCCCATGCCGGAAGAACTGGTGGAGCAGGTGCCGCTGATGAAGGAGGTCCTGGCCTCCATGGAGATTCCCATTCTGACCCTGGCAGGCTACGAGGCCGACGATATTCTGGGGACCGTGGCAAAGCGGTGCGCCGGGGATGGGGTGGAGGTGGCCATCGTGTCCGGGGACCGGGACCTTCTCCAGCTTGCAGACACCCACATTAAGATCCGTATGCCAAAGACCACCCGGGGAGGCACTGAGGTGAAGGATTATTATCCGGAGGATGTGGTGCGGGAGTACCAGGTGAGTCCCAGGGAATACATTGACGTCAAGGCCCTGATGGGGGATGCCTCAGACAATATTCCCGGAGTGCCTTCCATCGGGGAGAAGACTGCCACAAAGCTGATTGTGGAATATAAGACCATTGAAAATGCTTATGCCCACCGGACAGAGATAAAGCCCCCCAGGGCCCAGAAGGCCCTGGAAGAGCACTATGACCTGGCGGTACTCAGCAAGGAGCTGGCCACCATCTGCCTGGACTGTCCCATTGAATTTTCCTATGAGGATGCGTCTGTGGGAAATCTCTACACCCAGGCGGCTTACCAGTATATGAAACGGCTGGAATTTAAGTCCATTCTCAAGCGGTTTGATACGGTCCAGGCAGGCAGCTCCCAGGCAGAGGATTCCTTCTGGATGGTGGAGGACCTGGAAGGGGCGGAGGGGCTTTTCCGCCAGGCCAGGGACTGTGCCGTTCTGGGTTTCAGGCTGATTCTCTCTGAGGACGGGGTGACAGGGCTGTCCTTATGTCTGGGGGAGGATGCCACCTATGTGGTGCCCGTAAGCGGGCTGGTAAGCGGGACTTACCTTTGTGAAGAGCTGGATAAGCTGATCGGGGAGCGGAAGAGTGCCGGAGTGGCAGGCAGCGGCGGGGAGACCGGAGCGGCTGCTGACAATCCTGGGGCCGGCAGCCTATCCTCCGGCTTTCCGGAAGCCCCGGGCTTTTCCCTGGTCACCGCTGACTGGAAATCCCAGCTGAAATATTTATCCTGCGGGTACGACGCGCCGGTTCTGGACGCCGGGATCGCCGGGTATCTGTTAAATCCTTTAAAGGACACCTACGCATACGATGATCTGGCCAGGGATTATCTGGACCTGACCCTTCCCTCTGCCGGCGACCTGCTGGGCAAAGAGCCCCTGGCCCGTGTGCTGGCCCGGGGAGAGCAGCGGGCAGTCAACTGCGCCTGCTACATGGCCTACACCGTGTGGAAGGCCATGCCGGTGCTTCTGGGAAGGCTTAAGGAGACTGGCATGGCATCCCTGTACCTGGACCTGGAAATGCCCCTGGTCTACAGTCTGGACCGGATGGAAAAGGCCGGCATCCGGGTAGACCGGCAGCAGCTAAAGGCCTACGGAGACCAGTTAAAGGTCCGAATCGCCGCGCTGGAGCAGGAGATTTATGACCTGGCCGGGGAGAAGTTCAACATCAATTCCCCAAAACAGCTGGGGGAGATTCTCTTTGACCGGATGGAGCTGCCCCACGGCAAGAAGACCAAGACCGGGTATTCCACGGCTGCGGACGTGCTGGAGAAGCTGGCACCGGATTACCCGGTGGTGCAGAAGATTCTGGATTACCGGCAGCTTGCCAAGCTAAGCTCCACCTACGCGGAAGGGCTGGCCGTATATATCCAGGAAGACGGACGAATACACGGAACCTTCAACCAGACCATTACGGCCACGGGCCGGATCAGCAGCACGGAGCCTAATCTGCAGAATATTCCGGTGCGCATGGAGCTGGGGCGGGCCATCCGCAAGGTCTTTGTGCCGGAAGAGGGCTATGTGTTTGTGGACGCGGATTATTCCCAGATCGAGCTGCGGATTCTGGCCCACATGTCCGGGGACGAGCGGCTGATCCAGGCCTACGGGGAGGCCCAGGACATCCATGCCATCACCGCCTCCCAGGTGTTCCACATTCCGCTGGAAGAGGTCACCTCCCTTCAGCGGCGCAATGCCAAGGCGGTGAATTTCGGGATCGTGTACGGCATCAGTGCCTTTGGTCTCAGCGAGGGATTGAGCATTACCCGGCAGGAGGCCCTGGACTATATTAACCGGTACTTTGAGACCTATCCCGGCGTCAAGGCATTTCTGGACCAACAGGTGGCAGACGGAAAGGAGAAGGGCTATGTGACCAGTCTCTTTGACCGGCGCAGGCCGGTTCCGGAGCTGAAATCCGCCAACTTTATGCAGCGGTCCTTCGGGGAGCGAGTGGCCATGAATTCCCCCATCCAGGGATCTGCGGCGGATATTATGAAGCTGGCCATGACAGCGGTGGACAAAGAGCTGCTGGCCCGGGGCATGAAGTCCCGGATCGTTCTCCAGGTCCACGACGAGCTGCTGGTGGAGACCTGGGAGCCGGAACTGGCAGATGTGATGGAAATTCTGGAAGAGAAGATGAAAGGAGCCGCCAGCCTCCGGGTGGCCCTGGAGGTGGAGGCCCACAGCGGGAATACCTGGCTGGATGCCAAGTAGGGAGTTAAAGGGGGGACAGCCGTAAAAGACCCCTCCGGGCTTCGGCATGTACCGGAGCCCCGGAGGAATCCCGGCATTATGTGCCGGTCTCTGTCAGTACCACCGGCACCGGCCGGTCCAGCTCCAGGGTATCCCGGGTGACCCGGCAGTCATAGGCCAGGATCTGTACGCCCTTTGCGGCGGCATGGGCCAGGGCCCGGGCAAATTCCGGGTGGGTGGCCCGGTTGGGCTCAAAGCGGCGGATGCCCTTCATGGCAACCACAAGAAGCATATAGGCCTGGCAGCCCTGGTCCAGGGCCAGCTCCAGCTCCTTTAAATGCCGGACCCCACGTTCCGTAGGGGCATCGGGAAACCGGGCAATGCCGTCTTCCTCCAGAGTCACCCCTTTGACCTCCATAAAGGCAGGCTTCCGGTCCCGCTCAAAGGCCAGGTCAAACCGGGACTGGCCGAACCGGACCTCCCGGCAAAGATTCCGGACCGACGGGTCCTTTGCCATCCATTCCCATGCCACCTGGTTGGGGGCCTGGGAGTCCAGGTTGATCAGCTGCCTGCCCCGGGCCGTGTCCTTGTAGACACTGATCAGGGAATACTCCGTCTTTCTGCCAGTGGCGGCGGCATCCGGGTGGTGCTGGAGGAAAATATCCGCGCCGGGAAGCAGCAGCTCCTTACACCGGCCGGTATTCTTCACATGGCAGGTGACCACTGCGCCCTGGTATCTGGCATAGGCAATAAAGCGGTTGGGGCGTTCCAGAAAGGCAGCTGGAACTATGTGTTCATAATGCATTTGCAGATGCTCCTTTTTTACATGTAAGAATCCGGGACAAGCCGGCTTGACGTCTGTTTCCGTCCGGTTTTCCCCGCCCCGTGAACTGTAACCCCATTTAAAAAATTTGTCAATATTTTTTTCAATAAACACTTGACATGCTCTTTCAAAAATGCTAGACTATGCGTAGTCTTAAATGTTTACCAGGGAAAGCGGAATACCAGTATTCAAATTTCCCGGAGAACGGGAAAGGAGGACGGAAGATGCTGAAAGATACATACGAGAAGTGCAGGCGCCTGTCAGGCCAGTATAAGGGATATATCGGTACTACGGATCTGCTGAAGGAAGGCCTGACCAACCGCCAGATTGCAGAGTTTGTGTCCAACGGTATGCTGGAGAAGATATACCATGGGGTATACTGGTTTAACTGCGGGGATTATGAGAAGCCCGCAGACTACAAGGCCGTTGAGGTGGGCAAGAGCAATTCCAAGGCAGTGATCTGTGCGGACAGTGCCTGCTTTTACCAGGGACTGATTGATGTGGAGCCGCCTGTGGTATCCATTGCCACCAGAAGAAGCGACCGCAGCAAGCTGGTGATGAACTTCCCGGTAACCCGCCACTATTACTCCGACAGCAATTTCCAGGAGCAGCAGACCCCAGTACATACGGAATTTGGCGATTATATGATCTATGGGGTGGAGCGCAGCGTGTGCGACTGTATCCGGTTCCGGAATGATATTGACGAGGACATTTTCTGCCTGATTCTGGATACCTACCGGAAGCAGGAGCAGACCAGGGACCGGCTTCTCCAGTACGCCAAGAAGCTGCGTATGGTAAACCAGCTGACCCATTATCTGTAATTGAATTATTGCCCCAGGTTACTTTCCGGATTTCTGTATCCGGGAAGGGGCCTGCGGGAACCGGTGATCCGTGATCATCCATTTCTTTATTCTACCGTATCTATGACATCTCTGGAAGATCCATGGTCCATGTTCCGGACCGGGTTTCGTTGGATGTGTATGACAGAACTTATACATATTAGCCGTGAATATCTAAACTTCTGTATGGCTAATATTCTGCAATGAATCAGGAATTCTGTAACGTCAAAGACTCCGCAGCAGCCTGAAAAGTATCAAAAAAGTAACCTGCAACCGTGTATTTCTTATTATCAGGAGTTATTTCATGATCAAATTCATAAGGTTTTTCAACCGTTTTACCACGGTCGTCACCCTGACCGTTATTCTGGTTTCCGCTGTGTTTGTGATCCCTGGACTGGCCGGAATCCGGCCTTACATTGTCCGGTCCGGCTCCATGGAACCGGTGATCCATACAGGCTCCGTGGCCTTTATCAACCACCAGGACAAGGAGCCGCAGCCGGGAGATATTGTTACCTACCGTCTGACAGGACCATCGGGCCAGGAGACCCTGGTGACTCACCGGGTGGTCCGTGTCCGGGGCGGAATCTACACCACCAGAGGGGATGCCAACCAGACCGAGGATCTGGCACCGGTTTTTAGGAAACAGCTGGTAGGCACCTATCTGTACCAGATTCCCTATGCAGGGTATCTGATGGCCGGAATGAACCGGAAGACGGCCCTGGCAGTCCTGGTATGGCTGGTTCTTCTTAACGGAAGTTCCATGGCCATGGGCTGGGCAGCTAAAGACCCGTCCCCCCGGAATCTCCCATAGGCAGCAGACCCTGGAGGCTTTTGCCGGGATTTCCAGCCGCCGCCAGGGACATGAATATACAACCATAAAAAGAAAGGAGCGCGGGACCGGAGATTCATGCTGCACCGGCCCCGCAAACAGGAAGTATGAAAAACACAAGAAGAATGCTGGTAACCATGACGGCGTGTGCCCTGACAGGAGCCATGGCAGTGGGAGGCACCTTTGCCTACCTGACGGATTCGGAAGGGTCCGTCAATACCTTTACCATCGGCAAGGTCCAGATCGACCTGGAGGAACCTAACTGGCATCCGGAGGACACGGAAGACATCATTCCCAACGAAGTGATCAAAAAGGACCCCAAAGTGGAAAACACAGGAACCAATCTGGCCTATGTGTTTGCAGAGGTGAAGATTCCGGCCAGGAATATCGTTCTGGCAGGTGCCGACGGAACCAGGAAAGAAGAGGGAGTCCACGACCTGTTTACCTACGGCACCGTGACCATGGACGGAGACCGGGAGGTGTATACACCGGGAGGTCTCAATGAAGGCTGGAGCCTGATTCAGTCCAGGGCGGCTTCCGGGGAAGGCTATTCCACTTATATTTTCGGCCATCACCGGCCCATCGGCAAAGGGGAATCTACCCTGACCGTATTTGACCGGGTAAAGTTTGCCAACCTGGTAGAGGGGCAGCTGGATTCCCAGGATGTTGACATTCCGGTGAAAGCCTATGCCATCCAGGCCGGAACCAGCGCAGACGGAGTCACCAGCACCATTGACGGCGTGACCATTGCCGATGCCTCCAGCCTGACCCGGGAAGAGCTGCTGGGCGTCTACACGGTCTTCGCCAGCCAGAACACCACCCTGGAAGACCTGACCAGTGTATCAGGAGCCCTGAAGGACGCAGACGAAAACGGGGCGAAAGATCTGTCCGGGGCAGACCGGTAGCTAAGGAGTTTTTATGGAAAGAAGAATACATATGCCCCTGGCGGCAGCCATGGTGGTGCTGGCGGGGCTTCTGGGCTTTGGAACCACCCAGGCCTATTTCACCTACCAGAAGCGTCTTGCCAACCATTTCCGGGTAGGGTACAACGAGATCACGGTTACGGAGGAGTATGATCCGCCGGAAGAGATCGTCCCGGGAAAGGTGACGGAATTCCGCAAAGCCGTACAGATCCAGAATACCGGGGCTGTTCCCTGCTATGTACGGGTCCGGCTGGAATATTCGGATTCGGAGATGAAGAAGTACTGTACCCATGTGCTGGGGGAAGACAGCGCCAGGGCAGAAGACTGGGAGACTATGGTGGAAGCCCTGACAGATGGCGCATGGGTCCATGGACGGGACGGATGTTATTACTACAGGGCCCCTATAAAGCCGGAGGAGGAGACAAGCCTTTTGCTGGAGCAGGTCCGGGTAGATGTTCCCCAGGAGGAGGCCGGCAAGCTGAAAAATTTTGAGATCTATGTGTATGCCGAGTCCATCCAGACCATGGTCCATGTGGAGGCCGGCAACGGGGAGACGGCTGCCAGGGAGGCCCTGGACTATGAGGAGGCCTGGACCCGGTTTCCGGAAGGACCGCAGGAAGGAGTGTGAGATAATGCAAAGCAGAACCCTGTTACTGGCCCTTGTGTTCAGTCTGTCCGCGCCTGTGTATCCGGCGGCAGCCACCCGGATCTATTCTACGGAAACCGTGAACACCATTACCACCGGGGACATCAGCATCTCCCTAAAAGAATATGAGCTGGATGATACAGGACAGCGGGTTCCCTATGTGGACGGAAAGCTGGTGGTGCCGGGGCAGCAGGTGGACAAGATTGTGACCATCACCAACGAGGCCCAGGATGCCTGGATTCGTGCCAGGGTGGAATATAACACCGATGACGGTCTGGAGGGAATGTCCGATGACATGCTGGCAGGCATCTCCAGGGACTGGACAAAATGCGGTGGTTATTTCTACTATACGAAGCCTGTATCCGGCGCGGAGACGGTGGAGTTCTTCCGTCAGGTGGTGGTCCCCCGGGAGTGGGACCAGTCCAGCGCGGAGAAAGGCTTCTCCATAGGAGTCACGGCCCAGGCCGTCCAGGCGGCTAATTTCACACCGGACTTTTCCTCCCGGGAACCCTGGTTCGGGATTCCCATAGAGACATGCATCCACGACAGCCATGCCATCTACCAGGCAGAGAGTACGGCAGAATTTTCCGTCATATTTGAAAATGGCTCCGAAGGCTTTATCCGGACCGGAGACAATTTTTTCGGAAATTTTCCGTCCATGGTGCCGGGGGATACCCTGACTGATACTCTGGTGGTGGGAAACCATTTCGCTTCCGGTCTGGAGTTCTATTTCTATACGGATATTCCCCGGCAGGAAGAGGATTCCAGGCAGCTTCTGGATCAGTTACAGCTAACCGTCCAAAGCGGGGATACCCGGATCTATGAGGGACCTCTGGGGGCTGAGACTCTCCGGGACGGTATCCGTCTCGGGGAGCCCTTCGGAAAGGGGGAGGTAAGAACCCTTACCTACTCCATCCATATGCCGGCAGCTCTTACCAATAATTCTGCCCTCCGGTCAGCCAGGGTCCGGTGGATCTTCCAGACCCGGTACCAGCCGCCTTCCGGCTCATCCTCCGGCGGCAGTCCCTCACCGGAAAGAACCAAAATGGTTCCCGGTCCGGTCCAGGAGCTGGTCACATTGCCCGGATATATTTCGGTGCCCCTTTCCGGGGCATCGGACATAGCCAGGCGGATGGGAGAATGGATGCTGCCCGGCACCGGGGACCGTTCCCATGGAAGAATCCTGCTGCTGGTCTTTCTTGTAAGCGCAGGAGCCGCCGGGTTCCTGGTTCTGGGAAAGAGGAAACAGAAAGGCTCCCACAAGGGCAGCGTATCCGGCAAAATCCAATGTTCACGGGAAAAGGAGAAACCATATGGAAATTTTTAGAAGACAAAGACCCTGGGACAGACTGACCAGGCAACCGGTGAAAGGGTTCCTGTCCGGGATTATGGCCCTGGTTCTGGCCGTCTGTTCCGTGCCTTTGGACAGCTTTCCGGTCCAGGCTGCTTCCATCCGCGGGTTTGAAGTGTCCCTTCAGTGGGTGGGAAGCTCTGACGCGGATACCCTGGTGTGGAATTCCTCCAGGGAAGAGAAGAAGACCATTACCATGCAGGTCAATTACCGCAACAACCAGGGGGGCATTCTGGCCGGATTTCCCGCTGGAGCCATTACCATCCAGGTGCCCGGAATCGGCATGGCAGGCCGGGGCCGGGTCCAGGCCGCAGCCGGGGTGGTGGACAACGCAGGCGGGGAGAAGACCTGGAACTACACCTATGATGGGGCCACAGACACATACACCTTCCGCAATGTCCGGGCCGTGGACAGTGAGACCAGCTTTGCCGGGACATTTCAGATTGCCTGGGAGTTTAACTCCAGGGATACGGTCAACGGCTACAGACAGAAGGTCCGGGCTGTTTTGTCCGCAGAGGGACAGACTATGGCTACCAATGAACTGGCTTTTGCCTTTACCTCCCAGACCGATACTCATACCCTGGAGGCCCAGGCCAATGCCCTGGAAGGGCCGGACGGACTGGGGGAGCAGGCAGACAGCTATTACTGGGTCAGGTATGGAGTGAAGGAAACCATCGGGGAGAAGGCCAGAGGCGCCGGAAACAAATATTATACGGTGACCCTTCCGGAGGGTGCGGTTATGAAGCTGGCCGGAAGCGGTGACTTCCAAAGTCTGGGAGGCAATACCTACCGGTTTCCCTACGCTTCCTACCAGAATGTCTACGTGGCTTATCCACGAAACCGGTTCGGCGGGACCCGTGTCAGCCAGAATTTTGTGCTTCGCGGCACGTATCTGGATACGGACCAGGATGTGGTACTGGCCAGGGACAGCGTCGAAATCCGGCCCAGTGACTATGGGTTCCGGTATGACGGATATCTCTACTGGGTGGGCAAAGGAGGCGCCCATTCGGAAGGGGCAGATGCGGTCCCCAGGGAGGATTTATACCATGGAAAGGTGCTGGGCTACACCCTGATGGCCGTGGCCCGGTACAGCGGAAACGGGGCGCTTCTGAACCTGGAGACGGTCCGCAGAAATGTGTACCGGTCTGCCGGGACAGCAAGTCCTTCCGATGCGTCCGGTACCGGTACAGCCGCAAGTCCTTCCAACGCACCGGTACCAGAACCGGTACTATCCGGTTCCGGTACGGACCCTGCCTGGTCCGGCGTATCCGGCCTCCGGCCTCCGGCCACTTCCTCCAACGCTGTCCGGAATCCGGATATCCAGTCACAGACCGGCTTTTTAAGCCCGGACTATCTGGACGGACTTCCCCTGGAGGTTCTCACAGACCGGGAGGCCTTCGCCCGGGCCGCAGGGGAGGCCAGAACCAGGTTTGATGCAGCCTGGGATGCTTATGAGGAACAGAGGCTGGAGGAGGAGCGGACAGCCCGGGAGCTTGCCCTGGTCCGGGAGGCGGCTGAGAACGGGGAAGAATATTTCCCGGACACGGACCTGGTCAATGATCTGGAAGACGGAGGGAATGGGGGAATACCCAGGCAGCGGCCCCAGGTGACAGCCACCTGGTCCAATGCCTGGCAGGAAGCCGCTGCCCCTGGTCTGGATGCAGCGCTGTCCACACCTTCCCAGGCACGGAAAGCTGCGGCCAGTCCGGCCACACCCTGGAAAGCAGGGGTCCAGGCGGCCGCCCGGACTTCCGGGGCCATGGATCTGTATCTGATGGATGATTTCCTGGACATTACCTGCCCGGACGGTACCTTCCGGCAGCTTGGGGATGAGGAGTACGAGATGGTGGATGTGACCATCCCTTCTTACCGGTCCTTTACCAATGCCAACGGATTTCCGGTCCAGAGCGGTAAATATACGGCAGAGATCGTTCTGGGCACCAACAGGAAGGCCGCTGCGGCGGCAGCATTCCCCATAGACGGCCAGGCCCATACTTACCGGTTTCCGGCAGGCACCTGCCGGTTTCTGATCCGTATCCGCAATGTGACCGAGTCCCTGTACATCAACCAGTTTGATGTGGATGTCCGTGTGGCCTTTCATCTGAATCCCGCCAAACCGGTGATGCCGGACGGGATCATCCGCAACAACGACGGCCTGGTGGTGGAACTGGCGGGAACCCACCACAACACGGTGTTTGACGATTCCTATCTTGGCTCGGACGCAGACCGGGTCCGTCAGCGGGACCTGCGTACTTATGGAACCAGAATCCAGCGGTGGTACTGGGATTACCGCTATGAGTCGGACATGGTATACAACGATGTCTATGTGGGAACAGGAGAATTCACCGGAAGCCCGGAAGGCTACCGGACCACCGTCTCCTTCCGCTCCGACTTCCGCAGGGCAGAAAATCTGGAGGGATTTTCCGTGTACACGCTGCTTCCGGAAGGAATGGAAGTGGACAGGAGCCTTCTGTCGGAGAAAGCTTACGTCTCCGGCTTCCGGAACCAGTACGGGGAATCCCTGGGAAGCGACTGGCTCAATCAGGGATTTACCATTCATATTACGGACAATTACAAAGGCACGGGACGGACCCTGGCGGAGGGGCGTTATGATTACCGGTACAGTCCGGTCAGTGTGGAAGGGAATCTGGCAGATGCCGCCTTTTCCCTGCCCCTTCTGGTATCCTTTGACGCCCTGGCCCGGTACGGTACCGGCTATGTGATCCAGGCAGAGCAGATGATCAGCAGCGCCGGCAAACAGAGCAGCGCCTATGCCACGGACAAGAACGGAAGGGATGACGGATCTGCCTTCCACGACCCGGCCTGGAAGGATATTAACAACAACGGGGACACCGGGGAGACCCTGGTCTACAACCGCGGGGAGGTGTCCGTCACCCGGGTTATGGCTACCCAGATGGAGCTGAAAAAATACGTCAGTACCCCGCAGACCGGCGGCCATTACCGGACGAACCGCCAGGAAGACGGAACCACCCGGAACATCCGGGCCTACTTTGGACATGAATATTCCTATAAGCTGAACCTTTACAATACCGGATCCCCGGCAGAACATGTGGTGGTCTATGACATTCTGGAGGAGGGCAGCACCACCGCCAGCCAGTGGAAGGGCACGTTTCAGCGGGTGGATACTTCCCGGGCCCAGAGTCTGGGACTGGCGCCGGTGGTGTATTACTCGGCCGCCACGGTTCCGGGGCCGCTGGAAAGCGGCTCCTGGACCAGGACGGTTCCGGCAGACCCGGCATGGGTGAAAGCCGTTGCCGTGGACTTTGGCCCCGGCTTTATGAAGACCGCCAGGGATGTGTATGTGGAAGTGTTTCTCAAAGCGCCGGAGGCCCGGGAAGATCTGGTGGGAAAGCGGACGGTCAATCATTTTTCCGTCTCCTATACGGCGGCAGACCAGGAGACCCGTCTGGATTCCAATGAGGTGCAGGTGAGCCTGGACCATCCCAAGGGAACCGTGAGCCTGGAAAAGACCGACGCGGAATCCGGGGAAGTCCTGACCGGATACCGGTTCCAGCTTCTGGCAGCCGACGGTACCGTGGCAGCCACCCTTACGGACCAGGCCATGGACCCGGAGGAAATCCCCACCGGTACCTATATACTGCGGGAGACCCAGGCACCGGAAGGATACGGGAAGACAGAAGACCAGACCGTCACCATCCGTATGGGCCTTAACCGGCTTTCAGTGGCAGATCCCCGGATTCCCGGTACCGTGACTCTGGTGAAACGGGATGCCTCCGACCAGGACCTTTTGCTGGCCGGAGCCTTGTACAGTCTGTATCAGGCCGACGGAACCCTGGTCCAGGAAACCTTAAGGACCGGGGAGGACGGCCGCCTGACTGTGGAGAATCTGCCCTGGGGGGAGTATTATCTCCAGGAGACCCAGGCGCCGGAAGGCCATTACCTGTATGGGGACCCGCGGATTCCCTTTACGGTCTCTGCCCGGTTCACCACCGTCACCCTGGAGGCAGACAACCGGAGCCTGGGACGGGCAGAGCTGGTGAAATACGATGCAGACCAGCCGGAGCTGGTGGTGGAAGGGGCCGAGTATACCCTCTATAATGCAAAGGGCCGGCCCCTGGGCACCTGGCGTACCGGGGCAGACGGGCGGATTCTGGCGGAGGGACTGGAGTGGGGGGACTACTACTTTCTGGAGAAGACCCCGGCCCCGGGCTACCTGGTTGATGACAGCCGGATCGAATTCTCTATTTTCCGGGACAATGCCAGGGAGCTGGTGCGTGTGGAGGCACGGGATGAGGAAATCCCCGCTTCCGTCAGGCTCACCAAGTACGATGCCCAGGACCACGGCTTAAAGCTTTCCGGGGCCGTCTACTCCTTACTGAAAAAGAGCGGGGATGCCTTTGTGGATCTGGGCACTTACCGGACAGACCGTTCCGGGGAGCTGGAGATCACAGGCTTAAAATTCGGGGAGTATGTTCTGGAGGAAATCGCACCGCCGGAAGGCTATATGCTGACCGGGGACAGCCGGATTCCCTTTACCCTGACCCGGGACACGGCAGGCACCTGCCTGGTTCTGGAGCATGAAAACAAACGGAGAAAGGGATGCCTGGAGATCCACAAGCAGGACCAGGAGCAGGTGCCAGTGGCCGGGGCTGTCTTTGACCTTTACAGGGACGGGGAGCTGTACCTGGAGCACCTGGTTTCCGACGAATACGGGCTCATTACCGTGGGAAGCCTGGAGGAACCGGTGCTGGAGTGGGGCTCCTATGTGTTGAAGGAGACAGAAGCTCCCAGGGGCTATAAGCTGGCGGAAACGGAGTATTCCTTCACCCTGGATGCGGGGACGGTCCAGGTGCCGGTGAAGATTCTGGCCGAGAACCGGCGGGAGAATGGTTCCGTGAAGCTGGTGAAATACAAGAAAGGGGACCATGCCACCCGGATCGCCGGGGCCGTGTACCGGCTCTATGACACCGGCGGGGTCTGCCTGGGGGAGGAAACCACCGGCAGCACCGGGGAAGCGGTTTTTAGGGATATTCCCTGGGGCGCTTACTACCTCCAGGAGGTATCGGCCCCCTCCCCCTACGTGGTCTCCGGGGAGAAGCTGCGGTTCTCCGTCAACCGGGACAACTTTGACGTATTGCAGGTGCTGGAGGCGGAGGATGAGGTAAAGCGTACTTCCCTGACCATTACCAAGCAGGTCCGGGCGGAGGATATTTATGAAGCCTTTGGAAATCCCACCTTCCTGTACCGGATTGAGGGGCGGGACGGCACCGGGGTGCCCCACACCTGGTACCGGCAGATCACCTTAAGTGCCGGGGAACTGGTATCTTCCGTGACCCTGGCCAATATTGAGGCATCGGATGCAGACGGGTATAAGATCACGGAGCTCAACGCCATCCGCTACGGCCTGGCAGACATTGGCGGCACCCATATCCGGGATGTACGGCTGCAGGAACAGAGCGTGGTGGCGGACCTGTACCGGTACAGTGAGGCGGAAGCCGTATTCACCAACCGGCTGGAGGACTGGCAGAAATATTCCCACACCACCACAGCCGTCAACATGGTAAAGCAGTCCAGACAGCTTACGGGACTGACTGTGGAGTATTCCGGCCCGGGGGATGTGTCAAACCGGTTTCAGAACAGCCAGTACGGGATCGGCCAGGACAGGGATTTTCAGAAAAAGTATCTGACGGTCACGGCCTACTATGATGTGGAGGACCGGGACGGGAACATATCCAGGGTATTAAAGCCAGGGGAATACCGTGTGGAGCCCGGGACCCTGGAGGGCCAGGGAACGGCGGCCCCCTACACCTATGACATCCGGGTGTCCTTTTCCCAGTACGGAACCTCCAGAAGCGGAAGCTTCCAGGTAACCGCCAGTGTCAGTAAGCCCCTTTACACCCTGACCTATTACTATCCCCACGGGGAGGCTTCGGCGCCCCTGGCCCAGTCCTGCCGGTACGGGACCATTACCCTGCTGCGGCCGGAGCCCCTGGCCGGGTACACCTTTGGCGGCTGGTACGAGAAGCCCACCACGGCCAGTACCCGTTATGAGGCCGGCGCATCCTTTACCAACACAGACAAGGCCCAGGTCAGCCTGTACGGAAACTGGATTCCGGTAAACTACACGGTCAGCTACTCCCTGGGGGGAGGCACCCTGTACAACCAGAAAACCAGTTACAATATTGAGACAGCCACCTTTACCCTGCCCACCCCTACCCGCAAGGGCTATACCTTCCGGGGCTGGACCGGTTCCAACGGAAGCACTCCCCAGACCACGGTGCAGGTAACAAAGGGAAGTACGGGCAACAAAAGCTTTACGGCCAGCTGGACCCCGGTGGAATACACCATCACCTACTATCCCAACGGGGGAACCCTTAAGGGCCAGCGGACCACCTACACCATTGAGACAGCCAGCTTTGTCCTGGTGACGCCCACCCAGGCCCACCACACCTTCCTTGGCTGGCGGGGCTCCAACGGCAGCACCCCCCAGACCAGTGTGACGGTTCCCAGAGGGACTACAGGGAACCTGGTCTATTCGGCAGACTGGAAGGGGACCTATGCCACCCTGGCCAGGGGGGCCACCTTCAACCAGCGGGTCAAGAGCCTGACCTGCGGCAGCGGGGCCACGGTATACACGGACGATACGGTGATCCGGGGAATTGCATTTACCACCAGCGTACCTGCCGGGGCACAGACCGTGGTGGTGTCTGACACCTACAGCCCCCAGACCGTGACGGCATATGTCAATAAAAGTACGGGGATTCTCTATCTGGCCAGCACCGCGTCCCAGATCCGGATGAACCAGGATTCCATGGAGATGTTCCGCCACATGAAGGCCCTGGCCGATGCCGGCAGCCTGACAAAGCTGGACATGAGCAATGTGAAGCGGATGGACCTGATGTTCTGCGGCTGCGGATTTAAGAACCTGACCAGCTTTTCCGGGTGGAACATGTCGGGTGTTGAGTCATTCGGCAGTATGTTCAGCAACTGTCCGGACCTTACCAGTCTGGCGGGCCTGGAACGGTGGAATATTTCCAGTGCCACCAACATGAGCGACGTGTTCTCCTACTGCGGGAAGCTGGCGGATATCAGCGCCCTGTCCGGGTGGAATGTATCCAAGGTCACCGGCATGTACCGGCTGTTCCATGAATGCAGAAGCTTAAAGAACCTGGATGCCCTGTCCCGGTGGAACACGGCGTCTGTGGTAAATATGGGTGAAATGTTCTATTTCTGCACGGGACTGACTTCCGCGTCGGGGATCAACAACTGGAACATTTCCAGGGTCACAAGCTTTGACCGGATGTTCTACGCCTGCTCCGTACATCCCAACTTTACCAAACGGGCCGGAACCTGGGAGCTGGGAACCTTTAAGCCCAAATAAGACGGACTTGTACTCAGGAACCCCAGGTGTTACAATGGTACTGAATAGAAGATGAGGGGAGAACCGTATGGTCAGTCTGAGTACACTATGTTATATGGAGCGGGACGGAAAGTATCTGATGCTCCACCGCACTGTCAAGAAAAATGATGTAAACAAGGATAAATGGATTGGTGTGGGAGGTCATTTTGAGGAGGACGAGAGCCCGGAGGAGTGTCTCCTCCGGGAGGTCCGGGAGGAAACCGGGTATGAGCTTACTTCCTGGAAGTACCGGGCCCTGGTAACCTTTGTGTCAGGAGGCGGGGTCACCGAGTATATGTCCCTGTACACCGCAGACGGTTTTACCGGGACGCCGGTTCCCTGCGACGAGGGGGAGCTGGAGTGGGTGGACAAGGAGGAGGTTCTGAAGCTGAATATCTGGGAAGGAGATAAGATCTTTTTCCGTCTCATGAATGAGAGGCAGGACTTCTTTTCCTTAAAGCTGGTCTATGACGGCGGGGACCGGTTGGTCAGCGCCTGCCTGGACGGACATCCCATGGAGCTGTTTGACGTGCTGGATGAAAGGGGAGAGCGGACCGGGGTGGTCCGGGAGCGGGGAGTGGCCCACCAGGACGGAAGCGCCCACGGCACTGCCCATGTGTGGGTGGTGCGCCGGACAGCGGAAGGCGGGTATGACCTGCTGGTGCAAAAGCGCAGCAGTGGGAAGGATTCCTATCCTGGATGCTGGGACATCTCGGCAGCGGGACACGTGTCTGCCGGGGATGATTACCTGGAATCTGCCATCCGGGAGCTGGGGGAAGAGCTGGGGATTACGGCCGGCCCGGGCCAGCTGCATTTTGCAGGAATCCGGAAATCCTGGTGCGAGGATACCTTTTACGGACGGCCTTTCCGGGACCTGGAATTCAGCCATGTATTCGTATACCAGGAGCCGGTACGGATTTCCCGGCTGTCCCTCCAGACCAGTGAGGTGGAAAGGGTCCTGTGGATCGGATTTGAAGAATGTGTCAGGCGGGTTAAGGAGGGCCGGTGGCCCAACTGTATCTATCTGGATGAGCTGGAGCTGGTAGGGAAGTATCTGGGGTGTTTGTGAAACGATTACCTGAAACCACGATCCTTTTTCGGGACACGCTCCAGAAAGGCATTGATTTCCGCCCCCACAAAGAGGATGCAGATGCAGAAATACAGCCAGAGCATCATCAGGATAATGGCGGTCAGGCTTCCGTACATGTAGGAAAAGTTGCTGAAATGTGTAAAGTAAATGGAAAAGGCATAGGAGAACAGCATCCAGCCCAGGGTGGCAAATAGGGCCCCCGGGATCTGGGTGTCCGGGGCATGCTTTTTCCTTGGCAGAATGGTGTAAAGGCCTACAAAGCTGCCGAAAAACAATACAATGGCAAACAGGCTGCGCAGGTCAATGATCAGACCGATGGTGCGGGCCAGAATGGGCAGGTAGCGGAGAATGAACAGCTCAATGGAGCGCCCCAGCACCAGAAGCACCAGGGACACGGCACACACCGCCATAAAGACCAGGGTGTATCCGGCACAGATCAGACGGCTGAGGATAAAATTGCGTTTCTGGTAATTGCCGTAGATCCGGTTCAGCCCCCGCTCAATGCCCAGCATCCCTTTGGCAGCTGACCAGAGGGCCGTCAGGGCAGCGATGGACAGGGTGGTGCCCGGATACTTGACAGACAGGTCATCAATGACGCTGATGACCAGGGCATCCAGCATATCCGGAAGCATCCGGGTCAGGATGTTCATCAGGTCGGATTTATTGATGGCCGGGATAAAGTGGATCAGGCTAAGGAGCAGCATAATAAAGGGTACTGCGGACAGGACAATAAAAAAGGACGCCTGTGCCGCATACACGGTGATCTCATCCTCCCGGTAACGTTCTGATATGCGTCTGATGTTCTGGATCAGGTGAAGCATGGGCAGTTCTCCTTTCGGGGCAGGTGCTTTGGTTGATTATAGCATAAATATCCGGTGGCGTATAGAGGGGGCCGGGGGATTTAGTGGTAGACAAAAACCGTTCCAAAGTATATAATAATCTCCAGTGCTGTTCTTATTAAGCACAAGATATAGTTGTATCGCGTAAATGTGTACACAAAATATAGGAGATGATGGAATGAAGGTACAGAAACGGGACGGACGGATCGCCATTTACGACCCAGGGAAAATCCGGGCAGCCATTGAGAAGGCCAATGGGGCGGTGGAAGCTGCGGAACGGGTGGACCAGGGAATCATTGACGAGACCATCCGGTATGTAGAGTCCTTCTCCCAGGAGGTGCTGCCGGTGGAGACCATCCAGGACCTGATTGAGGAGCGGCTGGTAACCCACAACAAGTATGCCCTGGCAAAGAAGTACATGATCTACCGCTACCAGCGGGCGCTGCTTAGAAAGTCCAACACCACGGACGAGTCCATCTTAAAGCTGATCCGCAACGAGAACAAGGAACTGGCGGAAGAGAATTCCAACAAAAATACCACCCTGGCCTCCACCCAGCGGGATTACATAGCAGGGGAGGTGTCCCGGGATGTGACAAAGCGGCTGCTGCTTCCGGAAAAGATCAGCCTGGCCCACGAGAACGGGGTCCTTCATTTCCATGATGCGGATTATTTCATCCAGCCCATATTCAACTGCTGCCTGATCAATATTGCGGACATGCTGGATCAGGGGACCGTAATGAACGGCAAGCTGATCGAGTCGCCCAAAAGTTTCCAGGTGGCCTGCATTGTCATGACCCAGATCATTGCGGCAGTGGCCAGCAACCAGTATGGGGGCCAGTCTGTGGCGGTAAAACACCTGGGAAAATATCTGCGCAGAAGCAGGGAAAAGTATGAGCGGGAGCTTCAGGAGGAATTCGGCGGTACCCTGGGGCAGGAGCAGCAGAAGCGGGTGGTGGATATCCGGCTGCGGGATGAACTGCGCTCCGGGGTCCAGACTATCCAGTACCAGATCAACACCCTGATGACCACCAACGGCCAGGCGCCTTTTGTCACCCTGTTTCTCCAGATCGAGCCGGAGGATGAGTATGTGGAAGAGAATGTCATGATCATCCAGGAGATTCTCCGGCAGCGAATCCAGGGTACCTGCAACGAGCAGGGGGTGTACGTGACACCGGCATTTCCAAAACTGATCTACGTGCTGGATGAATGCAACTGTCTGAAAGGGGGAGACTATGACTATGTGACCCGGCAGGCGGTCCGGTGCTCCGCAAAACGCATGTATCCCGATTACATTTCCGCAAAGAAAATGCGGGAGAACTATGAGGGGAATGTGTTCAGCTGCATGGGATGCCGGTCGTTCCTTTCCCCCTGGAAGGATGACCAGGGCAATTACAAGTGGGAGGGCCGTTTTAACCAGGGGGTGGTAAGCCTGAATCTTCCCCAGACAGGCATTCTGGCAGCCGGGGATGAAGAGAAGTTCTGGCAGATTTTAAACCAGCGTCTGGAGCTTTGCCGGGAAGCCCTGATGTGCCGGCATAAGGCCCTGCTTGGTACCTTGTCCGATGTAAGCCCCATTCACTGGCAGTATGGGGCCATTGCCCGGATGGAGAAAGGGCAGGTGATCGATCCTTATTTAAAGGACGGATATTCCACCCTGTCCCTGGGCTATATCGGTCTGTATGAACTGACCTGGCTGATGAAGGGAGTCAGCCATACGGCACCGGAAGGCAAGGAATTCGCCATGAGGGTGATGAAGCATCTGAAAGCAGCCACAGACCGCTGGAAGGAGGAGACCGGGCTTGGCTTCGGCCTTTACGGAACTCCGGCAGAGTCCCTGTGCTACCGGTTTGCCCGGATCGACCGGCAGAAGTACGGCTCTATCCCCAATGTGACGGACAAGGGCTATTACACCAACTCCTACCATGTGGATGTGCGGGAGGAGATCAGCGCCTTTGATAAGTTTGCCTTTGAGAGTAGCTTCCAGAACATCTCCACCGGCGGCGCCATCTCCTATGTGGAGGTTCCCAATATGCAGAACAATCTGCCTGCCATGGAGACCCTGGTCCAATACATCTATGACAACATCCAGTATGCAGAGTTCAACACCAAGTCCGATTACTGCCAGGCCTGCGGTTATGACGGGGAGATCCGGGTCAATGAGGACATGGAGTGGGAATGCCCCCAGTGTCACAACAAGGACCGCAGCCGGATGAATGTGACCCGCCGGACCTGCGGCTACTTGGGGGAGAACTTCTGGAACGACGGCAAGACCCGGGAGATTAAGAGCCGGGTGCTGCATCTTTGAGAAGCAGGTCAGGATTCCTGCAGAATCCTCCATGGAAAAGAGAAGGAGACAGCCATGAATTATGCAACCATCAAACCAACGGACGTGGCCAACGGTCCCGGGGTCCGGGTATCCCTGTTTGTCAGCGGGTGTACCCATCACTGTAAGGACTGCTTTAATGAAGAAGCCTGGGATTTCTCTTATGGGGAGCCGTTTACGGACCAGGTCCAGGATGAGATCCTGGAAATGCTGGACCATGACTATATTACCGGTCTGACCCTGCTGGGTGGGGAGCCTATGGAACCTGAGAACCAGGAGGCCCTGCTGCCCTTTATCCGGCAGGTGCGGCAGCGGTTCCCGGAAAAGACTGTCTGGTGTTTCAGCGGTTATGATTTTGACAAGGAGATCCTGGGAAAGATGGCCCGGGAATCCTCTGTAACCAGGGAACTGCTGCCCCTGATCGACGTACTGGTGGACGGCCGCTTTGTGGCGGAAAAGCGGAATCTGATGCTGAAATTCCGGGGTTCCGAGAACCAGCGGGTGCTGGATGTGGCCGCTTCCTTAAAAGCCGGGCATGGTGTCTGGTGCCAGGAATACAGATAGTCCGGGGTGGGGCTGTCGGAAAGCAGATGACAGATTTTGTAAGTATTTCGTCAGAATCGTCCCAAAAGGTTCAGAATCTCTAAGGAATCGGTAAAGTCTTCCAGGCTGTAACTATGTTAGAATGGTTCCAGGGTTAAGAAAAAGGAATCGTTGGTCCTTTGCGGCAATAAGATAAAGGGGAACGGTATCCGGCAGGATTCATGGAACGGCTGGTCTGGTGCGCAGGCCGGCATTCAGACATAGAAAGGGGCGGTGATTCATGAGATTGTACAGATTGTTTGGTCTTCTGGTTCTGGTAATGGTGTGCGGGTTTGTCAATATGGGATTCACCGTCGCCTCAAAGGGATATGCCATGTACAAGGAGGCCCTGGAGGGGCAGAGTCTGGAAGACCGGGTCCGTGAGATCCGGGGAAAAGCCGGATACACGGAGCTGGCAGAGCTTCCGGCTGTTTATCTGGATGCGGTGGTCTCTGTGGAGGACCACCGGTTCTACCGGCATTGCGGAGTGGATTTCATCGCCATCGCGCGGGCGGTTGTCAATGATGTGCGGGCCAGAAGGTTCGTGGAAGGTGGAAGCACCATCACCCAGCAGCTTGCCAAAAATATGTGTTTCAGCCAGGAGAAGGAGCTGACCAGGAAGGTGGCAGAGGTCTTCCTGGCCATGGATCTGGAGCGGAATTACAGTAAAGACGAGATTCTGGAGCTGTATGTCAACAGCATCTACTTTGGAGACGGATATTATAACATAGGGACTGCCTGCCAGGGTTACTTTGGAAAGCTTCCCGGGGAGATGACCCAGTACGAGAGCACGCTGCTGGCCGGGGTTCCCAATGCCCCTTCCCGGTACGCACCAACCAGGAATCCCCAGCTTGCCAGACAGCGGCAGATGCAGGTGCTCCGGAGAATGGAAGCCTGCGGATGCTTTTCCAGGGAAGAGGCGGAGACCGTGGCCCTGGAGATGGCAGCGGCTGTCAACTGAATAAAGGCTGCCGCAAAATGGCAGATTTCTGTAATTTTGCGGCAGCCTTTTTGGAACTCCCGGACCAGGAACCGGCTTTTAAAGAAAATCTGGTATGAGGCTGCGATACCGTATTAACTGGTATTTCAGAACTTCCAGCCCTCTGGATTCCGGTTCCTGTTCCAGAATGGATTCAATCTTTTTATAATTCAGCTTCAATCCGATTCCCGCTTCATGAGCCTGGGATTCTAAACTTACAGAGAAAGGCTGTCCATATACATTTTCCAGATTTTCCTCTATTGTTTCTTCGCAGAAACGGTCCCAGTCACTTAACAGCGCATTTCCGTTATCAAAAATGGGTGCGGCTTTATAGAGACTGGCGGAAGTATCCACAATCAGTCCAAGATTATTCAGATGTCTGTCTGTATTCAAAGTCAGCATATCCAGAGTTAGAATTTGTGATAAATACCGGGAACAGTCGAATCCGGTGTATTCCATCAGGAATTCCTTTACAAATCCGATCCGGTCTGCAACCTGGGAGATGAGACGAATCCGGTCCTGGAGACTTTCACCTGTCATCAGTTCATAGAGACGCTGGAAACTCAAAAATGATTCATTTTCTTTTAAAAAGTTTTTGGATCGGCATCCAGACCGTCCGTTGATGATACACGGTTCATATGCTGCATAATCGTCTGCGTTGGAACATTCCAGAACCTTTGAAACAAGGTATTCGGAAAGTCCTTCATATCCACACTGGTTGACCTTATACCAGTAGCCATTTTCGTAGTATTTAGGCTGTGTTCCTTTTGAACTTCCCTGAACCATAACAAGGGCCTGGGGGCTGAGCTTATACTCTTTTATATTCATCTTATCCGAACATCCTCCCATGTAATTGTCTCGCCTGGAAATCGAATCCAGAAAAAATCTTCGTATGTTACTCCATGAGTTACCAATGCCCATTTCCATGGATTGTTATAGGTGAGTCCTGCCTGACTGAGAATCTGTTTTAAATCTCCACGGCCATCTTCATAGCAGCGGTCCTTTAAAAAATTAAAGACTCGATCCAGATTCAGGTTATTACCGCAGAAAGGCTGTTTTATTGAGTCAGGGATTAACTTTTGAATATCTACACATTTTTTGTTTTCTGATATTTTCACATATGCAACCGGTTCGTTCTTATGCATAACCGTAAATTCCATAAACATCCACTCCCATTTGAAATAGAATTACAGTGCCCGGTGACAGATCGGAACGAAAAAAATCATCCTGATTATCAGGAACTCCGCCCCGTACTTCTTGTCTGGCTCTGCCGGATCAGAAAATCAATCAGCAGCCGTGCAACCGCCGGCAGATAGGCTTCCTTCCGGTAGATCATGGAAATCCCGGTGGTAAGGGCAGGACTTAGGACCGGTTTTACCATGACCGGGGCAGGAAAGGCCAGGGGAATCACCGAAGCAGGCACAATGCCCATGCCAAGTCCGGCACCGGCCAGATATACGGTGGTGCGGGCATCATCATTGATACAGATAAAGTCCGGGGACAGGGCCTCGGCCTGAAAGGTGCTCCGGAGGATGGTCTCCCAGCGGCGGTAGATGATCAGGGGCGCAGCGGCAAGGTCTCCCAGCACAATATCCTGGGCAGAACGGTCCCGGAAAAAGCCTTCCTGGCCAATGGCCACCAGCTTTTCTTCCTTCAGCGGCACAAAGGCCAGGTCCGGTGCGGAGAACGGGGTCCGCACCAGAGCCAGATCAATCTGGCTGGAACGGGTACGGCCCACCAGGTCGTAGGTGTTGCCTTCCGTAAGGGCGTAGCGGATGTCCGGATACTGGTTGTGAAACTCCATGATCCAGCGGGTAAAGGCCGTACTGCCTACGGAGGAGACGATGCCGATGCGGATGGTGCCGCTTAAGCCTTTTTTGTAATCATTCAGCTCGGTCCGGGTATCGGACAGAAGCTCCAGGATGGTCTTGGCCCGTTCGTAGAGAATCTCCCCGGCCCCGGTCAACTGGATGTGGCGGGTATTCCGGTCAAACAGGGCACAGCCCAGTTCCTCCTCCAGAAGCCGGATCTGGGTGCTTAAGGGCGGCTGGGACATATTCAGGGCCTTGGCGGCATTGGAAATGTTGCCTTCATTGACAATGGTGATGAAATAGCGCAGGTGACGGATATCCATAAGATGCCTCCGTGAACGTGGGCATCTTCTTGTCCGGCTATGCCGGACAA
>CAJTOV010000036.1 GCA_910577765.1 uncultured Lachnospiraceae bacterium
CCGTATGCCGTAACAGTTCAAGGGGCATCTGAACTGTTACAAAAATTCTGATTCAGGATTCGTGGGACGAATTGCAGGAATACAAGAAAAAAGGGCTTTGCTGAGACAAAGACCCGGTACAGCCACAGACACAGCAGTTCTGGCAATCCGCGAACTGTTCCATATCAGTCACTATTTATCAATCATTTCAGGAGGTAACACCATGCATGTCACAGAACGCTTTCTAAAATACGCAGGCTTCGACACCCAGTCCGACAGCCGCAGCCGCCAGATTCCTTCCACTCCGGGCCAGCTGGCCCTGGCAAAGGTCCTGGCCCAGGAACTTTATGATCTGGGCATCCAGGACGCCCACTGCGACGAATCCGGCTATGTCTACGGCCATATTCCGCCCTCTGCCGGCTGCACCCGCCCGGGGCTGGCCCTGATCGCCCACATGGACACTGCCATGGAAATGTCCGGGGCCAATATCCGCCCGCGGATCGTGAAAAACTATGACGGAGGTCCCATTACCCTGAACCAGGAGCTGAATATTGTCACAAGGCCGGAGGAATTCCCCTCCCTGAAGGCCCACATAGGCCAGGACTTAATCGTCACCGACGGAACCACCCTGCTGGGGGCCGACGACAAGGCAGGGGTGGCGGAGATCATGACTCTGGCCCAGTTTCTCATGGAGAACCCGGACTTTCCCCATCCTCCGGTGTGTATTCTCTTTACACCCGACGAAGAGATCGGCCGGGGAACCGACTATGTGAATCTGGAAAAGCTGAACGCTGCCTACGGCTACACGGTAGACGGCGGCATCCTGGGGGAGCTGTCCTACGAGAATTTCAACGCCGCTGCTGCCAAAGTCACCTTCCACGGCATCACCGCCCACCCGGGCTCTGCCAAGGGAGTGCTCCGCAGTGCCATGCTGGTGGCCATGGAATACCAGTCCCTGCTGCCTGTATATGAGACCCCGGCCTGCACGGAAGGCCGGGAAGGCTTCTTCCACCTGAACCATATGGAAGGCTCCGCCGAGACGGCGGTACTGGATTACCTGATCCGGGACCACGACGACACCCGGTTTTCCCAGCGCCAGAATCTGATGAAAGACTGCGCCGATTTCCTTAACCGGAAGTACGGTCCCGATACCGTGGAAATCGCCATTACGGAAAACTACCGGAACATGTACCAGAAGGTAAACGCCCACCCGGAACTGATCCAGTGTGCCATCTCTGCCATGGAGGAGACTTCCGTCACCCCGGTAATCCTTCCCATCCGGGGCGGAACCGACGGGGCCCGGCTGTCCTATGAGGGACTTCCCTGCCCCAACCTGTGCACCGGCGGCTTAAACGGCCATGGCCGACACGAATATGTGTCCTGCCAGGCCATGGAGCAGGTCACGGAGATTCTCAAGAATCTGGTGAAGCGGTTTGCCTAAAGCGGATTTGAAAATTGTTCCAGCCCTTACCGGCCACATTTCTCCGGCAAAAAAGGGGTTGTGAAAAATCTCCTGTGCGATTTTTCACAACCCCCGGCCAATACTGCCCCTCTTCGATTCATCATTCTGTAAATCCGTTTCCCGCTCCCCGGGGGGGGCGGGAAGTTTACTTCCAATGGGTTCTGACAGCTACATATATTTCTCACAGAACTCTCTCAGCATGGCAGCTTCCTCCTGCTCCCTGTCACCGGAGACGGTGATTTCCACACAGTCTCCCGCCTGTATATTCAGAGTCATCACATGAAAGATCAGCTTGGCATTTCCCTGCCGCTCCCCTTTCCGGATGAGCACATCTCCAGAGCATTTTAAGGCCTCCCGGACCAGATTTCCCGCTATCCGGGCATGGACCCCTACCATGTCTTTCGCTGTAAATGTGAATCTTGTCATATAAACATCCCTTTTCTGTAAACGCAACCGTTTCCAGTCCCCTGCTGCCCCCGCTTACGGTTTCCACTCTATAATCCCAGCAGATTCTGGAGCGCCAGGGCCACCCCGGCCTGGTTGTTGGAAGCGGTCACATAGTCTGCGGTCTCCTTTAACCTGGGAATGGCATTTCCCATGGCTACAGCAAATCCAGCCGCTTCCAGCAACGGCAGATCCAGCTCCTGGTCCCCGAAAGCGATGGTCTCCTCCCGCCGGATGCCAATCTCCCTGCAAATCAGCTCCAGGGCACTCCCCTTGTTGACATCCCTGGGGAATATCTCCATATAGGCAGTATCTGACTGGGCAAAATCCAGACCCTCTGACCGGAAGGGTTCCAGCTCCCTGTGAAGGGCCCGGATCACCTCGGGATGGGCGCCGAACAGCAGCTTGTTGGGCCCGGTCTCATCCGCAGCCCACCGCTCACAGCACCGGCCCATGGAAACCAGCTCCGGCTCATGGCGGATGATCCGGCTTTCCCTTCTCACATAATCATCCACCTGGGTAACCATCCACGTTCTCCCCTGGTAAATCCAGAGGGGAATCCGGTATGCCACGGCAACCTTCTCATAGACTGCCTGCACCGCTTCGGGCCGGATCTTATGAATCCGCATTTCACCGGAATCCAGGATGACGCAGGTTCCTGCACTGCATGCCTTGATACAGGGAATATCCAGCTCCTGTTCCACCAGCTCCACGGCCAGAGGCATCCGCCCTGACAGAAGGGCAATCCGTATCCCCCTTTGGTGGGCCTTTCTTAAGGTGTCCCGCACCAGGGCCGGAAGCCGCTTTTCATCGTCCAGCAGGGTTCCGTCAATATCTGCTGCTATCAGTTTCCATGCTGTCGGTTTCTTTTCCATCCAGTCTGTCTCCTATATTTTATTCCATAACAGCTCAGATCCCCCTTTTGGGGAACAGGTCAATATGCCAGTCCCGGGTTGAAGAATCCCAGAAATACACCTACAAAGGCCACCACCACCAAAAGCAGCATCACCATGACCGGCGACATTTTCTTCTTGGCCATCAGATACCAGCACACCAGCACAAATGCAGCAGTAAGGGAGCCCGGCAGCACTTCATTAAGCTTATCCTGCAATACCAGATATGCCTCTCCGGCCTCATTGTACAGGGTGAAGGAGGTGGTCACACTGACCCAGGTGGCCGCCACCGCACCGATGACTATGCCGCCCAGAATGGATACGGAATCCCGGATGGATTCTCCCTGGGTTCCGATCAGGAACTCCACGGCTTTTCCGCCTAACTGATAGCCCTTAAAGTATAAAAACCGCATGCCAAAGTACGCAAACAGATTCCAGGTAATCATGTAGAAAATGGCTCCCAGGGGAGAACCGCCTGTAGACATACCCAGCGCGATGCCCAGCAGAATGGGGATCACGGTTCCCACGATCAGGGAATCCCCGATTCCGGCCACAGGCCCCATAAGACCGGCCCGAAGGCCGTTGATGGTCTCGTCGTCTACTCCTTCTTCCCCGTTGGCCCTGGCTTCTTCCAGACCGGCGGTGATTCCTACTACCACGGATCCAAGCTGAGGCTCGGTGTTGAAAAATGCCGTATAGGTGTTCATGGCCTCTGCTTTCTTCTCCTCATCGTCTGCATACAGCTCCTCGGCCAGAGGCAGCATGGCACACAGATAGCCAAAGGTCTGCATATGCTCCTGGGAAAAGCAGGTCAGATGTCCATAATACCAGTTATGGAAGGATTTCAGCAAGGTTTTTTTCGATAATTTCTTTTCCATATCAGATGTCCTCCTCCTCGTCTTCTTCACCGGCTGCCGCAGGCCTTACGGCTGCCACCATCTTGATCTTATAGTTGATAATGGCGAACATGCAGGCAACGATGGTGGCGGCTACCAGATTGATCCCCATGGAAGCGGCCAGCACAAACCCGAACAGAAACGGCACAAAATCCACGGCCTTTTTCACAATCTGCTTTAACAGGATGGCGATTCCCACGCAGGGAAGCAGGGCTCCTACGGTAAACAGCGTTTTCATAGCCAGGCCGTCCATGGGCAGGGTTGCTTTAATCAGTTCTACCACACTGGCTCCCAGCTTACACATGATCATGGTGGGAATCAGGGAGCAGAGAATGTGGGAAATCCAGGGAAGTACCATGTCCACCACATACAGCTTCCGGTACTGGCGGTTCTCCACAGCCTTCCAGCCCATATGCTGCCATACCAGGTTCACCGTGGCGGTTCCGTAGAACAGTACGGTTCCCAGGGTGCCTACCATGGCGCCAAAGGAGGTTGCCAGCGCCGCGCCGTCCGGGGAAGTGGCCTCTAAGCCATAGCTCTTTAGGGCCACCATGGCCAGAGGGATTCCGATATAACTGACCGCACGCACATCTGCGGATACGGTTCCTCCAGGTGTCACCAGGGCTATGTAAATGATCTGCATGGCACATCCTACCAGGATTCCTGTCTGCATATCCCCCAGAATCAGGCCGCAGACCAGACCACCGACCAGCGGACGTCCCAATGTATAGTTACCAACCGATGAGCCTCCCATGCCAGGCATACTGGACAGGCAGGCGAACAAGCCCAGAAGGGCTGCCTGTAACCAACTGATCGTCATGATTCCTTCCTCCTTTTAGTCATGAAATCCGAACTGTCCACGGAATTTGGTCCAGTTCCCGATTGCCTCGTCCTTTAACAGGGCGAATTCCACACTGTAGCCCTTTTTCATAATATGTTCCAGAGCCTGGGCCTCCTCCTGGGTGATGGACTGGTTGTTGCCCAGCTTCGTGGTTCCCGGCCGGTCATTGCAGGGCCCAATGATCACGGTACGGACCCCCGGCTCAAATCCCTGCTCCACCAGGATCGTCTCCATATCCAGGGGATTTTTGGTGATCAGGAAATAATTGTCCTTGCTTTTGAGCACCTTCTCGCTCTTTTCCTTAAACTCATCCAGGGACCAGACAAAGGTCTTCTTCCCGCTGGCACTTTTGTAGGCGGATTTCAGCACCGGATTTTTGGCGGCTGTATTGTTAACTGCGATCAGTCCGTCGCAGGGATACTCCAGTGCCCACCGGGTACAGGTCTGCCCATGAATCATACGGTCGTCTACACGAATAAAAGATACTGCCATGTCTATTTCCTCCTTATTTTTAAATGTCGTCTTCCATGTCCTGCGTCTGAATCCGGAACTCCTGCATGGCTTCCCGTGCCTCCGGAAGCACCGCTGCCACCAGACCGGCACTGTCTGTAAAATCCTTCTGCAGGACTGCACTGAGCACCAGCGGGAAATTCATGCCCCCCACCATGGTGGTCCGGTCCATGAGGCCGGCCTGGGCGATCACATTTGCTGCCGTGGTCAGCGGAGAACCTCCGATCAGGTCTGCAAACAGCAGGATCTCATCCTCCCGGGTAATGTTCCGGATACATTCTGCCACTTGTCCGGCAAATGCATCCGCCCCCATCCCATTCCGGAGGCTGGTGGCAAGAATATCTTCCCGGCCGCCGCCTGCCAGCATTTCCAGGACGCTTTTCACTCCCTGGGCCATGGTACCGTGGCTTACCAGCAATACATACTTCATGATTACAACCCCCTTGCCTTTTCTCTTTTTGATCCGGGTATGCTTCCCTTCTCAATCACAACCTGAGTATACAAAAAAAATGACCCATGTTCACTTCACATGTGTCACTTTTTTCCTATGACATTTGTCATATATTTACGGATTTTACTGCTGAAGACTCTGAAGATACCGGTTGATCTCCCGGTTCTGGATAATCAGTTCCATACTGATATTGGAATCCCCATGGATCACTGCATCCACGGCCTTGCTGACCGTCTCCATGGCCAGATCCTGGTTGCGGAAGCCCGGAACCACAACGGCCTTCTCCATGGCCGTTTTAAGAATCTCCATATTGAGAGCATTTCCCTCCCCGGCATGGTCCATAAGCACCTCCCTGGTCTGCCGGGAGCCGGTGACCGAAGGCAGCACGGAGATCCCCTCGGAATACCGGAAAATCTCCGACTGAATCCGCTCATCCCCTGTGAGAAGCTTCATGAACTCCCAGGCCTCTGCCCCATGGGCGGTCCGGGCATTCATGGCAATGGACAGGGTGTCCAGCCGGGAAAGATTCTCCCCCTGGGGACCGGCTGGCATTGTGATACAGTCCCACTCGAATCCGGAATACTTCTTGATGCTTAAAGGGTAAGACTTATAGGCCCGGTATTCGGAAAACAAAAGTGGCTGAAATGCCACATTTCCCAAGGTGAAATCCCGGCCGGTGACGCTGTAGCCGTCATTAAGCTGCTCCATCCGTTCCATAAAGGAAATGGCCTCCAGCACCTTGTCCCCGGTAAGATAACACTCGGTTCCCTGACGGTTGAACAAGGTCACCCCATTGGAATCAAAGGCATCCTGCCATCCGTAACCTGCTGCCCCATACTGGTCCAGAATTCCGTTGTGGTTCCGGTCCTTTGTTACCTGTTTGCATATGCCGTAGAAATCCTCCCAGGTCCAGTCTCCCTGGGGTATGGGAATCTGTTCCGCATCCAGAATGCTCTTATTGACAAACATTATCCTGGGAGCACACTCATAAGGGAGGGCATACTGGATATTGTCGTATTTCCCGCACTCATAGGCTGCCTGGTAATAGCGTTCCGGATCAAAGGCGGCATCCTTTCGGATCAGGGAGCTTAAGTCCGCCAGGGCCCGGATCTGCGCAAAGTCGTTAAAATCATTTTCCAGCACAAAGAACAGATCCGGGGCCTCCCCCATAAGAAGCTTCTCCGCCAGCCATTCGGAATAGTCCTCCTTGAGAATGCCGCTTTCATAGGAGACCCGGATACCCGGATGCTCCTGCTCAAACAAGGCAATGGCATCGTCCAGAATCCGGTAGGAATACCCATTCTGTACCTCCCAGTAGCTGTCGGAAAATACCCCGATGGTCAGGGTCTTCTTCCCCGGCCAGGGCAGCCGCCCAAAGGCTCCGGTGACTGCCAGCCCCGTAAGAAGCGCAGCCAGAAAACAAAGGGCCAGTTTGATTCTGGTCAGGTTCTTTTTCAGATATTCATCCATGGTCTTCTCCAAACATCCGGTTCACCGCACCGGTCTGCACTGCCCAGATGGCAAGCTGGGTCCGGTCCCGGAGAGCCAGTTTACTTAAGATTGTGCTTAAGCTGTTGCGCACCGTGCCTTCCGACAAGTTCAGCCTGGCCGCAATCTCCTTGTTGGACAGCCCGCTTCCTACCTGGACGATGATCTGCCACTCGCCGTTTTTCAGATCCCGTACCCGGTCATCCTCCACCTGGACCGTCAGGTTGGACTGGGCCATCCTGGAGAACAGCCGGACAACCTTGGAGGCAATATCCTCATTGATCATGGCTGTACCGTGGTGCACCTTGCGGATGGCATCGGACAGCTCCTGCATGGAAATGCCTTTGAGAAGATAGCCGCTGGCCCCGTATTTCAACGCATTGAACACATACTCGTCGTCATCAAAGGTGGTCAGGATTATAATCTTGATATCCGGGTAGTTTTCTTTGATGATCTGGGTGCACACCACTCCGTCCATCTCCGGCATCCGGATATCCATAAGGATCACATCAGGCCTGGTTTTGCGGACGGACCGGATCACCTCCAGTCCGTTCTTCACCGCATCAGTAACCTGGAATTCTCCCTGGCTGCTTAAGATAATCATCAGGCTCTGGCGGATCAGTTCCTGGTCATCGGCAATCAGTACCTTAATCATCTTCTTCCTCCTTTCCCCAGCGTATGGGAATCTGTGCGTGAATCACAAAGCCGTGGCTGCCGTCATAGATAAGAGTCCCGCCCAGAATGTCCAGGCGCTCCTGCATGTGATGAAGGCCGAACCCCTTCTTGATATCGGCACATCCGGTTCCATTGTCCTGGATATGAATGTCCAGAATGTGAAACTCCCGGCCAATGCGCACCCGGATCTGTGTGGCTTTTCCATGGCGTATGGCATTGGTAATGCTTTCCTGGACAATGCGGTAGATGATATCCTCCTCATCCTGGCTGAATCCGCCCAGATGTATCTGACATTCATAGTCAATGGTCACTCCCGTAGAACGCCTGGTCCCGTCAATCATCTGCTCCAGGGCATTGCCCAGATCCATATGCTCCAGGGCATCCGGCCGCAGAGCATTAACGGAACGGCGCACGTCCCGGATTCCGCTGCGGGCCACCTCCGCAATGGCATGAAGCTGCTCTTTGGTGGCCTCCGGAGCCACGTCCATGATCATCACGCAGGCCTCGATCCCGGTGATAATCCCGGTCAGGGAGTGGCCCAGTGTATCATGAATCTCCCTGGCCAGCCGGTTCCGTTCCCTGGTCTCTGCCACTTTTACCGATTCCCTGGCATATTCCTCCAGCTTGCGGTTGGCTTCCCGCAGCTCCAGATTCAGCTTCAGAATCCGCGCCTTCTCGCTGGACTGGGCCAGAATCTCAGCAACCATATAAAGGATAAACACAAACAGGTTCAGGGAGACCAGCACGTTCCGTATTCCCATCAGCAGGGACTTGCCGCTGGCGCTGTAGAACCCCAGACACTCTTCAAAGGATACCATGGTAATCCAGAAGGTCAGCAGGTTATAATCCAGCAGCAGGTAAACGGCACAGACCAGGGAGGCTAGAAGGATCTTCCACTTAAGATCCGACACATACCGGATAATATCTGCCAGAATCAAAAGAAACACGCCCATATATCCGAAATGCAGCCCAAAACTGATAGCCAGGGCCGCCCCGGTTTCCATACACAGTTTCCAGACAAACCAGAAATCCGTGCTGGTCTTTATGGAAAGCAGCAGAAGCAGGCACCCGTACATTCCCACGGCCACCAGGGGAATCTTCCAGGGCTCCAGGGGAAGACGGCGGATTTTCCCCAGAAAGCCATAGGCTTCCTGCTGCCAGACATACCCGGTCAGACAGTCCAGGGTGACCACCACAATGTACATAATGGTGACAAAATTAAGGATTTTCATAAATTCCAGAATCAGTTCCGGAACCGGCTGTTGTCTCAGAAGGTATCTTTCCATCACTGCCACCTGCCTACATGGTACTGGTCAACATTGTCTCTGGTAATCAGTTCTACCGGGACGGCAATCATACGCTCCACGGCTTCTCCCCTAAGAAGGCAGTAGAGCACGTCCGCAGCCTGGGCCCCGATCCGGGAGGGGAACTGGGCTGCCGTGGCCTCCATCATGCCTTCCTTGATCAGTGCTTTGGCGTCAGGAGACCCGTCCACCCCATAGATTCCCGTCCGCTCCAGCATGCCGTACTCATCCAGTGCCGCGGCCACGCCCACACTTGCCAGGTCATTAAGACAGAACACATTGTCAAAGTCCGCCCCGGCTTCTATGGCTTCCTGGAGCCGCGGCATGGCGATCTCCATCTGGCCTTCGCATTCAATCTGCCCTGCAATCTCAATCCCTGGCGCATCCTCCACTGCGTCCAGAAAGCCCTGTATCCGGTCCTGGCCGGATTTTGCCGCCTGGTGGGTCATCAGAAGCACCTTTGCCCGGCTGTGGTTTTCACGGAAATACCGGCCTATCAGATAGCCTGCACTGTAGTTGTCCGAGGTGATGGTACAGTCTGCCAGGGTCTCATCCATTACATTGGTATCCACCACAATGATCCTGACTCCGGCATCCTTTGCCTGGCCCAGCACAGGACTTAAGCTGCCCCAGTCTACCGGCGCTACCACCAGCACGTCGATCCCCATGTCAATCATGGATTCGATCTGCCGGATCTGCCGCTCCACACTTAAGGCCGGGTCCCGGAGAACCAGCCGGTCTCCTTCAGCCTCCACCCGGTGACTGATTTCCTCGCTGAGAATCCGGTAAAACTCGTTATTCATGGTCATATAGCTTTCCCCGATCAGGTACGAATTCCTGCGGTGGCGGGCATAGGCTCCTTTGGCACTGACCTGGGCATATGTAATCAGAAGGCTGACTGCCACAACCAGGATTCCGGCTGCCGGCAGTATCCGTTTATAGAACCGGTTCATAGGGGCTCTCCTTTTCCCTTTCTTATCTGTGATTTTAACACCGGCTGTGGCAAATAGCAAGGAAGACCTGAACGGATTGTCCTGTCAAGGTACTCTCACAACATTTCCCAAGGTAATTTTTGTACATTTTTCATTCGTATAAATCCCTCTGTTTTCGCCCATCCTTACATTGTCAGGAAATTCTAAGCGCGGAGGTTGAACATATGGCAGGATACAAGGTTGAAATCTGTGGAGTAAATACGGCAAAGCTGCCTCTTCTCAGCAACGAAGAGAAGGACGAGCTGTTCCGCCGGATTCTCGACGGCGACCAGGAGGCCCGGGAGCAGTACATCAAGGGAAATCTCCGTCTGGTCCTAAGTGTGATCCAGCGTTTTTCCAACAGCAATGAGAATGTGGATGACCTGTTCCAGATCGGCTGTATCGGACTGATCAAGGCCATTGACAATTTTGACATTACCCAGAATGTCCGCTTCTCCACATACGCGGTTCCCATGATCCTGGGGGAAGTCCGCCGCTATCTGCGGGACAACAATTCCATCCGGGTCAGCCGCTCCCTGCGGGACACGGCCTACAAGGCCATCTATGCCAAGGAAGGGCTTATGCGGAAAAATGCCAAAGAACCCACCCTTATGGAAATTGCCAATGAGATCGGCATCAGCAAGGAGGAGATCACCTATGCCCTGGATGCCATCCAGAGCCCGGTAAGCCTCTACGAGCCCATCTACACAGACGGCGGGGACCCGCTCTATGTGATGGACCAGATCAGCGACAAGAAGAACCTGGAGGAAAACTGGGTAGAGGAAATCTCCCTGCGGGAAGCCATGGACCGGCTGCCCAAGCGGGAACGGCATATTATAGACCTGCGTTTTTTCGAAGGAAAGACCCAGACCGAAGTGGCCGAGGAGATCCATATCTCCCAGGCCCAGGTGTCCCGTCTGGAAAAGAATGCGTTAAAATCCATGCGGAATTATCTGAACTGAAGAACAAAAAGAGGCTGCGGCAAACTTCCATGCTGCCGCAGCCTTTGGACCCTGCCGGTTCCGCTTTTCATCCACTTATGCAAATGAGCTAAACCACCGCTTCCACCAGTACTTTCTCCCCAATCACAAGTTCGTGGACGCCAATCTGCTTTTTCTTGTTAAAATTAAAGCTGACCATATACCCCTTCTTTTGATGGTAGTCGTCCAGATAACCTGCCAGCTGTGCTTCTCCCCGGTTATTGTACTCCTCCCCCCGCCAGATCTTCAATTCAATGATGTATTGGACTCCCCGGTAATCCACAATGATGTCTGTACGTTTCCGTTCCCTTGTCCTTGACTCAATGTAGTAATTGCCAGTACCGTTGATGATCGGACGCAGGTACAGCAGAAAGTACTTTCTGCCCTCTTCCTCCACAAACTTTTCATTGCTGTCACCATACAGATCATGAAAATGCATCACGAATTTTTCAAGAACCAGCCGCATATTCAGTTGTCCGCCGGTTATAAACTGGTTCCGGTCCTCCAGGGAGGCAGTATAAAGTTCCTGATTCTGCATCTCGGACGTAGATAAATAGTAATTATAAAGCCGCATTTCAAAGAGCCGGTTTGAGATCACGGCAATTCCCTGGCTGTTTTTAATAAAACCGAACATCTCGCCACGGTCTATGATTGCATTATCCGTATTATATACAATACTTTTTCCGGCAAACAGTGCCCGGTCAAGCATCTGGTTCAGTTCCGGATAATCCGTCAGTTTTCCGATCAGAGACTCAAACAGCGGGTTTTTCTCATTCAGCAGAATCTTAACTGCTTCATTGAATCCCTTTCTGGTCCACACCCGGTTCCCTGTCCCAAATCCGCTCCTGCCATATACCTGTTCGTCCATCAGCTTGCATAATCTGGAAACAAGATACGGATAACCGGATGTGTACTCATATAATAATCCCGCCATCTCATCCGTATCCATACCCGAATGATGGTCCGCTTCATATTCCCGCAGCATACCTGCAATCTCTTCTTTGGAAAAACTCATATCCACTTTAAAATCTGCCGCAATATTCCAGGGACTATTGATCCTGTGCTGATCCTCCGGGCGAAGTTTTCCTTTCAGGTTTCTGACATCATATACACTGGCCAGAACCACGGAATGAAATGTTGGCTGAACATCCCGGTCAATGTAATATGCCCTAAGCTGAGCCAGAAAATCCAGAAAAATCTGATTGTTTGTAGCGCTGTCCACCTCATCCATCATCAGTATCATTTTCTTGTGGGACGCAGCACACAGATCGCTGAGATTTTCAAAAAGCTGCTGGAGCCGGAAACCGCTCTGCCGCTGTGCTACAGCCCTTTCCAGAATATTGACCCTGTGACTGAAAGCATCCTGGTCCGGCAGCCGGTTCCTTTTTAATATGCGCAAAAACGTTCTGGCAAAGGATAACGAAAATGCATTTTCGTCAGCAAATTCTCCTGCCCCAAACATCTGAAAATCCATCAGTATCACACAATACTCCGGCTGAAGGAAGCTGCCCAGCGCACGAAGCGTAGTCGTCTTTCCATACTGTCTGGCCCGGTTGATTGCAAAATAATCTCCTCTGTCTATGAGCTTCCGGATCTCCGTAAGCCGCTTATCCAGACTGACCATATAATGCAGATCCGGCTTACAGTCTGCTGTAGTATTAAATACTTTGCCCATCTTCTGCCTCACACCCCCTTTCCAGGATTCACCCGGCCCCTGCCGGTCCGGTTCAGAAATACTCCGGATTCATAAACACCGCCACCAGGCAGGCCGTCTCCCCTTCCGCGTCCAGTCCCCAGTATCCGCTGTAGACACCGTCTCCCATCCCGCTGGAGAACAGAACCGTCCTCTGTCCCCTTTCCGGCAGCTTCCACTCCAGAAAGCTTCCCTCCTGATTCTGATATTCCGGGTGCTCCTCACAGCTCTTTTGGAAAAGGACTCTGAAATAATCCGTGTACTTATTCTTCCCCGGATTCTCCTTACCCCATGCTTCGAAAAATAACCGGTACTCCCGGGAGATCTCCATGTCCGCAAAGCAGGCAAGCCCTGTATCCACACCAAAAAAGGTAAAGACACCCGGTTTCCCCAGTTCTTCCCGTTTCTTCCCCTTTGGCATGGCGATCTCATAGCGGACCGTCGGCTTCCCGCTGACCGGAAGCCTTGCGGCAGCAATCCGCAGGCCGGCGATCCGGGAGCGGCAGACAGACAGCTCTACCGGGTAAGTTCCCGCCGGAATCCTCCTGTCCAGAACCGTCTCATACCTGGTCCCCAGATAAGCCAGCGGGTCTGCCAGAACCACCTCCCCGGTGGGAAAATCAGCGTTTCCCGCCCGGACCACCCGGATGGTGGGGCTATCCGTAAAAAGCATCCGGAAAAAGTCTGCCGGATACGTCTCCTGATTCAGGAATTTGAGATTTTTCTCAAAGGCAATCTGGACCGGATGCTTCACCGGCTCCCGAATCTCCCTGCCGGTTTTTGTGTCCACAAAATACGTTCCTGTCTGGTCAGCGCAAAATTCCAGGTCACTGCCCACCGGCATATAGAAGACATTCACCACCGCAGGCTCCAGATTGGCCAGGGTATTAAAATCCACCACGGTCATGTTCTTCGCATCATCCACATACTCCTGGGTGTCCGTATCCCCAAATGCCACCCAGCCGTTGCCATGCTCACTTTCCTGCCGAAACAGCCATTTCAGTCTGGATGTGCCGTTTAAGATGGACCTGCTGACAACGGTTCCCCCTGCCCCCTGGATATATACCTTCATTTCCTGCTGTTTTTCCTCTGGTTTTTCTTCCTTCTTTTTTCTGAAAAGTCCCATATACACCCCTCTCTCCTGGATAGTCACTTTCTTTCCATTCTACCATATCCCCAGGAAATAAACCAGAGCCCATATCCCTTTGTTTTAAAAAAGTCTATTCCCCCGGAACGAAAATTGCTGTATAATAGGGCTTATGGGCAGTACGCCTTTTTCTTCCTGCCCGGCCATTTCATAATACAAGGAGAAATACGCTTATGTCCAGCATCTTCAATGAAAACAATATGATTCAGTCTCTGGAACCATATCTTCCCCGGGGAGAGACCCTGACCGCAGGCATACACGGCGTGGGAATCGAAACACACGTGAAGCTGGTTCTCAAATGCATTGTGGACGATGACCGCCTGATCCCGGCCCCACATGGTCCTGTACTGGAGATAAACAAGAGCAAATTTGCCAAACACGATATCTATATCGGAATCACCCAAAATTACCTGCTTCTTACCGAATGCGAAAAGAACCGGCACCTTTACGAATTCAATGAGGTTACGGTTCCGGAAGGGACCGATGTCCCGGAACTGGAAAGCACCATTACTCTGGATGATATCGGCACCTGCTTCCCGCTGGCAGATATTCAGAACTGCACAATCAAAAAAGGCTGGATGGGCTCGGTCAACTGCGTCATTACCATGAAAAACGGCACTACCCTGAAACTGATGTTCCCCAAGCTTGGCGGCGTGGGAGGCGGCATGCCCCATCATGCAGAGTATAGGGAAGCGATCATTGCGAAGCTGGGGACTTACAGTGCATAGGGGAACCGGGGTATCTTCCTATCCGGCATAGCCCGAGAAGAAGATGCCCGTCTGAAGTGTTACATTATTAATTCCGGGGTTTCTTTGGAGGGATGATTATGGAGCGAACAGACATGTTTTCCGGCGAATCGAAAAATCTGGAGTACAAGGTCTCTGTACCACGCAACAGCGAAAAATACATGAAAACTGTAGTCGCCTACGCCAATGGCCAGGGCGGCAGAATTATCTTCGGAATTGATGACCAGACACGGGAAGTAACCGGAATGGATTCAGATACGATTTTCCAGACAATTGATGCCATTACCAATGCTATCTCAGACAGTTGTGAACCTAAAATATTTCCAGATGTGACGTTACAGACAATTGAAGACAAAACTGTCATCGTAGTGGAAATCACTCCCGGGAAGATGCGTCCTTACTACTTAAAATCCCAGGGGATTACTGACGGTACCTATGTTCGTGTTTCCGGTACAACCAGACGGGTTGCTGACTATATGCTGAAAGAACTGATTCTGGAAGGCCAGAACCGCTACTACGACTGTGAAATTTGCCAGGACCTGACAGCAACAGCACAAGACATTGCGCATCTTTGTGAAGAGATGAAAGCCACAGCAACACGCAATACCCTGACACAAGGAGAAAAAATCCGAATCCGGGAGGTAACTCCGAACCTGCTGCTCTCATGGGGAGTTCTGGCAGAAAGGAATGGTTCGCTTGTTCCCACCAATGCCTACGCATTGCTTACCGGGCAGGCAAAATTCCAGCCCGCCATTCAATGCGCTGTTTTCAAAGGCACAGACCGGGCGTTTTTTGTGGATCGTCGGGAATTTGAAGGTCCCATTCAGGATCAGGTGGAAGCCGCATACCAGTATGTACTAGAAAAAATCAACCGCGGAATGCAGATTCATGGCATGTTCCGGCAGGATATATATGAACTGCCCGTGGACAGCCTCCGTGAGATGATCGCAAATTCCGTGGCCCACCGCTCGTATCTTGACCCTGGAAGCATACAAGTGGCATTATATGACAACCGGCTGGAAGTCACTTCTCCCGGAATGCTCTTAAACGGAGTATCCATCCGAAAAATGATGGAAGGATATTCCAAACCCAGAAACCGGGCCATTGCCTATGCATTCGCTTACATGAAAATCATTGAAAAATGGGGCAGCGGTATTCCCCGGATTATCCGGGAATGTAAGGAATATGGGCTGCCAGACCCGGATTTCATTGATTTCGACGGGGATTTTCGGGTGAATATGTATCGGCCTTCTCCAAACTCCGGAGTAAAAAAAGCCACTACCCAAACTACCCAAACTACCCAAACTACCCAAACTACCCAAACTACCTTTCCTAATCATCCCAATTTTACCGCTGAAGACAAAGCCATACTGGCCCTTGTCTGCGCACATCCAGCTTTGACGCAGAAAGAGCTGGCCATGGAACTTGGATGGTCTAAAGACCGTGTAAAGTATTATCTAAACAAATTGAAAAAACAACAGATCATTAAAAGAATAGGGAGCAGTCATAATGGACACTGGCAACTCATGATCTGATGATCCGGCGCATCATTACCCTCAATATGGATAAGGGGACAAAAATGTGCTTACGAACAAGTCCAGGCCCCTTTTTATCCCCTCATCCCAGGAACAGCTTATTCCATATTTCCAGGAAACACTTACTCCGTAATGGCCCACACCCGCGCCGGAAGCCCTGTGGCCCCTTCAATCCTGGGATAGGAGACAATCACCACTGCCCCGGCGGCAGCCACCTGGTCCAGGTTGGTAAGAACCTCCACCTGGAGCTTTCCCTTGTCCAGCACATACCGCTCGCAGGCCAGATCCCCTGCTGCTGCCGCTTCCACCGAAGCGTCCGTATCCAGGGCCTCATGTCCGTTGGCCGCCGCGTTGCCCTCCTCGTAGATATACTTTAAAGCCTCCATGGACCATCCCGGGAAATTCTCCCCGCCGTCTGCATCCAGACCGGAAAGGGCATCCATATCCGGCCACCGTCTGGACCAGTCCGTGCGCAGCGCCACAAAGGCTCCCTCCGGAATCTCCCCGTACCGGGCCTCATAGGCCCGGATGTCCTCTGCTGTCACCACATAGCAGGGATTCTCCTTCACCTTCCCGGACACGTCAATCACACACAGCGGAAAGATCAGATCCTTCACGCCATAATGCTCCGACAGCTCCCGGTCCTTGACAAAATGCCCCGGAAAATCAATATGGGTTCCGAACTGCCCAGGGAATTTGAAGGTCTGGATCAGACAGTCCAGCATCTCATTGCCCCAGTCAAAGCAGGTGGTTCCCAGCTCTACAGCCCCCTCCGGGATACCGGCCCAGTAAGGGCTTTGGTTGTTTAAGGAATGGGACAGTTCCACCCACCGGTACTTCCTGGCTTCCTTCAGCGCTTCCCATAATTTGTACATATGCAAGTTCCCCCTTTAATATAGTTTTCCTGGCCGCCACAATATCTGTCCGGCTTTTTCCAGTATAGGGCATTTTGGGGAGAAATACAAGAAGATGCCCGCCACCGGTTGCACATGTCCCCCAAAACGATTATACTAATTGCAAAAGCCCAGGAGGTACTGCCCATGCGCCACCATCCCCCCTACATTGAATTACACTGCCACTTAGACGGCTCCATCACCCCGGAGATTGCCAAAAAGCTGGCTGCCCTGCAGCAGATCCCCCTTCCGGCCCGGAATGACAGGGAACTGGAAAATCTGCTTTCCCTTCCTCCGGACTGCGAAAATCTCAATGATTTTCTCCGCTGCTTTTCCCTCCCCCTTTCCCTGATGCAGACCAGGGAAGGTATCCGGGAGGCAGTCTTTCTGGTCCAGGAGAATCTGCGCAGCCAGGAGGTGGCCTATGGGGAGCTGCGGTTCGCCCCCCAGCTTCACAGGGACCAGGGATTGACCCAGGCCCAGGTCCTGGAAGCCGCCCTGGAAGGTCTCCACCGTTCCCCCCTGCTTTGCAACCTGATTCTCTGCTGTATGCGGGGAGAGAAAGATCAGGTACGGGAGGCCAACTTAGAGACCGTAGAACTGGCCCGCCGCTATCTGACCAGCCACGGCGGCGTGGTGGCCCTGGACCTGGCCGGTGCCGAAGGCCTGTACCCCACCCGGAATTTCCAGGAAGAATTCCGTCTGGCCGCCTCCTATGGAATTCCCTTTACCATCCATGCCGGGGAAGCCGACGGACCGGACAGCGTCCGCTGTGCCATAGAACTGGGGGCCAGACGGATCGGCCATGGGGTCCGGGCGGTTCTGGACCCGGAAGTACTGGAACTTCTAAAAGAACACCGCATTCCCCTGGAGCTGTGCCCCACCAGCAACCGCCAGACCAGGGCTGTGACGGACATGGCAAAGTATCCCCTGAGACAGCTTCTTGAGCTTGGCATTCCGGTGACTGTCAATACCGACGATATGGCCATCTGCCGTACCACCGTGGCCCAGGAATTCTCCTATTTAAGAGACCATTACGGCCTCACCCCGCAGGAGGAGGCTGTTCTGTACCGCAATGCAGTGGAGGCTGCATTTACGGACGGGCAGACGAAACAGGAACTGATGGCATACAGTTAACCGTTCCGGTCCATTACCCCAACGGTTACCACATGGCCGCTGATAAACCAAAAAGCCTATGTCCCCCGGTCTGGTTACCCTCAGCCAACAAGGGTAACCAGACCGGAAAGACATAGGCCTTTCCAATCACAAGTACAACGATTTATGCCAGCGGAAAATGACAGAACACCTTCCTCCCCTCCACCTCCTTACACGGCGGCGCCTGGGAAGCACAGACCTCCCTGGCATAGGGACACCGGGTGTGGAACCGGCAGCCGGAAGGGGGATTCACCGGGGAAGGGATCTCCCCGGACAGCAGTTCCTTCTCCTCACTGCGGAGCCTGGGATCTGCCTTGGGAATGGCATTAAGCAGGAACCGGGTATAGGGATGCAGCGGCTTCTCGTACAGGGAGTCCGTATCCCCGACCTCACAGATCATCCCCAGGAACATGACACAGACCCGGTCCGCGATGAACTTCACCACACTGAGATCATGGGAAATGAACAGGTAGGTGAGATGGTGCTGCTCCTGGAGATCCTTCAGGAGATTCAGGACCTGGGACTGAATGGACACGTCCAGGGCCGACACCGGTTCGTCGCAGATGATCAGCCGCGGATTTAAGGCAATAGCCCGGGCGATGCCGATCCGCTGACGCTGTCCCCCGGAAAACTGGTGGGGATACCGGCTGTAGAACTCCTGCTGGATGCCTACCTCCCCCATTAGCTGCCGGACCCGCTTTTCCAGCTCTGCCTTGTCTTTGAGCCCGTAGGTAGTCAAAGGCTCCCCGATGATCTCCTTTACGCTCATCCGCGGATTCAGGGACGCATACGGGTCCTGAAAAATGATCTGCATCTGCCTGCGGTAAGCGGCAAACTGGGCTTCCTTCATGCCTACAATGTCATTTCCCTGGAAACAGATCTCCCCGGAGGTAGGCTCCAGAAGCCGGATCAGGGTGCGGCCCAGGGTACTTTTGCCGCAGCCGGACTCTCCCACCAGGGCCAGGGTCTCCCCCTCATAGATATCCAGGTTCACATCCGTCACCGCGTGGACCACCTGGGGCTTCTTCCGGGAGCCCCCTATAGGAAATTCCTTTACCAGGTTCCTGGCTGACAAAAGGACCTTTCTATTCTCCATCCAGGCTCACCTCCCTCTCATACCGGAAACACCGGACGCCATGGGCATCCCCGGTCTCGTAAAGCCGCGGCTTCTCCAGGCTGCACCGTTCAACAGCCAGGCCGCACCGGGTACAGAAGCTGCACCCCTTCGGCAGATGCAGCAGGTTGGGCACCACCCCCTCAATGGTGTAGAGCCTGTCCGGCTTCTCATCCAGCCTGGGGATGGATTTCAAAAGCCCCTGGGTATAGGGATGCCGGGTATTTTCAAACAGCTCAAAGGTCTCTGCCTGCTCCATAACCTTGCCTGCGTACATGACATACACATAGTCACAGACCTCTGCCACCACCCCCATGTTGTGGGTGATCAGAATGATCGAAGTGCCCTGCTCCTTACACAGCTTCTTCATGAGACGCAGAATCTGGGCCTCTATGGTCACATCCAGGGCCGTGGTAGGCTCGTCTGCGATCATCACCTTGGGCCTGCACACCATGGCCATGCCGATCATCACCCGCTGCCGCAGGCCTCCGGACAACTGGTGGGGATAGCTGTGGTAGCGCTTCTCCGGCTCCGGAATTCCCACGGCCCGGAATATATCAATGACCTGCTTTGTGGCCTCCTCCTTGGACATCTTCTGATGCAGCAGAATGGCCTCCCGGACCTGGCGTCCCACCGGATAAACCGGGTTTAAGGACGTCATGGGCTCCTGGAAGATCATGGAGATCTCATTGCCCCGGACCCTGGACAGCTCTTTTCTGCTTAAGTGGGTAATATCCCTGCCTTCCAGCAGGATGGTGCCCCCCACCACCCGGCCCGGATAGCGCAGAAGCCCCATAACCGACATGGCGGTCATACTCTTGCCGCAGCCCGACTCTCCCACGATGCCGATGATCTTGCCGGCAGGCACCTGGATACTGACCCCGTCCACTGCCGGAACCTCCCCCTTCATGGTAAAGAAGTGGGACTTGAGATTCTGAATATCTAATACTATGGATTCGCTCATCCGTCTTTCCTCCTTTACCAGCTTACTGCTCCTTTAAGTAGGGGTCCAGCACATCCCGCAGACCGTCCCCCAGGAAGTTGAAGGCCAGCACCACAATCATAATGGCCACACTGGGAGCAATGGACAGCCAGGGCTCACTGAACAGATATTTCTTGCCCCGGACCACCATCAGGCCCCAGCTTGCGGAAGGAGGCTGGGCTCCTACGCCCAGGAAGCTTAAGGAAGCCTCCGACAGAATGGCTGAGGGAATGTTCAGGGTAAACAGTACAATCAGGGACGGCAGGCAGTTGGGGAGAATGTGGCGGAACATAATGGTCCATTTCTTTACCCCGATGGAACGGGCCGCCTCCACATACTCCTTTTCCTTTAAGGAAAGGGTCTGGGAACGGACAATCCGGGCCGTGCTGGCCCAGTTGACCAGGCTTAAGGCAATGAAAATGTTCACCAGTCCCCCGCCCATGGTATACATGACCACCATGGCCAGCAGCAGGGACGGGAAAGCCAGCATTACGTCTGCCAGACGCATGATCACAAAGTCGGTCTTTCCTCCGTAGAATCCGGCCCACAGTCCCAGGACCGTACCGATGGCCATGGAGATCAGGGTGGGTACCAGACCAATGGTCAGGGAAATACGGGCGCCGAAAATGATCCGGCTCAGCACATCCCTTCCCAGCTCATCCGTGCCCAGCCAGTGGGCCATGCTGGGGTGGGAAAGCCGCTCCGTCAGGCTCTGTTTCAGATGATCGTAGGGAGCCACCACCGGGGCAAACACTGCGATCAGGATCATCAGGATGATCAGTACTGCGGAAAAAGCCGCCAGCTTGTTCTGGCGTACCAGAGTCCGCAGCTTATCCTGCCAGGTATCTGCCTCGCCGATCTGGGCAGCCGTATCACCATATTCCATATTGAAAACCGATTCTCTTCCTGTCTCCAGGGCTTCATGCTCTGCCAGGAGATCTTTTCTGTCATTCACCATCTTACGCCCCCTCCCGGATTCGCGGGTCCAGTACATTATAAAGAAGGTCTGCCACCAGATTCCCCAGAATGATCAGCACCGTGGTGAAGATCACCGTGCCCTGCAAAAGGGGCATATCCCGGGTCTCGATGGCATTGACCGCCAGACGTCCGATTCCAGGCACGCCGAAAACGCTTTCCGTCAGGACCGCGCCAGACAGCATACTGGAAATCTGGAGAGCCATCATGGTCACCACCGGAAGCATGGCGTTCTTTAAGGCATGGCCGATGATGACTCCGTGCTCCCTGAGTCCCTTGGCCCTGGCCGTGCGGATAAAGTCATTCTGCATGATCTCCACCAGGTTGGACCGGGTCATCCGGGCGATGCTTCCGGCAGAGTTCCATCCCAGCACAATGGCCGGAAGGATCATGGCCCGCAGAGAGTCAAAGCCGGACACCGGGAACCATTTCAGCTTAAAGGCAAACAGGTACTGGAGTACCAGCGCCGTCATGAACACGGGCATGGATACCCCCATCAGGGCACAGCCCATAAACAGACGGTCCAGCAGCCGGTTCTGGCGGATGGCCGCGATGATCCCGGCTACAATGCCGATGAGCCAGGCTACCACCGCTGCCAGCAGAGACAATTTCACCGTATTGGGGAAGGAGTCCAGAATGATCCGGGTCACATTGCGGTTCAGCCGGTAGGAGGTGCCGAAGTCTCCCCGCAGGGCGTTGGCAATATACTTGAAGAACTGGACATAGAGAGGCTCATCCAGCCCCATCTCCCGGCTGATCTTCTCAATGACAGCCGGATTTACATGCTCTCCCATCATGGTGGTTACCGGGTCCCCCGGCACGATGCGCAGCATAACAAAAATCACCAGCACCACACCCACCAGAACCGGTATGGACACTGCAATACGTTTCAGGACCTTACTTAACACTTGGAATCCCCTTCCTTTGCATGCGAAATGATAGCACAGGCTGCCGGAAAGCAGTCTGCGCTATCAGGTATGATTGCCTCTGTATGTTACACGGCTTACTCTGCCAACGTGATCCCGTTAAAGAACTTGTCACCGATTCCGCTCCACACAGGAACAAAGTTCTGGACACGGGTGCTTACTGCGAACAGGTGGGCCCGGGAATACATGGGCACCCAGGCTGCATCCTCCTGGATGATCTTCTCCTCTAAGGCCTGGTACTCGGCGATCCGCTCATCATCATCCACGATTGCCCTGGCAGATGCTACCCTGCCCATGGCCTCCGTATCTCCGTAGTTGATGGAACGCAGGGTGGTCTTCTCCTCATTGCCGAAGAAGGTGTAAATAAAGTTGTCCGGATCATTGAAATCTGCGGTCCAGGTGGCCAGGAAGGAACCAAGCTCCCCGGATTTGCGGGTCTCCAGCCAGGTGGACTCATCGTAGTTCTTGATCTCCGCCGTGATCCCCACTTCCGCAAGCTGGTCCTTGATGATCTCCAGGGCCATGGTCACCGTATCGGAAGCAGAGGAATCTGCCGCCAGCTCCATGGTAAAGCCGTCTCCGTATCCGGCCTCTGCCAGAAGGGCCTTTGCCCCTTCCGGATCATACTGGATAGCAGGCAGGTTTTCGTTGAAGCCGATGAGGCCGTGGGGGAAGATGCCGTGTTCCACATTGCCCCGTCCGCTGTAAAGGGCATCCAGGATCGTCTGCCGGTCAATGGCCATCTGGAATGCCTTGCGGACACGCACATCCTGGAAAGGCTCAATCCGCTGGTTCATGGTTAAGTAGGTGATGCCCATGCGGTTGCCCTGGACGATCTGGTCCGGATAGGTGGCCTGCAGACGGTCAATGGCGTCGGTCACATAGTCCAGGTCAATAATATCCAGCTCCCCGTTCTCAAACATCATGGTCTGGGTCTCCGTATCCGGCACAATGTGGACTACCACACCCGGCAGGGTGGGCTGGCCGCCCCAGTAATCCTCGTTGCGCACCAGAACAAGCTGGTCATTGTAGCTCCACTCCGCAAAGCGGAAGGGGCCGGTTCCCACGGTCACAGACGGGTCCAGGCCGAACTGGTCCCCGGCAGCCTCGGTGGCCTCGCTGTCATAGATGGAGACGCCCGGCGCCGAAATACAGGCCAGAAAACCTGCAAAGGGCTCCTTTAAGGTCACTTTGATGGTATAGTCGTCGATCACCTCAGCGCCTTCCAGCTCTGTGGCAGAACCTTCCAAAAGCTGGGAGGCACCCTTGATCTGGTCGATAAATTCGCTGTTGACCGTGCCCTGGGCAGTGAGCATCCGGTTGAAGGTATACAGAACATCCTCTGCGGTAAAATCATTGCCGTTGTGGAACTTGACGCCTTCTCTTAAGTGAAAGGTATACTCCAGGCCATCGTCGGATACGTCCCAGGATTCGGCCAGACTTGGCTCAATGCTGGAATTGCCTGCCTCGTCCACCCGGATCTCCACCAGACGGTCATAAATATTCATGGGAACCTCATAATCCTTGGAGGTCTTCTGTACGTCCGCAGTCTGGATATCCGCAAACTGGACGGAATTTAAGAATCCTGTGGTATCCACGGATGTGCCGGAACCGCCTGCTGCCGGCTCCTGGGCCTGCTGGGTCCCGGAAGCGGTCTCCCCTCCGGCTGTGCTGCCGGAATTGCTGCTGCCGCCGCAGCCGGTAACAGCCATACTTACGGCAAGGGACGTTGCAAGGACCAGACTCAGTGATCTCTTCATAATCGTTTCCTCCTCAATCTTCCGGGCCGGACAGACCGGCACTCTTCCGGGCCAAAAGCCTGCAAAGCCGGATTGCCGCGCCGGGCAGCGGCCGTCATGCAGATTCGCCGGACCCATGTACCAAAAAATGGCGCAGAACCCCCTGGGGGACTGCACCATCGCATTACCAGACCGGATTTTTATTCATTTTAAAACTATAGCACAAGAAGGCCGGATTTTCAACTGTTTTCTGCTCCCGCCTTCCGCAGGGTTACCGTTCACGGGGCAGGGAAAACCGGACGAAAGCAGACGTCAGGCCGGCTTGTAAGGCTGTTTTTGTCCAGTTTCCCACCACTCCATCACCGCCTCATGCCACCGCTTCCAGGTCTCTTCCCGGTACGTTTCCGCTTCGGCCCAGGCCTCCTTTAGACCATCCTGGTCTTCCTCCCCGGCCAGCCACCGCTCCCGGATGCTCTGGCTGCACTCCACTGCCTGGATAAAGGCCGCCTCTGCCAGCTCCATTCTCTCTCCGGCCAGCCGCAGCTTCCAGTCCAGATACGCTTCCTCCTCCGGAATCTCCTGAAGACGGTGGCGTTCTGCCCTGGGAACCGCCCGCATTCCGGCAAGCAGGGCCGCATCCTCCGCCTTCACCTGGGCAGCGATGCTCTCCCTGACATCCCTCCTCCGGCTCCTCTCCAGATAATGCTCGTAGCCAAAGGGATAGTAATAGGCGGCCTGATCCTCCAATACCAGCACGGACTGGGCCACCTGCCGGATGAAATACCGGTCATGGGACACGAAAAGGATGGTGCCGGTATAAGCCCCAAAAGCCGACTCCAGAGTCTCCTTTGCCTGGATATCCATATGATTGGTGGGCTCATCCAGAAGAAGAAGGTTCGGCCGGCTCTGGAGAATCTCCGCCAGTACCAGCCGTGCCTTCTCCCCTCCGGACAAGGCGCTGACCCTGCGGGATGCCTCCTTTCCGCCAAACAGGTATGCCCCCAGGATACTGCGCACCTCCTTGTCTGTCAGGGCCGGGAAATGTTCCTGAAAATGCTCTGCAACGCTTTTCTCTGACTGAATCTGGGCAGAGTGCTGGTCAAAATATCCAAAGGTCACCTGATTGCCCAGCCGGCAGCTGCCTCCCAGAGGCGCCGCCAGTCCGGCTATGGTCTTGAGGAAGGTGGTTTTGCCTGCCCCGTTGGGACCGATAAGGCCGATCTTCTGCCCCCGCCGCACCCGCAAAGACAGCTCCAGAAGCTGCCGGTCATAGCCAAGCTTCAGCTCTTTCGCATCCAGAACCCATTTGCTTCCCGGAAGCATGGGGCTGATCTCTCCTGTAAACAGATGCACATCATCGGTCTCCGGCTTCTCCACCCGCTCCATCCGCTCTAACTGCTTCTTCTTGGCCCGGGCAAATGCTGCCTTGGAAGGCTTATGCCTGAATCGTTCAATGACCTGGCTTAAACGCCCGATCTCCTCCTGCTGCCGCGCGTAAGCCTTCTGCCCCGCAGCCAGCCGCCTCTGCTTCTCCTGCCTGTAAAAGGTGTAGTTGCCTGCATACCGGACCAGCCTTCTGCCGGAGATCTCATACACCACCTCTGCTGTCTGGTCAAGGAAAAACCGGTCATGGGACACCATGACCACTGCATGGGGATAGGAGCGCAGATATTCCTCCAGCCACTCACAAGCCTTAATATCCAGATGATTGGTAGGCTCGTCCAGCAAAAGGATATCCGGCTTTGCCAGCAGCAGCCGGATAAATCCAATTCTGGTCTGCTCCCCGCCGGAGAAGCTCTCCAGCCTCCGCTTCTTATCACTCTTTGCAAAACCAAAGCCCGTAAAGAGCCTGTCATACTCCTGCTCGTATTCATACCGTTCCCGTTCATAGGTATCCCCGGCCGGACAGTCTTCCAGAATCTCCTCCTCTACCGTCCGTTCCGGGTGGGCAAAAACCTGCTGCCCCAGCATCCCTATGGTGAGCTGCCGGGACTGCCAGATCCCAGGACCGTTCCTTTTGTCATCCCGGTCCAGAGACAAATCCCCAGCGATCAGCTTTAAAAGCGTGGTCTTGCCTGCACCGTTGCGCCCTACCACTGCGATCTTTTCTCTTCCTTTTATGTCAAAATCCACGTGGGATAAAACCAGATTTCCTCCCACCGAGACACTGCCGTCCCGGATCTGATACAGCATACCGCACCTCCCAATGTCTCTTTATACTTTTTGACCTGTATTTCACTGCCAGAACCAGCGCAAGTGTTTCAAGTATGAATTTCCTGATATTTTCAGGTTTTCCGTGACATTTCAGATACCCCTTGAACCGTTACGGCATCTGCCCATAAAAGCCGCCGGACAGGCTAAATTATAGCATATGCCTGTTGAATTCACAATTATATTGTTTGAGAAATCAGGCAGAGTTACCCTCAGTGGACAAGGGGACACACGCCCCAAGTACCGTATTTTGGCGGCTGGCGGCGTTAACGTCAATCGGCGTACTGGACGTACGCTGAGCGACAGTAACGCGGCAGAATCGCAAATCTGTGGTGCAAAACCG
>CAJTOV010000037.1 GCA_910577765.1 uncultured Lachnospiraceae bacterium
GGACAAAAACAGTCTTACAAGCCAGCTTGACGTCTTTTTCGTCCAGTTTTCCCCGCCCCGTGAACTGTGACAAAATATTTGTTGCAGTAACGGCGAAAAACAGGTAAAATAAAGATTACAGTTTACAAGGCTGTGAAAACCGGAGGAGAACAGATGTCGGGCCTGCATTTGAGACAGTGTTCATCCGGTTTTCCTTACCGGGGGATGCCCGGTGCTTTTTGTCCGGCACAGTCCGGCAGGAAGGTATAGGCCGTGGGCAGATTTACGATTTGGAAGGACGGGAAATATGATTCGTCAGATCAGAAAGCTTGGCATACTGTTCGCGATCTTTGCGGCAGTACTGGTTATCTATATAGGACTCAACCGGGAGCGGCTGCTCCAGGGCAATGTGGTGTACACGGTTATGGGGGAGCAGAAGCTTCCGGTTGTGTACGTGGAAATGTACGGACGGGAGATGAACCCCATGCACGGCTACCGCCAGGACATGGGCAATGCCGCTGCCAGGGACAGCCTGACCATGCTGCCCCAGGACAGGGCCCTGGCCGTCCGGGTGAGGGACAACCAGGAGACGGTCACCGGTATCCGCTACGAGATCCGCAGTCTGGATCTGGAGCGTCTGGTGGAGAACACGGTGGTGGAAGAGTGGCAGCAGCAGGAGGACGGGGTCCGGGCGGTTCTGCCGATCCAGAACCTGCTGGCCAGGGAAAGCCAGTACCTGCTCCGGCTGGAGGTGGATTTAGAGCAGTCGGGTACGGTCTACTATTACACCCGGATTCTCTGGTCCGAGAATGACATAGCCCAGTCTATGATTGAACTGGCTGCCGGATTCTCGGAGAAGACCTTCCGCTATGACCAGGCCAGGGATCTGGTCATGTACTTGGAGACCGACGACTCCGAGGACAACAGTTCCTTTGGCCGTACCACCATCCGGTCCAACTTTGCCCACCTGACCTGGGGCAGACTGAAAATGCGCCCGGCCAGCCAGGTGCAGATCCGTCTCAAAGAGATGGACGGCATCATGAGCTGTGTGACCCTGGATTACCTGGCAGCCAGGGAGACGGAAGCCGGCCGGACCGAATACTATGAGGTGGAAGAGAATTTTACCATGAAATGGAATACCCTGCGCACCTATCTCATGGATTATGAACGGACTGTCAACCAGATCTTCCAGGGGACCAGGGCAGAGTACAGCGGAAGGCGGATCATGCTGGGCATCACCGGGGACTCCCGTGTGGAGGTGGTGAAAAGCCCGGACAAAAAGGTGCTGGCCTACAAGGCCAACCGGGATCTGTGGTGCTACGACCAGGCCGGACGCACATCGGTGCAGATCTTCTCCTTCCGGGAGCAGGGGGAACAGATGCAGCCGGATTTCATGGAACACGACATCCGCATTCTCCGGGCAGACAATGACAAAAGCGTGGATTTCCTGGTCTACGGGTATCAGAACCGGGGGAACCATGAAGGCCAGTCCGGTATAACCGGATACCATTATGACGGCCAGGACAATATACTCAACGAACTGTTTTTTATCCCCTCTTCTTTAAGCTGCAGCCAGCTGGGGCAGGATCTGGAGAAGCTGGCTTACCAGGCTTCAGGCAATATGCTTTATATCTATCTGGACCACGCGGTCTACGGCATTGACATGACCAGCAATGAGCACATGGTGGTGGCGGAGGGCCTGGAGGAAGGCAGCCTGGCAGTCAGTACGGACCGGCAGAGGATCGCGTGGCTGGAGGGCGGCAGGAATTATCAGTCCAGCCTTCTGCATCTTATGGACCTGGAGACCGGGGAAAAGCTGGATATCCGGGGCGGAGAGGGAGAGTGTGTCCGGACCCTGGGATTTGTGGGCAGGGATCTGGTCTACGGGATCGGAAGCCCGGAGGATCTGTGGGTGGTCAACGGCCGGGTCGTGGATCTGCCCATGAAGGCTGTGGAGATCATGAATGACCAGATGCAGGTGGAGACCCGGTATGAGAAGGAAGGGTATTATGTAGCCGGGGTTTCCGTGGAGGACAGCCGGATTCACCTGGAGCGGGTGACCCGGGTGGGAGACAACAGCTTTGTGGAAGCCCAGGAGGATACCATTGTCTGCAATGTGGAGATGGGACCGGGCCGTCTGGAGGGCATCGGCTGGTATGCTTCCCAGGACAAGGGAAAGGTGTACTTTGTCCAGCTTGACGGGGATGCCGGCGGCGGCCGGGGAATCCGCACCACGGCCCCCAGGCGGATGACCTTTGAGCAGGCAGGTGTGCTGGATCTGAAAGCCGGCGGCCAGGTGACGGCCATGGAGTTCTGCGCATACGGAGGCGGAAGGCTGCTGGGGGTCAGTGACAGCTTCCAGGCTGCGGTGGCCATGGCCTATGACAAGATGGGGCTGGTGACGGACCAGAACCACCGGATTCTCTGGAGCCGGGTCAACCGGCCTGCCACCGTCAGTATCCGGGACGCGGCAGCGGCTTCTGCCCAGATTACCCGCCATCTGGATGAATTTGGGGAAAACCGGATTCTGGGTGACGGCATGGTGCTTCTGGATGCCAGGGGATGCACCATGATGCAGGTGCTGTATTTCGTGGGCCAGGGAGTTCCGGTTCTGGCATATACCGGGGAGGGCAGCTATCTGGTACTCAGCGGCTTTGACCAGTACAATGTGACCGTTTATGATCCTGCCACAGGACACAGCGAGAAGGTGGGCCTTAACGACAGTACGGAATTCTTCCGGCAGCGGGGCAATGACTTTGTATGTGCCCTGGCCGGGGAGTGACCGTTTCCAGGCGCCGGTCAGAGTGTGAGCGGTAACGGGCAACCGGACAGAATCGGCTGAAAGACTTTACAAATCCCAATTCTGTGGTATAATCATTAATACTGTTTTAAGAAATTATTACAAATTTTCGAAAGCATCGGTTAAGAGGTGTGCAATGAATCAGTATGTAATGAAAGGCGGCAACCCGCTGGTGGGAGATGTCCTGATCAGCGGTGCAAAGAATGCGGCACTTGGTATCCTGGCAGCATCCATTATGACGGACGAAGCTGTGGTGGTTGAGAACCTTCCGGATGTCCGCGATATCAATGTGATGCTGGAAGCGATCCAGGAGATCGGTGCAAGGGTGGAACGCCTGGACCGTCACACGGCAAAGATCAATGCTTCCACCATCCGTGACGTGTCGGTTGATGACGAATATATCCGTAAGATCCGGGCCTCCTACTATTTTATCGGGGCGCTCCTTGGCAAATATAAAAGTGCGGAGGTTCCCCTCCCAGGCGGCTGCAACATCGGAAGCCGTCCCATTGACCAGCACCTTAAGGGCTTTAGGGCCCTGGGGGCAAAGATTGAGATTGAGCGGGGCGCGGTTCTGGCCCATGCCATAGACCTGGTAGGCAGCCATATCTATCTGGATGTGGTGTCCGTAGGCGCCACCATCAATATCATGATGGCAGCGGCCCTGGCCGAAGGCCAGACCATTATCGAGAATGCGGCCAAGGAGCCCCATGTGGTGGATGTGGCCAACTTCCTCAACAGCATGGGGGCCAACATCAAGGGGGCCGGCACGGATATTATCCGTATCCGGGGAGTCCGCAGCCTTCATGGGACCGAGTATTCCATTATCCCGGACCAGATCGAAGCCGGTACCTTCATGTGTGCGGCAGCGGTGACCAGGGGAGATGTTACGGTGAAGAACGTGATCCCCAAGCATCTGGAGGCGATTTCCGCCAAGCTGCTGGAGATCGGCTGTGAGATCATAGAGGGGGATGACGAGGTCCGGGTGGTGGCCAAGAACAACCAGCGTCCTACCAACATCAAGACCCTGCCGTACCCGGGATTTCCCACGGACATGCAGCCCCAGATGGCAGTGACCCTGGCCCTGGCAGACGGCACCAGTATGATCACCGAGAGCATTTTCGAGAACCGGTTTAAGTATGTGGACGAGCTGTCCCGGATGGGGGGCAACATTAAGGTAGAGGGCAACGTGGCCGTCATTGACGGGGTGCGGGGCTTTACCGGAGCCCAGGTGGAGGCCCCGGATCTGCGGGCCGGTGCCGCTCTGGTGCTGGCTGGTCTGGCCGCCATAGGTTATACGGTGGTGGATGAGATCGGATATATCCAGCGGGGGTACGAAGGCTTTGACGAGAAGCTGCGCAGGCTGGGAGCCGTGATCGAGCATGTGGACTCTGACCGGGAGGCCCAGAAGTTCCGCCTCAAAATCGGCTGATGTCATAAAATTGTAAGCACAGGTAAAAGATTTGTAGGGAAACTGACTGGGAATTGTCAAGGTTATTTCATACTTTGTACATGATTTCCATATATGATAATTTATATCAGACATGGTACCCGGGTTTACGAGGAAGCCTGGGTATATGATACAGCAAGGCAGGGAAAGGGATGCTGCTGCAACAGGGCTTCCGTCCATGCCGTGAAACAATACTACATATGTATTACTATGAGGAGGAAAAGGTATGAAACTGTGGAAAAAAGGTTTATCGGCGATGATTTGTGCCGGACTTCTGGCGGCGGTTTGTGCGGGGTCAGCACTGGCAGCGGAGAAGAGGACGCCCATTACCAGTGTGAAGCTCAATGTGGAATCCGACATCCAGGCAGGGTCCGAAGACGGTGAGGTAACCGTTACCACCGATGCCTCCACCTATACGGTGGATGATGTGGTTGTGGTCAATGACGAGGGAAGCTGGAGCAGCGGGGATATCCCCAAGGTAGAGGTGACCCTGATCTGTGACGACGAGTACCGGTTTGATAATATCAAGAGCAAAAGCAAGGTAAGCTTAAAAGGTGCCAAGGCTACCTTTGTTACCTCCCGTGTCAAGAACCAGAGTACTGAGCTGATCATTACCATCAAGCTGGGCGAGCTGGAAGGCACCCTGGAGATTGAGGGCGTAGAGTGGGAAGATGAGACCAGCCCGGTAGGCAGATGGGAAGATACCGACGGGGCCAGAAGCTATCAGGTCCGCCTGTACCGGAACGGAAGCTCCGTAGGCAGCACAGAGACTGTCACCAACGAAACCTATAACTTTGCATCCAGGATTACCCGGGAGGGAGAGTACTACTTTAAGGTCCGCGCCGTCAACAGCAATAACAAGCGGGGCGAGTGGTACGAGTCTGATTATATCTATGTAGACGAAGAAGTGCTGGACGATATCAAGAATGGCCGTTATACCAATTACAGCGGCTCCGGTTCCACCAGCAACACTCCCGGCAGCACTGCCTCAGCCCAGTGGAAGCGCAACAATATCGGCTGGTGGTACGAGTATGCAGACGGCACCTATCCCACCAACGGATGGCTGCTGATCAGCAATGTGTGGTACTGCTTTGACGCCTCCGGTTATATGCGTACCGGCTGGATTCAGGCAGGAGACGGCCAGTACTATTACTGCGATACCAATTCCGGCGCTATGCTGACCAACACCTGGACTCCGGACAACTATTACGTAGGTGCCAATGGGGTGTGGGATCAGAGCAAGAGACGGTAAATAGAAGATGCCCTCCCCCAGTGGACAGTAACAAGTGTTTCCCGCCCCGGCCGCCGGGGCGGGATTTCTTTCTTGACAGGATGCGGGAAATCTGATAGTATATTTTTTGTAACAGAATGAAATGACAATTGAAAAGTGCGTATATCCCTTATTCAGAGTGATGGAGATACAAAGGATCTGTGAAGTCACGGCAACCCCGTATGGATGTGTACGGAAGGTGCCAGCCTGAGCGAGAAATCGAGCAATAAGAGGATTTGGTGTACAGTTCTGATATCAAGTCCGCAGTGATGATTATTGCTACGGACTTTTCTTTGTCTGCTTTCAACAGGAGGAAATTACAGTGGAAAAATTATTATTTACTTCCGAGTCCGTGACAGAGGGACATCCGGACAAGATGTGTGACGCCATTTCCGATGCCATTCTGGATGCGCTTATGGAGAAGGACCCCATGAGCCGGGTAGCCTGCGAGACCTGCACCACCACCGGTCTGGTGATGGTTATGGGTGAGATTACCACCAGCGCCTATGTGGACATTCAGCGGATCGTCCGGGATACGGTTCATGAGATCGGTTATGACGATGCCGCTTACGGGTTTGACTACAAGACCTGCGGGGTCTTAGTGGCCCTGGACGAGCAGTCCACGGATATCGCCATGGGTGTCAACAGGGCCCTGGAAGCCAAGGAGAACCGGATGAGCGATGAAGAGCTGGATGCCATCGGCGCCGGTGACCAGGGAATGATGTTCGGCTATGCCACCAGCGAGACCCCGGAGTACATGCCCTATCCGGTCTCCCTGGCCCACAAGCTGGTCCTTCAGCTGACCAGAGTCCGCAAGGACGGGACTTTAAAATATCTGCGTCCCGACGGCAAGAGCCAGGTGACTGTGGAGTATGACAGCAACGGTAAGCCCTGCCGCCTGGATGCGGTGGTTCTGTCTACCCAGCATGGGGAAGATGTGTCCCAGGAGCAGATTCATGCAGACATTAAGAAATATGTCTTTGATCCGGTTCTGCCCAAAGAGATGGTGGACAAGGATACAAAGTTTTATATCAATCCCACCGGCCGTTTCGTGATCGGAGGCCCCCACGGAGACAGCGGACTTACCGGCCGGAAGATCATCGTGGATACATACGGCGGCTATGCCAGACACGGCGGCGGCGCCTTCTCCGGTAAGGACTGCACCAAGGTGGACCGTTCCGCGGCCTATGCGGCCCGCTATGTGGCCAAGAACATTGTGGCTGCCGGTCTGGCTGACAAGTGCGAGATTCAGCTTTCCTATGCCATCGGTGTGGCCCATCCCACTTCCGTCATGGTGGATACCTTCGGAACCGGCAGGATCAGCGATGACCGGCTGGTGGAGATTATCCGGGAAAACTTTGACTTAAGGCCCGCAGGGATCATCAAAATGCTGGATTTAAGGAGACCTATCTATAAGCAGACAGCCGCCTACGGCCATTTCGGAAGACTGGATCTGGACCTGCCCTGGGAGAAGCTGGATAAGGTGGATTTGTTGAAGAAGTATCTGTAGGAGAGACCATGAGAGAACGCAAACCGGCCAGGACCGTTGCCCTCTACGGGATGCTGATCGCCCTTGCATTTATATTCAGCTATGTGGAAGCACTGATTCCGGTTCCGGTGCCGGTTCCCGGCATCAAACTGGGGCTGGCCAATCTGGTCAATGTGGTGGGACTCTACACCGTAGGCGCTGCCGGGACGGCAGCCGTGTCCCTGGTGCGGATTGTGCTGGTGGGCTTTACCTTCAGCAATCTGTTTACCATGCTCTACAGCCTGGCAGGGGGCGCTGCCAGTCTGGCGGTGATGATTCCGGCCAGGAAAAGCGGCCTTCTGGGAACCTGCGGGGTCAGTATTCTGGGCGGAATCTTCCACAACATCGGCCAGCTTACCGTGGCCGCCTGTGTGACCAGCACGGCAGGGGTCTTCTCCTACCTGCCGGTACTTATGGCGGCAGGGGTGGTAACCGGGGCGGTCATCGGCCTGCTGGGAGGTCTGGTGGTGGAGCGGATCGGACATGTGGCACGCCAATTATGAACTGAATATGGTTGCGGTTTCAGGGTATGTACCTGTCCGGAACGTGCCGGGCAGGAATCCTGATAAACGGCAACAGACATATGGGGGAACAATATGATACAGAATGGGATTACAAAGCTGGTAGAATATGGAATCAGAACAGGACTGCTCCAGGAGGAGGACCGGATATACGCCACCAACCAGATCCTGGATGTGCTGAAGCTGGACGAGTATGAGGAAAGCGGTGAGGGGGCCGGGGACGGTCCGGATGCCGGTGATCTGGAGGGAATTTTAAAGGAGCTGCTGGATTACGCATGCAGCCAGGGGCTGACCCAGGACAGTGTAGTCTACCGGGATCTGTTTGACACCCGTCTCATGAACTGCCTGATGCCCAGGCCGTCAGAGGTGTCCGCCCGGTTCTGGAGCATGTACCGGGAACAGGGGGCCAGGGCAGCTACGGATTATTTCTACAAATTGAGCCAGGATTCTGACTATATCCGCCGTTACCGGGTGTGCCGGGACCAGAAGTGGGTGACAAAGACCGCCTACGGGGACCTGGATATTACCATCAATCTTTCCAAGCCCGAGAAGGACCCCAAGGCCATTGCGGCGGCCAAGCTGGCAAAGCAGAGCGGGTATCCCAAGTGCCTTTTGTGCATGGAGAACGAAGGCTATGCCGGACGGGTGAATCATCCTGCCAGGAACAATCACCGGATTATCCGGATTAGGGTCAATAACAGTGAGTGGGGCTTCCAGTATTCCCCCTATGTGTATTACAATGAACACTGTATCGTCTTCAACGGCCAGCACACGCCTATGAAGATTGAGCGGGCGGCCTTTGTAAAGCTGTTTGATTTTGTGAAACAGTTCCCCCACTATTTCCTGGGGTCCAATGCGGATCTGCCTATTGTAGGCGGCTCCATCCTGAGCCATGACCATTTCCAGGGAGGCCATTATACCTTTGCTATGGCTAAGGCAGCAGTGGAGCAGTGGTTTGAGATGCCGGGCTTTGAGGATGTGGAGGCAGGAATCGTCCACTGGCCCATGTCCGTGGTGCGGCTTAGGGGCCGGGACAGTGACCGGCTGGTGGATCTGGGGGACAGGGTGCTGGCAGCATGGCGGGCTTACACCGATGAGGCGGCCTTTATCTATGCCCAGACCCAGGGGGAGCCTCACAACACTATCACCCCCATTGCCCGGAAGAACGGGGACCTGTTCGAGCTGGACCTGGTGCTGCGGAACAACATTACCACAGAGGAATTCCCGCTGGGTGTGTACCATCCCCATCAGGAGCTGCACCACATTAAGAAGGAGAATATCGGCCTGATCGAGGTCATGGGCCTGGCAGTGCTGCCGGCCAGACTGAAGGAGGAGCTGGCCCTTCTGGGAGAGTATCTGGTGGAAGGCAAAGATATCCGCAGCAATGAAATGATCGAGAAGCATGCCTCCTGGGCCGAGGAATTCTCCGGCCATTACAGCCGGATTACCCGGGACAATGTGGACGGAATCCTGAAAGACGAGGTGGGCAAAGTCTTTGCCCGGGTTCTGGAGGATGCCGGTGTGTACAAATGCACCACTGAAGGACGGGAAGCTTTTGGCCGGTTCCTGGAACATGCAGGATTTAAGAAAAAATAGAAAATGTGCTTGACCTTGTACCTGCCATAACCATTACAATCAAAGTAATGGGAATGGTGCTGGTCAGGTATGCCGGAAGATGCTTTCCGCAGACAGGGCATGGCTCCTGGTCTGCGGAAGGCATTTTTCATTTTTGGAAGTTCTGTTTATCATTAAATAAAAGGAGGTTACAGGTATGGAACGCAAGATTCGGGTGGCCCAGTATGGGTGCGGCAAGATGAGCCGGTGGCTGATGCGGTATGCCATGGAGATGGGATGTGAACTGGTGGCGGCTTTTGACATGAATCCGGCTATTCTGGGCAAGGATGTGGCGGAGATCATCGGGGACGGATATCCGGCCGTGGGAGTGCTGGTGGCGGCTGCGGACAGCGCAGATGCCGTACTGAAAGAGCTGAAACCGGATGTGTGCGTTATTGCTACCCGCAGTACTGTGGCAGAGCTGGAGGAAATTTTTACCATCTGTGCAAACCACGGCATCAATGCCATCACCACCTGCGAGGAGGCCTTATATCCCTGGAATTCCTCACCGGCGCTGACAAAGAAGCTGGACGAGCTGGCCAAAAAGGGCGGCTGCACCCTGACCGGAGTGGGCTACTGCGACCTTTACTGGGGCACCATGGTTACCAACCTGGCCGGTTCCTCCTTTAAGATCACTAAGATCACCGGCAGCAGCTGGTACAATGTGGAGGATTACGGCATCGCCCTGGCCGAGGGCCACGGAGCAGGCCTGACCCTGGAAGAATTTGCCCGGCAGATCGGGCAGTACAATGAGACTCCCCATGAGGAGATCAAGGAGCTGGTGGAAAGCGGCGCCTATGTTCCCTCCTATATGTGGAACCAGAACGGCTGGCTGTGCAGCAAGATGGGACTGACCATTACCTCCCAGACCCAGAAGTGTATTCCCTGCGTGGAGACCGTGGACTTAGAGTCCCAGACCCTGGGCATGGTGGTGAAGGCAGGCAATGCCAGCGGCATGCGGGCCATTGTGACCACGGAGACGGCAGAAGGCATTACCCTGGAGACCGAGTGTGTGGGGAAGATCTTTACCCCGGAGGAATTTGACAAGAATGAGTGGACCCTGTACGGAGAGCCGGAGACCACGGCCATTGTCAACAAACCGGCCACTGTGGAGCTGACCTGCGCTACCCTGATCAACCGGATTCCCCATCTGATTGACGCGCCTGCCGGGTATGTGACCACTGACCAGTTCCCTTACAATGAGTATCATGTGAAGCCCCTGAACTGCTATGTAAAGAGCCGGTAAACGGACAGAAAGGGGCTGTGGGGAAATAACGATTTACGCCCCTGACAGGTAAAAGGAAACAGTCCTTTGGAAATTCGGGCTTTTTCAATGCCCTGGATTTCTTCCGGACTGTTTCTTTTTCTGTCCCTTTACCGGAACCGCACCGGAATCTGGGTCTTATAGAACACCTTCCTGTGTTCAAAGTCCAGGGCCAGAAAGTCAATGATCACCTCACAGAGATAATCCCCCAGAATCTGGCAGTCATGGGCCGTGATATAATCCATGAGCCGGCGGACATTGTCCGCCTCATGGGAAAATTCACTGGAGCAGAGGCACACATAAGCACCGGGAGGCAGGGTCTCCAGATTGTCCATACTGGTCACCTGCTCCGCAAAGAAGAACACTTCGTCCGAGTAAAGCTCCCCGGCCAAAAGCCGCTCCCTGCGAATGGTGGTGCCTACATTGCAGAAATAGGAAAAGGGGATTCCCTGGTCCGCAATATGGTGCTTTAGCTTCCGCAGCATATATTCGTAGCCGGACTGGTCCTGGTCAAAGTAATTGATCCCGCAGTTGTACCGGTAGATATACCGCTCCGGTATGAATTCGATGAAAATCTCCCCGTTCTGGGGCATAGCCTCGTACCGCTTGTAGTTTTCCACCATCCGGTTGATGGCTGTCAGGGAATGTTCCAGTTTTCGGATCTTCTCTTCCACCGCCTGGGTCTGGCGGGTCAAAAGCCGCTGGAGGGAACCGGCGTCATGTTCCTCAAGAATGGTTTTGATCTGCTGGAGGGTCATGCCGTACAGCTTTAAGTTCTGGATCAGGTCCAGGCGGGCAGACTGGGTAATGTGGTAGTAGCGGTATCCGGTAACCCTGTCCACAGACTGGGGCCGGAGAAGTCCCTTCCGGTCATAGAGCCGCAGGGTCTGCTCCGATACATGGTTCATCTCGGCCATCTGGCCGATGGTAAGCTTTTGCAGGTTCATAACATTGCTCCTGGTATAAGGTTTGGAATGGGGTCAGGATAATGATACAATGGGCGGGGGGAGGGTGTCAAGAGGTTCCCTTATGCCGGTAGAAGGAAACGGATATGGCCGTTCCCACACCCCAGGCCAGGGGCCAGACACTCCAGACTCCGTAGATTCCAAGCCAGTGTGAAAGCGGCGCTCCGGCCAGAATCCGCACAACAACATCAGAGATGGTAGACAGCATAAACGGTGTCATGGCACCGATACCCCGCAGGGCTCCATCATACACAATTTTGTGACAGACCAGCAGATAGAAAGGGGATACGATCTGAAAGAACCCCATTCCGGCGGCAACGATACGCTCCTTCTGGGGGCCGTCCTCCACAAAAAAAGCCAGGATAGAAGTCCCGCCTGCAAACAGAAGCCGCAGCTTATCCATAGGGAGATGCGGACGCCCTGACGAATCCGGTCCTGATGTCCGGCTCCCATATTCTGGGCAATGAAACCAGACAAGGCATTGCTTAAAGCCATGAGAGAGTTGATTACCAGACCGTTGACCCGGAAGGCGACCGAGTATCCGGCCATGACGATCAGGCCGTATTGGTTGATGACAGACTGCATGACCAGCTGTCCGGTGGACATAAAGGCATGCTGGATGACACTGGGAACACCCAGGCGCAGTATCTCCCGCAATGCGGTGAAGGAGAAAAGAGGGGCCTTGGGCATCTTCCTTCCATCTTCACTTTCCAGGCCATCATAGAGTCTCCATAGACTATAGGCTGTGGCTGCGGCTGCAATTGCCTGGGAAATCAGGGTGGCCAGGGCAAGTCCGGCCACGCCAAGGGGAATCCATATAACAAAGACCAGGTCCAGAACAATATTGCATAAGGAAGAAAAGACCAGCAGAATCAGCGGCGTCCTGGAATCGCCCAGTCCATTGAGAACTCCGTTGGAAAGGTTGTAGAGGAATAGGGGAAGCATTCCCAGGATATAGATGAACAGGTAGTCGGAGGTCTCGGAAACGGCTTCTGCCGGAACGGCCAGCAGCCGGATGATCCATGGACTCAGTGTCAGGCCAAGGATACACAAAAGGCAGGAAAAAGGAAGAAAAGCAATCAGGGAAGTGGTAATGCCAGACCGCAGGGTCTGGTAATTTTTTGCGCCGAAATGCTGGGAACAGTAAATGGATGTCCCCATACCCAGCCCAGAGGCAAAGGCAATCAGCAGGACTGTAACCGGATAGCAGGTGCCTACGGCGCCCAGGGCAGAGGGTCCGATCCGGTTGCCGGCGATCCAGCTGTCTGCCAGGCTGTAGGCCTGCTGGAAAAACATACTGGCAAGCATGGGAATGGCGTATAACAGCAGGCTTCTGGCCGGGGAGCCGGTGGTCAGATCCCTGGGGGCTGTGGTAAACTTCATGGGAGAACCTCCTTCTGTGGCGTATGGGAGCTGTCCAGGCATGACTGGTACAGCTCTGTGCCGTGAGTTATTTTATAAGTACCTGATATGATAACTCTATATGGTACAATGTACTATGGGCAAAATTCATAAAATTGATTAAATAAATTAATCAAAATAACGAAAATAAGAAAACCGATAAAAAACCCTTGACATTTGTGCAAAATATCTATAATATCGGTATCATAAGGCGACGGAAATAACGAATAAAGCAATAAATAAGTTCCGTTAGCTTTTGGAAAAAAGATAAATTAATAATTCGAATCAATTTAATTAAGGAGGAACCAGACCATGAAGTATTTTCTGGACAGCGCAAAGCTTGACGAGATTCAGTATGCCTATCATACCTTTGGCATCGACGGGGTGACCACCAATCCGCGGCACATTATGCTCAGCGGTAAGCCCTTTATGACGGCCATCACCGATATCGCAGCCTGGATTCGGGAGGAGGGACTGGAGGGAATCGACAAGTTCCCGGTATCCGTGGAAATCAATCCCCACCTGACAGATGCAGACGAGATGATCCAGATGGCAAAGCAGGTAGCTGCCATCAGTCCCAACTTCGCCATTAAGATTCCAGCCATTGAGCCTGGGGTGGCAGCAGCCAGGAAGCTGGAGCAGCAGGGAATCCGCACCAATGTGACACTGATTTTCTCACCGGCCCAGGCCATTCTTCCGGCTAAGAACGGTTCCCTGTTTGTCTCTCCCTTTATTGGCTGGAAGGAGGCTAACGGGGAAGACTGTAAGCAGTATATCCAGGATATTGTGAATATCTACAAGAACTACGGTTTCTATGGAAAGACCCGGATTATCTGCGCGGCTCTGCGGACTCCCAAGCAGATCGTGGACTGTGCGGTGGCCGGCGCGGATATTGTCACCACAGCACTGGCTGTCTATCAGGACACCATGAAGCATGCATATACCAATCAGGGCCTTGAGACTTTCATCAATGCCTGGGATAACACAAAATAAGAAAACGAGGTAACAGCCATGAAAATCGGATTTATCGGACTGGGCATTATGGGCGAGTCCATGTGTGAGAATATCGTGAAGAAGCATGACGACACAGTCTACGCTTTTGACTTTGTAGAAGAGAAGGTAAAGCTGCTGGCTTCCAAAGGTGCGGTAGCCTGCGGAGATTCCGTGGAGCTGGCACAGAAGGCAGATGTGATCATTTCCATGGTTCCCAAGTCAGAGCACGTGCGGGCGGTCTACACAGGAATCCTGGAGGTGCTGGATGGGACCAAAACCTGCATTGATATGAGTACCATTGATCCCAGCGTATCTGTGGAGATATCCCGGATGGTGAAGAAGACCGGCGCCCGGTTCATCGACGCTCCGGTGGTGAAGTCCAAGCCGGCTGCCATTGCAGGAAAACTGGGCATCTATGTAGGCGGCGACCAGGCGGTTTATGAGGAGATGCTTCCCATTCTCTCGTATATGGGAGAAAATGTGATCCGTATGGGCGACAACGGCAAGGGGCTGGTAATGAAGATTTGTCACAATGCCCTGGTATCCCAGATTCAGAACGGTGTCAACGAGACCCTGGTGCTGGCCGGGAAGAACGGAATCTCCGTAAGCACCTTTGCCACAGCCATCTCCTATGGCGGCGGCCAGAACTTCTATCTGGACGGCAAGGCAGCTCCCATTGAAAAGGAGGATTATACCACCGCCTTTTCTGTGGAAAATATGGCAAAGGATGTAAATATCTGTATGTCCCTGGCAAAGGAGTGCGGACTGGACATGCCGGGTGAGCGCAATGTATGCCGGGTATATGACAAGGCTCTGGAGCTGGGCTATGGCAAGGAAGACTTCTGTGCGACTGTCAAGGTGGTCAGGGATGGCAGATAAGACAGGAAAGGACGGTGGGGACTTATGCTGGAACGTTTGAACCAGGTTAATGATGTGCCGGTTCTGGCGGTGGAAGATCCTGCCTTTGCCCCATATGGGAGAATTGTCACAGGCTATGATTTCAGTGCCCTGACTACCTATATGGAGAGGGAGACCTATATTCCGGAAAGCGGAAATATCTATATTCCTTCTGTACCGGAGATGGAAGAGGAGAGCGTGGCAGCACTGGTAAAGAGCCGTCTCTATGGGGAGATGGATATCCAGATTGGTTACTGCAACGGAAGAAATACCACCTACAATGGGTTTGAGTACCACAAAGGGAGCGAAATCAACATCGCTGTCACGGATTTTATGCTGGTGCTGGGACACAGCTGGCTGATCCGGGACAATACATACCAGGTGGAGGATGCAAAGGTGTTCTTTGTTAAGAAGGGCACGGCCATCGAGATGTACCAGACCACTCTGCATTTATCACCCTGCCGGGTGACGGACATGGGATTTAAGGATATCGTCATTCTGCCCAAAGGGACCAATACCCCTCTCGGTGACCGGCGGGAGGATGTGGAAGCAGAGGGAAAGCTGCTGCTTCAGAAAAACAAGTGGGTCATTGCCCATCCGGAAAGGGAACCTCTGATCCGCCAGGGAGCATTCCCGGGACTCCTGGGAGAGAATAAAGAACTTTATTATTAGGTAAGGCAGCTGTCCGGGACAGCCGCAGCAAGGTGTCTGCGGACCATGGCACAAGTACGGCTCCGGTTTATCCGGGGCAGGGAGGATACCAAATGGAGTTAATTCGTAATGGGCTGGAATTTACACTAAAGCATGGAGACCATGTGATCCTGGAATGCACAAAAGAAAAACCGCTGGTTTACATAGGCATAGGCCGGGAAACTGTGGATATGTACCGGGGCAACTTTAAGATCGAGGACTATGTTACGGAGCGGAGACCCCTGGAAGTAACCGGAGTCCGGCAGGTGGAAGACGGTGTCTGCTTTGATATGGGGGATACCCTGGCTCTGACGGTCTGTGTAAACGGAGACCTGGCCCAACTGTTCCCGGAGCAGAAGGACCCGTCCGTGAACCGTTTCTGGCTGCGGGTGGCGGCAGATGAGAATGAGCGCTGCTATGGCTGCGGGGAGCAGATGTCCTATTTTAACCTGCGGGGACGGCATTTCCCGCTGTGGACCTCTGAGCCGGGAGTAGGAAGGGATAAGACCACCTATGTGACCTGGCGCTCCGATGTGGAGAACAAGGCGGGAGGAGATTATTACAATACCAATTTCCCCCAGCCCACCTATGTTTCTACAAAGCATTATTATCTCCACGTGGATTCCACGGCTTACGGGGATTTTGATTTCCGCAATGCCGGATTCCATGAATTGCAGTTCTGGGAGGTGCCGGCCTCCATCCGGATTCAGGGGGCAGACACATATCTGGAGCTTCTGGAAAAAGAGAGTGCCTTTTTTGGCCGTCAGCCGGAGCTGCCGGACTGGGTGTACAACGGTCTGATCATCGGAGTCCAGGGAGGGGACGGACGTTCCTTTGATCTGATGGAAAAGACACTGGACCACGGGATCAAAGTCTCCGGTGTCTGGTGTCAGGACTGGGCTGGGAAGCGTATAACCTCCTTTGGCAAACGGCTCCAGTGGGACTGGCATTACAACCAGGAGATGTACCCGGACCTGCCTGGGAGGATCGAAGCCTTACACAAACGGGGCATCCGGTTTTTGGGATACATCAATCCCTATCTGGTGGAGGACGGAGAGCTTTACCAAAAGGGCCTGGAAGCAGATGTATTTGCCAAAAAGGCGGACGGAAGCCGGTATCTGGTGGACTTTGGGGAATTTTACTGCGGAGTGGTGGACTTTACAAATCCCAGGGCATACCAGTGGTTCAAAGACGAAGTTATCAAAAAATGCAGCCTGGATATTGGCATAGACGGATGGATGGCAGATTTCGGAGAATATCTTCCTACGGATGACCTGGTTCTTTACAACGGAAAATCTCCCATGATTGAACATAATCACTGGCCGGCTCTGTGGGCGCGGTGCAACTATGATGCGGTAAAAGAAAGCGGAAAGCTGGGGGAGGCGGTTTACTTTATGCGGGCCGGAGGAACCGGGAGCCAGAAGTACTGTACGCTTCTGTGGGCCGGGGACCAGTCGGTTGATTTCTCCATCCATGACGGTCTGGCCACCGTGATCTGTGCGGCTTTAAGCGCAGGCATGAGCGGCTGCGGCATCACTCACAGTGATATCGGCGGCTACACGTCCCTGTTTGGCAATATCCGCACCAGAGAGCTGTTCCTGCGCTGGGCAGAAATGGCAGCCTTCACCCCGGTGATGCGCACCCATGAGGGCAACCGGCCGGAGGAGAACTTCCAGTATTATGAGGATAAGGACTGTATGCAGCAACTGGCCAGGCTGGTGGATGTATACACCATGCTGGCACCCTATATGAAGAAGCTGGTGGCAGAAAACCACGAAAAGGGGATTCCGGTCCAGCGCCCCCTGTTCCTGCACTATGAGGAAGATGACAGGTGCTACGATCTCCAGTATGAGTATCTGCTGGGGGAGGATGTGCTGGTAGCGCCGGTGTATCTGTCCAGGAAAGAGACCTGGGAGGTATATCTGCCGGAGGGACAGTGGGTTCACATCTGGAGCGGCAGGGAGTATGGTAAGGGAACCTGCCGGGTGGAGGCACCTTTGGGAGACACTCCGGTATTCTGGAAAAAGGATTCCGGGTATGCGTCCTTGTTCCGGGAGATCCGAAAGAAGCATGGGAAGTAAAGGATTATGGTAAATACAAGTTTATTTCTGGTGGTGATTCTGCTGGCCAATATCATGCAGGGAATCACCGGATTTGCAGGTACGATCCTGGCCATGCCCCCCGGCCTGATGCTGGTGGGGTATCCGGTGGCCAAGCCGGTCTTAAATGTACTGGGACTGCTTTCGGGTATCTATGTGCTGTCCGGGCACAAGGATCAGGTCTGCTGGAAAGAAGTAAGGAAGATTGTGATAGTGATGGCCCTGGGGATTCTTGCAGGCATCGGAATCAGGGGAGCTTTTGCAGGGAAGGAGCAGATGCTCTATAAGCTTCTGGGATTCTTCGTGATTTTTCTGGCTGTCCAGGGGTTCTGGGGAAGCCTGAAGAGAAGAGGGGAGGAACCGGAAGGGCCGGAACATGGGAAGGATTCCCCGGCGCTGGCGGTGCTGCTGGTGCTGGCGGGAATCGTCCATGGGATCTTCGTATCCGGAGGGCCTCTGCTGATCGGCTATCTGACAAAGAAAGTCAAAGACAAGGTTTCCTTCCGGGCCACCATCTCCACAGTCTGGGTCTTTTTAAACACAGTCATTCTGGTGGACGATATCCGGTCCGGTCTCTGGAATCCGTCCCTTCTGGCTGTGCAGGCTGTATCCATTCCGTTTCTGCTGGCCGGGATGTTCATCGGCAGCAGGCTGTATGCCAGGATCAGTCAGGCGCTGTTTATGGGGCTTACCTATATCCTGCTGTTTGTTTCGGGAATATCACTGTTGCTAAAATAGAATAAAATGGAGGGTTTGTTTTTATGAAAAAAAGAGTTATCGCATGGATCATGGCTGTGGGAATGGCGGTTTCCCTGGCAGGCTGCGGCGGAGGGCAGGGGCAGGCCCCGGCCGGTGCAGAAGCACAGACTACGGCAGGGCCCCAGGCTCCATCCGGAGGCGGCGGAAATACCATCAAAATCATCTGCCCCTATGGAGTAGGCGGCACTGCTGATGCCGTAGCCAGAAAATATGCGCTGGTGGCCGGTAAGGTCCGTCCGGAATACAACTTTATAGTGGAAAATATGACCGGCGGAGACGGCTTTGCGGCTGCCAACTACTACACAGACCAGCCGGCCAGTACCCGGGAGCTTCTGGTATACGGATACGGTGTGGCCTACCGGCATGACCTGGGCAGAAAGTATGAGACAGAGGTGGTGGACTTTGACCGTAATGACATCTACCCCATCGCCACCAACGACGACCGGACCTGGATCATGTACACATCTCCCGGGACGACACTGGCGGAGCTTCTGGAGAAATCCAGAACCAGCGGGCTTAAGATGTCCGGCGGAAATCCCTTGTCAGATCCCCATCTGGCCCTTGGCTCCCTGATCGCCCAGGAGGGCGGTAAGGTTATGGTGGTGCCCTATGACGGCGGCGCTGCCCAGAAGAAGGGGCTGACGGACGGGGAAGTGGATGTGTTCGTGGGAACCACCCAGGCAGCCCTGGAGGATGTGGAGGCAGGTACCATGGTGCCGGTTCTGGCATTCTCCGAGACGGAATTCCACGGATTTAAAGGTCCGGACGGAGATATTGCGGTGCCTGGCATTGCAGGAGAAGCCATGGCTCCGGATCTGAATCCGGCCAATGATTATACAGGCTCCATTCTGGCGGCAGGCGGATTTATCGCTACCCGCAGAGGGGCGGACCAGGAATGGATTGATGAGATGGTCCAGATATCCAAAGAAGTATGGGCGGATGAGGAATTCAGCGGCTGGATCACAGAGATCGGTCTCAACAGGCTGGAGCTTTACGGGGATGAGGCAGATGCCCATCTGGAGGAGGCATGCGCCAAAGCAGTGGCTGCCTTTGAGAACCTGAGTAAGTAAGGCGGCATACCCGGGCAGCCCTGCGGTCACCGAAGACAGTTGGGATTCCTGACAGATGGCTGTCCGGCAAGGAGCGGGGGCAGCGGGAGGGGCTGTCTGGCCGGAATAGAAAGGAAGTGGTATTTCGTGAAATTCAAGATAAAAACCAATCTGTGGTCCGGGATTGTCATGGGGGTGTTCAGCGTTGCCATGCTGGTTGCCATGCCGGGGCAGGTGCGGCTTCCCATGTTTGATTCCGGGGCGCCAAGTCCCCGGATCATCCCGGGCATCTGTCTGGCAGGAATGCTGGTCTGTTCGGCGGCCCTGATCATTCAGAGTCTGGTGTTTGGGAAAGAGAAAGAACTGGAGTTTGACTGGAAAAAGGAAAAGCCTTGCATTCTGCTGATTCTGCTTCTGTGCGCATATGTGGCTCTGATCATCTGGACCGGGTTCATACCGGCAACCGTGATCGTTTTCCCGGTCCTGCTTTATTACTGCGGGGAACGTAAGCCAGCCATTTACCTGTTCACCGTGGCAGCGGGGATTGGCATCTTTTTCCTGTTTAAGTATGTGTTCCATGTGTCCCTGCCAGGGATTCCGGGGTTAGGAGGTTGACGGATATGGGAGATTTACAGATGATTCTTGCTGCTGTGGTCCAGGTGTTTACACCGCTGAATCTGCTGATTATCTTCGGCGGACTGATTCTGGGCATGATCGTAGGGTGTATCCCGGGCCTTAGTGTGACCCTGGGCATTATCCTTCTGCTGCCGCTGACCTACAGCTTTTCTTCCCCGGACACGGCGATTATTTCCCTGTTGGCCGTGTATGTGGGCGGCATGTATGGCGGCTCCATCAGTGCCATCACACTGAATACGCCGGGGACCAATTCGGCCATTGCCACCACCTTTGACGGCTATCCCCTGGCAAAGCAGGGCAAGGTGAAAAAGGCCCTGGATACGTCCCTGTTTGCTTCGGTATTCGGCGGTCTGTTCTCTGCGGTTCTGCTTCTGCTGTGTGCTTCCTTTATCACCAGACTGGTATCCCGGTTCGCGTCGGTGGAGTATTTCTCCATGGCGATTCTGGGGATTTCCCTGATCGCAGGCGTCAGTGGAGACAGCCTTCCCAAAGGAATTATCTCAGGCCTTCTGGGGATCCTGATGGCAGCAATCGGGGCAGACGCAGTGACTGGTGTTATGCGTTTTACCTTTGGGATTGATTCTTTACGGTATGGTATAGATATGCTGCCGGCCATGATTGCCCTTATCGCCCTGACCCAGGTGGTTCAGAAGCTGCGGGACTTTGTTCTGGCAGAGGGCAGGCTGGACGACGTGACGAAGATCGACCGGCAGGGTCTGACCGGGAAGGAGATGAAGTCCATTCTTCCTGCCTGCCTCCGGTCCTCGGCCATTGCTTCCGTGCTGGGCGCCATGCCCGGAGTCGGCGGGGGTGTGGCCCAGTTTATGTGCTACAATGAGTGCCGCCGGGCTTCCACACGTCCCCAGGACTTTGGAAAGGGAAGTCTGGAGGGAATCGCGGCTGCTGAATCCTCCAACAACGCGGTAGTAGGCTCTGCCATGATTCCGCTGCTGACCCTGGGGATACCTGGGGACGGAGTGACGGCCCTGCTTCTGGGAGCATTCATCCTTCACGGAATACAGCCGGGCCCAACCATGTTCTCCAAGCAGGGAGTCATCGCCTACTCCATTATATTAGGATGCCTTATTGCCAACATATTCCTGTATCCGATCGGGATGTTCATGACCCGCGCCGTGGCAAAGATTGTCCAGGTGCGTTATACCTATCTGGCTCCGGTGATTATCATTTTCTGCTTTGCCGGTGCATTTGCGGCCACGGGAAATGTCAAGGAACTGATCATTACAGCAGCGGTGCTGGTATTCAGTTATTTTTTGACTCTGCTGGACATTTCCTCTACGCCTTTGATGCTGGGAATGATTCTGGCGGATATTATGGAGATGAACTTTGTCACCAGTATGATGAGCTATGACCGGGATTACCTGATCTTCTTTAAACGGCCCATCTCCTGTGTGATTCTGATTCTGACCGTGGTGCTGGTGATTTCCATGATCCGGATCAACAAGAAGGTGGAGGCCTTAAACCAGGCCCAGTTAGAGGAAATGCGCAAGCAGGAAAAGGAGGAGTAAACAATGAGCTTTCAGGTGGCATATATACCTGTCGGCGTGGGAACCTTTCATCTGGAAAGTGCCCAGACCGAATTTGAAAAATCCAAAAACATGATTTCGCAGCTGACCGGGGAGGGCGTGTATCCGGACGAGATGCTGCTGACACTGGAGGATCTGGATACATTTCTTGACAGGATCCACCCGGATCTGATTATTTTTCAGAATATTACCTTTGCCAACGCTGCTTACGCCAGCCGGGTGCTGAAGCGGTTTGCGTGTCCCATTCTCTTGTGGACTCTGCGGGAGCCGGTCATCGATGGCGGAAGACTGCGGCTTAACTCCCTGACAGGCGCTTATTCGGCGGCAAATGCCATTCGGGAATTCCGCCAGGGCGAATTCGAGTATGTGTTCGGTTCCCCGGAGGAGGAGACGGTGCAGGCAGAGGTGGGTGCTGCCATCCGGGCAGCCCGGGTCAGGTACCAGCTGGGACATCTGAAGCTGGCTGCTATCGGCCATACCCCCCAGGGCTTCGGCTTCGGACGTGCCCTGGATACGGATCTGATGAAGACCTTTGGAGTGACCCTGGAGGCTGTGGAGGCCAGGGAACTGATTGGCCGGGCCAGGGGTTATGAGGATGGGGCGTGTGAGGAAGAACTGGCGGAAGCCGGGAAGGCTCTTGTGGGACTGGAGGAAACGCCGGAGCAGAACCGGAAAGATTTTGCCCGCTTGTACAAGGCTTATAAGGAATATGTGAAGGAGAACGGGATTGGGGCCCTGGCTTCCAGATGCTGGCCGGATTTCTTTACGGAGTTTGGCACACCGGTCTGCGGGGTGCTGTCCCTGCTCAATGCATCCGGTCTGGCAGCAAGCTGTGAGGCAGATGTATATGGGGCGCTGTCCATGTATATCGGAAGCCAGCTGACCGGGAAGCCGGTATTCTTCGGAGATCCGGTATCTATGGACGAAAAGGAAGGCACCGTCACTTACTGGCATTGCGGTATGGCTGCCTGTTCTCTGGCCCGTGCCGATACCGGAGCCAGGGTAGGGGTCCATCCCAACCGGAAGATCGGTCCGGTCATGGATTTCGGATGTCAGGCCTGGGAGCAGGCCACGGTCTTCCGTGTGGGAAGAAAGCCGGACGGAAGCTTCCGGTTCTTTATCGCAGGCGGGGAAGTGCTGGATAAACCTAAGCAGTTCTGTGGAACCTCCGTAGTGGTGAAGACAAAGCAGGCTGCAAAGCAGGTCATCAGCGAAAGCGTCAAGGATGGCTGGGAGCCCCACTTTGTGGTGATTTACCAGAATGTGGAGGCAGAACTGGAGAAGCTGGCCCATATGACCGGAGCGGAAGTGTGCAGGTACTAATAGGGAATGGGAAACACTCCCGCCGGAAAACGGTGGGGGTGTTTTTTGCCTTTCCGGACAGCAGATAACATTTCGCTTGCGAAAACGAATATTTGCGTTATACTAATAAGGGTAACAGAAAATGATAAAGGGCAGGTTACCAGGGTGGGATATACAGGGATTAATCTGGAAAATGTGAAAATGAGCAACCGCAGCGCGATTCTGAAGCTTCTCAATGATCATGGGGCCATGTCACGGAAGGATATTGCGCTGACACTGGGGCTGACTCCGGCTACAGTGACACTGATCTGCACCGAACTGCTGTCAGGCGGAATCCTGTGTGAGCGGGGAGAGGTGGACGAGGAAAAGCGGGCCGGGCGTAAGAAGGTTCTGATTGATATTAACTACCAGTGCCGGTATGTTCTGGCTATCAGCATAGAAGCGGCGGAGACTACGGTGTCTGTGTGCGACCTGAAGGGAAACCGGTGCGGCATGCGCAGGCTTCCTACAGACGGGGGCCGGGCGCCGGAGGAATTTTTGAAAAAGGTTGCCGATGAAGGCAAGGCGCTTATGTGGGAGAGCGGCACCGGAAAGGATCAGATTCTGGGGGTGGGCGTCTCGGTGCCGGGGATCGTCCGGCGCAGAACCGGACTCAGCCATCATGCATACCGGATCTGGAAGGAGCCGGTGGAGGTGGGAAAGCTTCTGGAGCAGCATTTCCCTTACCCGGTGATTGTGGAGAACAATGTGAAGGCATTTGCAGAAGGGGAGCTGGTCTACGGAAGCGGACGGGAACGGGAGAACCTTCTGTTCATCAAATGGGGACCCGGGGTAGGTTCCGCTATCATTATCCGGAACGAGATTTATGACAGTGAGAATTCCAAGTCTGCGGAAATCGGACATTTTATTGTGGAAAAGAATGGAAAACAGTGCCGGTGTGGGCGGCGGGGCTGTCTGGAGACCCGGGTGTCTACCCATGCCATAGCAGAGCAGGTGCGAAGTGCCTGTACGGCGGAAACGATGCCGGTTCTGTATGAGCTGGTAGAGGGAAAGACGGAGTGTATAGAGGCCAGAAATATCTCATGGTGGATTGGGACAAAGGATGGGGGACTGGAACGGATTCTGGATGAGATCCTGGAGCAGATGGCCAGGACGGCTGTGAATACCATCACCCTGCTGGCGCCGGACCAGGTGATTATCTATGGCTATATGTTCGATCTGCCCCGGCTGGAACAGAGGTTTTTAAAGCTGTGCGGGGAGTATGATCCGGCCTATGGCGGGGAGTATATCCGGAAGTCGCGGCTGGGAGAGCAGATTGAGTATATCGGTCCTCTGGCCGTGGTAATGAATGAGCGTTTCCTGCGGGCAGGAACCGTGGACCGCGGCTGAGAGCCCATGGGGCACCGCGGCAGTATAAGAAGGCGGATGAACGGCAGCGCCGGGACAGATTCAGGAAAGGGAATGGAATGGGAATGAAGTACAGACAGAAGGCCGGAAGGAGCGGGCGGCGGATATGGGAGTCAGCTGCCGCATGGTTGCTGGCTCTGGCGCTGGTAGTATTTGCGGCATCCGGCTGCGGCGCCGGAAAGAAGCAGCTGAAGAAATATGATGTCCAGTATCTGGAGTATTTTGATACATTGACCAGTGTGACGGTCTACGCGGAATCCGAGGAGGAGTTTGCCCGGTATTCGGACATGGTCCAGGAGACTCTGGAGCGGTGCCACAAGCTTTTTGACATCTATCACAATTACGAGGGTCTCAGCAATGTAAAGACAGTCAATGATTATGCAGGGGTGGAGCCGGTGGCGGTGGAGCCGGAGATCCTGGAGCTTCTGGAACGTTCCGTGGAAATGTATGAGGAGACCGGCGGCATGGTCAATGTGGCCATGGGAAGCGTCCTCTCCCTCTGGCATGAGCAGCGGGAGTATGGCAGGGCAAACCCGGAACGGGCAAAGCTTCCGGATGAGACGGAGCTGGAGCTGGCTGCCGGCCATGTGGATATCGGAAAGATGATTCTGGACCCGGCCAAGAAGACCGTATATCTGGAGGATTCCAGGATGAGTCTGGATGTGGGGGCCGTGGCCAAGGGGTATACGGCCCAGAAAATCTGCCGTGACCTGCAGGCTGCCGGGGTCACCTCGGCCCTGGTCAGCATCGGGGGCAATGTCCAGGCCGTAGGGCTCCGGGGAGACGGGGAGCCCTGGCGGGTGGGAATCCAGAACCCGGATCTGTCCAGCAGCCAGGGATATCTGTATGCCATGAATTTAAAGGACGTGGCCCTGGTTACCAGCGGCGATTACCAGCGGTACTATCTGGTGGACGGGCAGCGGTATCACCACATTATCCGCCCCGGTGTCTGGATGCCCTGGAATGAATATGTGTCCGTGACCATTCTGTGCGGCGACGGAATGCAGGCAGATTCCTTATCCACAGCAGTATTCAACATGGAGTTTGAAGAGGGAAAGGCCCTGGTGGAGTCCCTGGAGAATACGGAGGCCATGTGGATTCTCCCGGACGGGACGGAGCGGTTCAGCTCCGGGTTTGAACAGTATATGGAGCATTAGAGAGGACAGACAATCATGGAACAGAAGAAAAAGAATTCTCCCCGCAGCAGTGCCCTGCTGGTGCTGACGGCATTTATCTGGGGTGTGGCCTTTGTGGCCCAGAGCCAGGGGATGAACTATGTAGGCGGCTTTACCTTCATCGGGGTCCGGTATCTGCTGGGGGGCCTGACCCTGGTTCCGGTGCTTGTCTTTATGAAGACAAAGGGGCCCCAGGAGGACAGGGGCCAGGCCGGGCAGATGTCCCGGCGGACCCGCACCGGTATCGTGGGTGGGATCTGCTGCGGCCTGTGCCTGGTGACGGCCAGCTCTTTGCAGCAGTTCGGCATTGCGGAGACCACCGTGGGCAAGGCCGGCTTTATCACGGCGCTGTACATAGTCCTGGTGCCCCTGGCAGGAATCTTCCTTCACCGGCGGGTGGGCCTTAATATCTGGGTCAGCGTGGGGCTGGCGGTAGTGGGGATGTATCTGCTGTGCATTACAGAGGGATTTTCCATGGGACGCGGGGATTTCCTGGTGTTTCTGTGCGCCATCGGGTTCACCTTCCACATTCTGGTAATTGATTATTTCTCCCCCAGGGCCGACGGGGTGGTGATCTCCTGTGTCCAGTTCTTTACTGCCGGAGTGGTGGGCAGTGTCCTGATGTTTGCCCTGGAAAGGCCCACCCTGGAGGGCATCGGGGCTGCATGGCTGCCCATCGGGTATGCCGGCATCATGTCCAGCGGGGTGGCCTACACCTTACAGATCATTGCCCAGAAGAATCTGGACCCTACCATCGCCTGCCTGATCATGAGCCTGGAGTCGGTATTTTCCCTGCTGGCCGGCTGGGTCCTTCTGGGCCAGGTCCTTTCCCTGCGGGAAATGCTGGGCTGTGCCCTGGTGTTTGTGGCCATTGTGCTGGCGCAGCTTCCGGGTA
>CAJTOV010000038.1 GCA_910577765.1 uncultured Lachnospiraceae bacterium
GGGAAACTGTCAGACGAGCGCTACATGATTTTTTCCAGGGATTACGAAAATGAACAGCATACCCTGAAAGCGGAGGTTGAGAGCATAAGAAGCCAGATTGCCGAGCAGGATTCCAAAGTGGTCAATATCAACAGCTTTGTGGGACTTGCCAGGAAATATACTTCCTTTGAAAAACTGACCCCCGGAATGCTTCACGAACTGGTTGAAAAGATCATTGTCCATGAAGGCGATAAAAGCAGCGGCCACCGCATACAAAAAATCGAAATCTATTATTCTTTCGTTGGCGACCTGGAGAGTTCTCACGTGGTCGCCCAACGAACTCGAAAAACACCGGCAGCGTGACATATTTCTTTATTTCGCACTGCCAGTCTTTTAAATCTAAAAAGGTTCGCTAAGAATACTCCCCTAACTTGCGGAAAAGAGATTTTTCAGACAGCAGTGCTGCTGTGCCTTTATACAGGGCTCCGTCTGGGGGAGATCTGCGCCTTGAAATGGGAGGATGTGGATTTTTCCAGCCAGATGATCACAGTCAACAGGACCGTGCAGCGGCTTTATATGGAGGGCTTCCAGACAAAAACGGTTCTATGGGAATCGGAACCTAAAAGTGCACATTCCAGGCGAGAGATCCCCATGACGGATGCAGTGCAGGAACTGCTGCTGTGGCTTTTGGATAAGGAACAGCAAGAAAGCAGGGGCGAATACATATTTGGCAGGAAGAAGCCGGTGGAACCCAGAACTATGCAGAATCATTTCAGGAAGCTGCTGAAAGAGGCCGGACTGGATGGGCAGGGAATCCATTTTCACACCCTCCGGCACACGTTTGCCACCAATTGTATTGAAGGCGGAACCGATGTGAAGAGCCTCAGTGAACTTCTGGGGCACTCGGGGGTACAGATTACCCTGAACCGGTATGTTCATCCGTCCATGGATACCAAGCGTCGGCATCTGGATGGTCTGTCAACCTTTTATGGTCAGATTCATGGTCAGATGGGATAGGAGACTCCTTATTTTATAAGGGGTCAGGACGGATTTTCGTGGATTTGGTAAATCTACGAAAAAACAAGGGGCTGTCGCAAAATGGCAGATTTCCACAATATGCAGTTCAGATATCCGGCAGATATCATCTATATATTGTGGAAACATGGAATTTTGCGACAGCCCTTATTTCATTTGTACGAAATAAAGAGCCAGGTGTGTATGCCCATATGCAGCTTTGCGCAGGGGACACGCGGTCAGCACCCACCGAGACGGAACAGGGATTCAAGCCCCCGCAGTTCTCTGCGCTGTAAGCCTGGCGCCCCACCTGCATCTGCCGGGTGGGCTCAGACCACCCGCCTCATCCCCAGCTCATTATTCACCCCTTTAGAAACCAGAATCTGGTGCAAATCAATCACACCGTTGTGGAACGCTGCCCCACAGGAGGCCAGATACAGATCCCACATGCGGACAAATTCCTCTCCATGGTCTGCCAGGATCTTGTCCCGGTTTTTCAGAAAATTCTCCCGCCAGCAATGCAGGGTTCTCACATAATGCCGCCGCAGGCTCTCCACATCCAGGGTGTAAAACCGGTAATCCGGCAGCAGACTGATGATCTCCCGCAGGCTGGGAATCACCCCTCCGGGAAAGATATATTTCCGCAGAAAGGGATCACCGGAATGCTCCTTTAAGGCACTGATATAATGAAGCAGGAACAGTCCGCCGGGCCGCAGCACCTCATCCACACTGGCCAGAAACCGCCCGTAATTCCCCCGCCCCACATGCTCCAGCATGCCTACGCTGACCACCCGGTCAAAGGTCATGCCGCACTTTGCCAGATCCCGGTAATCCATCTGGTGGACTTCCAGTTTGCCCTGGAGATTTCCCTCCTCAATGTCCTGGGAAAAGCTGCGGTACTGCTCCTTACTGAGGGTAATGCCTACCCCCTGGACCCCGTAGCGCTGGGCTGCCCGTTTCAGCAGAAAACCCCAGCCGCAGCCAATATCCAGCAGCTTCATGCCTTCCTTTAGCTGCAATTTATTTAAGATCCGGTCTGCCTTGGCCACCTGGGCTTCAAAAAGGGATGTGCCTGTGTGGGCAAAATACCCGCAGGAGTAGCTCATGGTCTCGTCCAGCCACAATTTATAGAAATCATTGCCGATATCGTAATGGAAACTGACCTCATCCTTCTGTTTCATAATATCCAGGGAGCCTTCCAGAATCCCCTTAAGGGCCCTGGGGCTGCGGCGGAACCGGCCGATCTCACCTAAAAACAGGTCCAGAACCTGATAAAGGTCCCGGTCTACGTCCAGGTCCCCCCGCATATAGGCCTCTCCCAGGGCCAGGGAGGTGCTGCGCATCAGTTCCTTTCTGGGAATCTCCCGCCGAATCCGTACTTTGAACTGGGCCGGGCCTGTGCCGATCACCTGGAATTCCTCTGCGGTCTCCAGGGCAAAGGTAACCGGGATCAGGTCCTGCAAATACTGGCTGATCCGGTTCCTGTGGCTTTTATGGTTCATACTGTCACCGTTCCTTTCTTCCGCCAGGCGCCGGACCCGCCTTATATCCGGCGGCCTGTCCATGACAAGGCATCTGTTCTGCCTGGAGGATTTCATGCAAAATGAAGGGGCCGGTGCAGCAGTCTATGCCTCCCGGCCCCAGATAAGGACAGTATTTCCAGTATTAAGCTGTTTTATGCAACAGGTGAACCGTCCTGGCAGAACAGTTCCTCCCCCAGAATCCCCCTGGTCATCAGTTCCTGGCACACCCGCCCCACCGGCAGCCCCACCACATTATTGTAATCCCCGGAGATTCCCTGGATATAAGCGGCAAAGCGGCCCTGGATTCCGTAGGCCCCTGCCTTGTCCATGGGCTCGCCGGTGGCCACATAGGCCTCCATCTGCTGCCGTTCCATGGAGAATACCTGCACATCAGTCTGTTCCCCAAAGGTACACTGCTCCCCGGTTCCGGCAAACACCAGGGTGACTCCGGTATAGACCTGGTGCTGCCTGCCCTGGATCAGCCCCAGCATATCCAGGGCCTCCTGCCGGGACTTTGGCTTTCCAAGAATCTTCCCGTCCACCGCCACCACCGTGTCGGCGCCGATGACCACCACATTCTGCCCCTTATAGCCTGCGGCCACATCCAGGGCCTTCTGGGCAGACAGCTCCCGGACCACCTGGTCCGGCTCTGTGCTGGTGATCACTTCCTCCACCTGGCTGGGGACGATCTCCGGTGTGAGACCTACCTGGTGCAGCAGCTCCCGCCTTCTGGGGGATGCGGAGGCCAGTATAATCTTCGTATTCATCATGGACCTCACTGGATGGAAGTTACCTTGTAATCCTGGTCCTCCACAGTCTTCTTCAGCACGTCGTCCCCGATCTCTCCATTCAGGGTAACTACCGCCGTTCCTGCCTCATGGCTGACTTCTGCGCTGTCTACCTGGGGAAGGGTCTCTAAAACTTTCTTTACCCTGGCCTCACAGTGTCCGCACATCATACCTTCGATCTTCATGGTCTTTTTCATGGTTTTCTCCTCTACTTTCTTTTTTGTCCTGATTTTTTTATCCCGTCCTGCGTCATACATTTTGAACAGGTTAAGCCTCAGCGCGTTGGATACCACACAGAAGCTGGATAAACTCATTGCTGCCGCTCCGAACATGGGGTTTAACTTCCAGCCAAACAGATGGATGAAGGCCCCTGCTGCCAGGGGAATCCCTACTACATTGTAGAAAAATGCCCAGAACAGGTTCTCATGGATATTCTGCAAGGTGGCACGGCTTAAGCGGATGGCTGCCGGAACATCGCTGAGGCGGCTCTTCATCAGAACCACATCTGCCGCGTCAATGGCAATATCCGTACCGGCGCCAATGGCAATGCCCAGATCCGCACGGGTCAGGGCGGGAGCGTCGTTGATTCCGTCCCCTACCATGGCCACCCGGCCCTTTTCCTTCAGGCTGCGGATCACGCTTTCCTTGCCCTCAGGCAGGACTCCGGCAATGACCTGATCCACCCCGGCCTGCCGGCCGATGGCCCTGGCCGTCCGCTCATTGTCCCCGGTAAGCATCACCACATGGATCCCCATGTTCTGCAGCTCCCGCACCGCCTGGGGACTGTCCTCCTTGATCACATCCGCCACCGCGATGATTCCGGTGAGGGTGCCCTCCCTGGCAAAGAACAGCGGTGTCTTGCCTTCCTCTGCCATGGCCTCGGAGGCGGCCTTCATGGCCTCCGGGACCGTCGCCTGGCTGCTGATAAACTTATAGTTGCCGCCGGTAAGCTTTGCACCGTCCAGCATGGCCGTCAGGCCATTGCCCGGAAGGGCCGTGAAATCCGTGACTTCCCTGGCCTGGACATGGTTCTCCCCGGCATATTCCAGCACTGCCCTGGCCAGAGGATGCTCGCTCTTTTTCTCCAGGGCGCAGGCCAGTTCCAGCAGCTCCTCCTGGGAGATTCCTTCCGCCGGCACCAGGTCTGTCACCTTAGGCTCCCCGCTGGTAATGGTCCCGGTCTTATCCAGGGCCACAATCTCCGTCTTGCCTGCTTCCTCCAGGGAAACGGCGGTCTTGAACATGATACCGTTCCTGGCCCCCATGCCGTTGCCTACCATAATGGCCACCGGCGTGGCCAGTCCCAGGGCGCAGGGACAACTGATGACCAGCACGGAAATCCCCCTGGCCAGGGCAAATCCAAACTCCTGGCCTGCCACCAGCCACACCAGGGTGGTAAGGACGGAAATGGCAATCACCGCCGGGACAAACACCCCGGACACCCGGTCTGCCACCTTGGCAATGGGAGCCTTGGTAGCCGCCGCGTCACTGACCATCTGGATGATCTGGGAAAGGGTGGTATCCTCCCCTACCCGTGTGGCCTCACACCGCAGGAAACCGGACTGGTTCACGGTGGCTGCCGAGACCTTATCCCCCTGGGCTTTATCTACGGGAATGCTTTCCCCGGTCAGTGCCGCCTCATTGACCGCGCTGCTGCCCTCTAAGACAATGCCGTCCACCGGGATATTCTCCCCTGGGCGGACCACAAACTGGTCCCCTTTTACCACCTGGTCAATGGAAACCTCCGTCTCCACACCGTCCCGCACTACGGTGGCGGTCTTAGGGGCCAGCTTCATCAGACTCTTTAAGGCGTCGGTGGTCTTGCCCTTGGAACGGGCCTCCAGCATCTTCCCAACCGTAATCAGGGTCAGGATCATGGCCGCAGACTCAAAGTAAAACTCGTGCATATAGCTCATGACCAGCTCCATGTCCCCCTGGACCTGGGCTCCGGTCATGGCAAACAGGGCGTAGGTGCTGTATACAAAGGATGCCATGGAGCCTAATGCCACCAGGGTGTCCATGTTGGGTGCGCCGTGGACCAGACTCTTAAAGCCGCTGATGAAAAATTTCTGGTTGATGACCATGATGATCCCGGACAAAATAAGCTGCAGCAGCCCCCCGGCCACATGGTTGCCGTGGAAAAATGCGGGCAAAGGCCATCCCCACATCATGTGACCCATGGACACGTACATCAGTACTGCCAGAAAGCCCAGGGAAGCATAGAGCCTGCGCTTTAAAACCGGGGTCTCATGATCCGCCAGCATCTCCTCCCCGGCAAAGGCAGCGGAAGACTGGCCGCTGCCGGAGGACCCGGAGGCGGCTCCTTTTTTAGATGCTCCGTATCCTGCCTCTTCCACGGCTTTGATAATGTCGGCGGCAGAGGCATCTCCCTCCACGCCCATGGAGTTGGTCAGAAGGCTGACGGAGCAGGAATTCACTCCCGGCACCTTGGAAACCGCCTTCTCCACCCGGGCACTGCATGCGGCGCAGCTCATGCCGGTTACGTTATATTGTTCCATAAATGTATCTCCCTCCTGTCTACACAAGCTATCACCATGTCCGCGAACCTCATGCTGCGTCTTTCGGCTTGCATTCGTTAAGTGGACAGGTGCGCATTCACACGAAACTCACCCTTCGGCTCCGGTTCCCGCAGTGCTCCCCGTGTCTACCGCATCAGTTTCTGCAATACGGTTACCAGTTCTTCTACGGTTCCATCTTTTCCTTCCTGGATGTCTTTTGTGACGCAGGTGCGGATGTGATTGGCCAGCAGGACTTTGTTGAAGCTGTTAAGGGCCGCGTTGACCGCTGCTACCTGCACAAGGATATCCGGGCAGTAGACGTCTTTCTCTACCATCCCTTTGATCCCACGGATCTGGCCCTCAATCCGGTTCAGCCGGTGGATCAGGTCCTTGTACTCCTTCTCGGAGCGTTCCTTGGTCTTATGGGAACAGCATTCCCGTTGATTGTCCATTTATTACCTCGTTTCTAAAATCCGGTGAGCCTGGCAAATGCCTTTTATGCCTGCCACATGGTCCCTTTGGTTCTTTTTATATGGTTATTATATACCCTATGGGGGTATATTGCAAGCATTTTTTATTTTTCTGATGTTTTTCAACACTTATTGGGTCGAGTAGACTTGCCCCTTACGGGGCAGGCCCCTCTACAGATCCGGACGTGCGGCTTTTCCGCATCCGGCTCTTTGCAAAGTTAATTGTTCAGCAGCTGTCAGCCGTAAATACTGACGTAAATCCTGGGACGCGCCAGAGGGTGTTCCTTCAGCACTGCATTGAAGGAACACCAGTTATAACTTTTCTTTTGGCTTCTCCGGTTCATCCAGTAGAACAGACTCTTCCGGACCTCGTAGCAGAAGGCGTCTATCCGCTCGTAATTGTCAGTAATTCCATAGTAATGATAATACCCGGCAAGCATCCGGTTCAGCTTCCTGATGATCTCCGGAAGTGGCATGGTTCTCATTTCTGCTATCCATCTGTGCACTTCCTTACATTTCTTCGCGAACTTCTTCCTACTGGTCTTCCTCTTTACCCTGAACTTTCCGTTCCTGCTTCTGGAACAGTAGTGTGTAAAACCAAGAAAAGTAAATGTGCCCGGCTTCTCTCCCTTCGCCCTGCATCTTTCTTCTGCATACCTGCCGAATTCGACCAGCCTGCTTTTGCTTTCCTCCAGTTCCAGTCCAAAGTATTTCATTCTGTGTTTCAGTCTCCCATAGAACTGTTCCGCCTCGTCTTTATTCTGGAAACAGCACACAAAATCGTCTGCATAGACAATTATGTCCGCATATCCCCTCAGACCCGGCTGTACTCTCTCCTTAAACCACCATAACAGTACATAGTGCATGTAGATATTTGCTATGACTGGAGAGCTGACTGACCCCTGGCCACTGCCTTCCCCGGTTTCCCCGTACTGGAAGTCTTTCATGATTCCTGCTTCCAGAATCCGCCTGAGCGCATCCTGCACCAGCTTGTCTTCGTAGCAGTAGATACTCAGGGGTCTGGTTTTCCCATTCTCCTTTGGTATCTCCACCCGCCTTGCCGGCTGGGGTTTATAGGACTTCCTTTTCAGCCGTTCCACCAGTCTGTCCAGGTTCTCTTCCAGGTTTCTGCCGTAGTCCTCTCTGGTTACCCCGTCGATTCCTGCTGCTTTGTCCCCGTCCATCTTTTCGTGGCATTTAATCAGCAGTTCCCTATTGATTAAATGCCCCAGTGATGTGAATACCATTTCAGGGTTTTCTTTTGACAGCTGCGATATTCTCTCAAGTTTCGTTTCCATTGTTCCTCCTATCTCTGGGTATAGACATTGTTTCCCTCTCGATATGGCTCTGCATGGCAGGGCTGTGGAAGCCAGCCCTCTTTCGCCTTCCCTCCGGCGGCATTGCCCGCCTTCACCGGTACTATGCGGCCATCCGACTGCCTGCGGCCCGTCTGCCCTCCTCCGTGGGTTGTCGGGCATACCACTTGTTACCGGCTCCACACCTGCCTGATATGGAGACCGCAGGCTCTCCCCAGTTGACACAGCATCATTGTACAGCATGGCTGACTTCCAGCCCCGTGGTGCCGTGTGGAATCTCACCATTTCGATAAACACACGTATTGCCTTCCGCATAGTAAACTGCGTCGGCACACCAGTTTTCCGTGATTTCGGGGCTAAACTGCCTTATGACCCTGCCGCCTGACTTCCTACGCTTAACCCGGCATGTTACCATGCCGTGCCCAAAGTTCGCTACTGGTGGTGTGGTTAGCACCTTGCCAGATGGGATTTCCACCCATTAAATGCTGTGCCCTTGCTGGGCGCACTTACTATTCACGGGGGCATTCCCAATTTTTGTTATACTTGCATTTTATTCAGATTATTATTATAATATATTTATAAAACAGCCAGCATTTTATAAAGGTATATTCAAATAAAATCATTTGAAATCATGGAGGTGTTTTATTTTATGGCAATCGTCAGTGATGAACAGATTATCAAGACCCTGCGCCAGTACAATCCCTGGTGGAGAGTCCCTGCCGCTGTCAGGGAATACAGCAAACCCCAGAAACGGCTTGCATATTTTGAAGCCCTAAAGATTCTGCTTCACAAAAGTATCCGCCGCTTTACGGTACTGTCCGGCGTAAGGCGAGTTGGCAAGACCACGATCCTGTACCAGATTATGGAACATCTGGCGGACGAAGGCATTTGCCCAAAGAATATTCTGTATGTGACCTTTGACAATCCCATCCTGAAGCTTGTCAGTCCTGAAAGTATGCTGTCCATCTACGAATCCCTCCATCTTCTTGAGGGAACCCGGTATATCTTCTTCGATGAAATCCAGTATACAGAAGACTGGGAACTGTGGATGAAGGTCATCTATGACAGCCGGAAGGATGTCCGCCTGATTGCTACGGGCTCGGCAAGCCCGGTTCTGGAAAAAGGAGCTGCCGACAGTGGGACCGGCAGGTGGAGTGTTCTTAAGATTCCCACCTTATCCTTTTATGAATATTGCATGCTCCTGGGACTGGAAGAGCCGGAGCTTCCAGAGAATCTGAAACTGTCCGGACTGGTGCAGGAAAGCCCTGCCCGTCTTGGAAATATGATGGACCAGTTTACCCCATTACAGAATCATTTCAACCGCTATCTTACCATTGGCGGTTTTCCGGAGCTGGTCCTTTCCGATGATGACGGATATGCACAGAGGATGCTCCGTGAAGATGTGGTAGATAAGGTGATTAAACGGGATGTCCTCTCCCTGTTTAATATCCGCAGCCCACTGCTGATGGAAAAGCTGTTCCTTTACCTCTGTATCAATTCCACACAGATTTTCCACGCTTCCACCGCTGCCAAAGAGCTGGAGGGCGTCTCGGCCAGCACCATTGACAATTACCTGGAGGCATTGCAGATGTCGAACCTGATCTATCTGGCAAAGCCTATGAGTGTGGGAAGTAAAGGGGCATTAAAGGGAAGGCCGAAAATTTTCATCGCAGACGCGGCCATCCGCAGTGCAGTACTGATGATTGATGATGTACTCTCTGATGAGCAGGAGCTGGGGGCCATGGTGGAGACTACCGTCTATAAGCATCTGGTCTCCTTCTACCAGGGCAGCACGGCCCAGCTTGGGTACTACCGAAAAGCAAAGGACAACCAGAAGGAAGTGGATGTGGTGGTACAGCTTCCCCGTGAAAAGATTCTCTGTGAAGTCAAATACCGCAATCATTCCCAGCTTCCTGCCACGGATGCCATTGTGGAACTGTGCCGGGATGAAACATCCGGAGTGACCAGCGCATTTCTGGTGACAAAGCGGCTGGAGGATTTTGGCGTCACCAGACACGAAACCTCTGTGCCTGTTTTCCGTGTACCAGCCATTGTATTTCTTTATCTTTTAGGGAAGATGGAAGCAGAAGGGCAGAATGGGAAGCTGTAAAAAGCTGGTAACAGTTCAAGGGGTATCTGAACTGTTACAAAAGCTGCCTGACGGAAGGGTTGAAATCGTAAGCTGTCTTACACTTTTTTAATGTTTTCTTACTTCCCTTGCATTTCCTATTTTTACCTGCTATACCATTACTATGAACACTTCAGCGCCCCAGGCGGTCTGGAATCACAGCGAACCTGATTCCGGGTATATGGAGAGTTTGTATGGAGGTGAAACGATTATGGAAGAGAAATATTACCAGATCGGAGACGTGGCAGAGCTTATGGGAATGAGCCGGGACACCCTCCGGCATTACGAAAAACGCGGAATCCTTTCCCCGAAAAAGGGGCAGAACGGCTACCGTTATTATACCAGCGAGGAAATCCACCGGCTGATTTCCATTTTATATCAGAGGAAAATGAATCTGGGACTCAGTGAGATCGAGAGTATCTGGTCCGGCTCCAACACGGTCCAGGAGATCGGCAGTCTTCTGGAGAACCGGATCATGGAGGAGGAAAAGGCCATCCGCACCCACCACCAGACCATTGCCCGCCTGCAGCTGGCCCAGACGGATTACTCCCATATACAGAACGATATCGGTGCCATGCGGATGCAGGATTTCCCGTCAGTCTATGTGATTGCCCCCCGGACCACCATGGAGGAAAGCATCAACCTATGGTTCACCTATTCCCGGAACTATCCGGGCCTGGATATGATGTATCTGTACGACGAATATTCCTGGCAGCGCCGCCAGGGGGAGCTGAAGCTGGAATATAAGAACACCCAGCTTACCCTGGGCCGGAACCTGAAGGAGTATGTGGACTATCCCCTCCCCCAGGAACCGGTCATGAACAATGACCCGGGCCTCTGCGTCTCCACCATCTGTGCGTCCCAGACCCGCATTCCGGCGCCGGAGATCATTGCTTCCATGCTGGACTGGGCCGATGCCCAGGGTCTGATGGTATCCCGGCGCCTTTACTCCACCTGGCTGTCCCAGGGGAAACATGACGGGGACTCTACCTGGTTTTTACAGATTTATCTGCCTGTGTTCTGAATATCCTGCCCCTTAAGGGCCCTCTCCAGAAGCTCCGGCAGCTTCTGGGGATTGCAGGCAAAGCAGGGAATCCCCAGTCTGGCCACCTTTTCCGCCATCTGGCTGTCATAATAGGGCTTTCCCCCGTCTGCAATAGCCAGAAGGCACACCACCGTAACCCCGCTTTCCTTCAGTTCCCCCAGCCTTCGCACCAGGGATGCCCGGTTGCCGCCTTCACAAAGGTCACTGACCAGGAAGAACAGGGTTTTCTTTGGATTCTCCACAAACCGGCTGCAATAGGCCACGGATTTGTCAATATCCGTTCCCCCTCCTAACTGGAATCCGAACAGCAGGTCCACCGGGTCCTGGCAGGTTTCCGTCAGGTCCACCACCTGGGTGTCAAAGGCCACCACCCGGGTCTTCACCGCCGCCATACTGGCCAGAATACAACTGATCACGGAAGAATAGATCACCGATTCCCCCATGGAACCGCTCTGGTCCACATCCAGGATAATGGTGTATTTGTTGGCCGCCGTGGTGGAGGTGCGGTCAAAGAAATAATAGTGCTCCGGGATCAGTTTTTTCAGCTCCGGGCGGTAATTTTTGATTCCCCTGCGGATGGTGGTGGGAAAATCCAGGGCCGCTGCCGAGGGGATAGGGGAATGCTGCCGCTTATTGACCGCTGCCGTTACGGCCCTGCGGATATCGCTTTCCAGCAGCCGGTTAATCTGGTCCACGATCTTTTTCATGAATTCCCGGACACTCTCCTTGCTCCGCTTAGGTACCTGGTCCTTTAGAAGCAGGATGGTGGCGGCCAGATTCATATCCGGTTCCAGGTTCTCTAAAAGCTCCGGCTCGAAAATCAACTGCTTTAATCCGCACCGCTCCATGGCATCGGCCTGGACAATCTTTACCAGGTCCTTGTCAAAAAGGGTCCGCACATCCCCCAGCCACCTGCTGACCCGGGGGCTGGAAGGCCCCCGGCCTGCGCCGGGCCCGCCGGGACCAAAGCCCCCCTGGGAAGGCTGGTTGTAGATGGCAGCCAGGGCCTGGTCCATAAGCCACTGCTCCTGGGTTAATTCCAGGGGCTTTCCCTGGTTCATCCGGTCAAATCCGCTGTCACTGTCCTGGCCCAGGATCAGACGCCACCGGGCCATGCGCTCCTGTAAATTGCGATCAGATGTCTCCAAAATCAAAATCCTCCAGTCCTTCCAGTAATTCCATGGCATCTTCCGTCAGGGTTTCGCCCAGCACCTGGCTGACCTCCTCCGGATTCACCTGCCAGATCTCCCCCAGATTCTCCGCAATCTGGTCCTTCTCCATGGAAGAATAGTCTGCAAATGCCCGCCTGAGGAATAGCAGCGCCCGCTTAAATTCCTCATCGTCCAGCGTATCCAGATAGCCGCTTAATTTCTCCCATAGGGTCAGCCGGCCAATGAGGGCATAGTGGTTCCGGGATGAGAGGCCTGCAAACCATCCGGCCCCCAGATCCGCCGGAATCCCCCGGGAAAGGCGACGCTCCACCTCCCGGCCCAGCTCTTCACTGTCCATCTTCCCCTGTTCCAGAAGGATGGCCGCTGCCAGCCCGGAAAGCCGGGTATTGAGATCATCCCTGGCCGCCACCTGCTTAAGCACCCGGTTCCACCGGTCCGTGTCCAGAAAGTCATGGGCCACACCGACGGCTGCCAGACGCCCCACCGCCTCTGCCAGGGCAGACGCTGCCTGGTCATCGCAGGCACACTCCCCCGGAAGAATCAGGCATGCCCGCAAAAACAACTGGGATAAAATCGGTACCAGGGGCGCCCGGTCAAGCTTGCGGATGTCCCCGTACTGGATGACCACGGACAGACTCTCCGCCGTATCCGCCAGCTCTGCCACGCCGGCGGCGTCCACGGCCATGGCCTGCAGCTGCTTAAGGGCAGATGCAACCATCACCGGCATGCCGCAGTAAAAGGCCTCCCTGACGATCCCGGCCATCCGGGAAATCCCCGTACAGCCTTCCATTCTGCTTTTCAGCTCAAAGGCCGCCGCCTGCTCCACCGTATCTCCTTTTAATACCGCCTCCACAATCTGGATCTCCGCCTCCGGCGTCCACCGGAGATTCCACTGCTCTGCCCAGGTGGCATTGTCCTGGCGCACTGCCTGGACCGATGCAAACTGAATCCCCAGAACCCTTAGCTGATGCAGGAAAAAGGACCGGTTCAGATCCAGAAATGCCGATGCTTTTGTCTTTACCCTGAGATTTTCCCGCAGATCCAGGGAAAGCTGGGATACGGTCACGGATTTATATTTTTCCAGCTTTAATTCTTTCAGCTTCTGATAAAAATCATTTTGAATGGAAGTCTGGCTGACCCCCTGGGGCAGGCTTCCGATCCGGGTGCCGATCTCCGTATGGGCTACTGCCAGGGAAATCTCCGAAAACGCCCCATGGCCCATGCAGGTAACCGCCCCGTCACGAAGATCCTTCAGGGCAGGAATCCGGCTGCCGTGAAGCTCTGCCAGAGCCAGGGAAAGCCTGGCCGCCTCAAGCACCTCCGCCGGGGACACCACCCCGCCGTGGGCTCTCTCATAAGCTGCCAGCCCGGTCAGATACCGTCTGGCTCCATAGTCCGGCTCCTGCCTGCAAAGGCCCTGCCACAGATATTCATAGTAAGCCGGAGCCCGGTTGCCGGCCCCATAGCCGGAATGCTCTGAAAGCCGGTAATAGGAGTAGGGCATCAGGGTCTTCATGGATTCCAGCCTGGGCAGGGCCTTCTCTTCCTTGTCCGTCATGGCCGGAAGGTCCCCGGAGATGCCCTCCACATGGTAGGCTCCGGTGACCAGGACAATCTCTCCCAGGGCAAAGCCCTCTTTCCCGGCACACGCAATCTGCCTTCTCATGTAGGCCTCCCGCACCAGATTCTCCGCAAAATCAGCGGCAGACCTGGACTCCAGTTCCCTTAAGGAGCGGCCAAACTCCTTTGCGCCCGCTTCATATCCGGCCCAGTCTCCTGCCTGTTCCATGGTCCGCTCCCAGAAGGTCTCGTGGTCCTTGTCCGGGCACTGCTCATCCAGGGCTTTGTATAGATCCGGCAGACCTCCGGCTTTGCCCGGAGTTTCCCGGGCCGCCTGCCCGGCCTCCGGCTTTGCTGCTGTCCCGGCTTCTGACGCTGCCGGCTCTCCGGCCTCCGCTGCTGTCCCGGCTTCTGACGCTGCTGCCTCCCTGGCCTCCGCTGCCGCCCGCATTCCCAGGAAAACATCCGACGGCAGATCACAGAACCTGCATGCCCGCCCATGTTCCCTGGCCCACAGAAGGGCCTGGTATTCCGGCGAATATTCCGCAAAGGGATAGAGAACCGTCCTTATGGGAAGCTCTTTGGTATACGCCATCACCGCCACCGGAGGCTTCACTCCCTCCGCCCCCAGGTCTACCACCAGGTCCGTAAAGTCCGAAGGCCCCTCAATCAGTACCAGCCGGGGACTGACCTGGTCCAGAAAATCCCGGACATAGTAAGCGCCTGCCGGGGACAGGTGGCGGATTCCAAACACATAAGGTCCCTGCCCCATCACTGGTTTAACTCCTTACATTCTTTATAGAGGGAAAGCCACTGGGAACCCCGCTTTTTCATAATGTTCTCCAGGTATTCTTCCCACACCCTGCCGTCTTTGTCATCCTCCTTCACCACGGCCCCCTGAAGGCCTGCGGCCAGATCATAATCGGTGATTTCCCCGCTGCCGAAACTTCCGGCCAGGGCCATGGAGCCTGCCAGAAGGGAGATGGCCTCTGCCGTGGAAAGAACCCCGGTGGTGGTCTTAAGCTTCTGTTTGCCGTCCAGGGTGACCCCTGCCCGCAGCTCCCGGAATATGGTGCAGACCTTTTTCACCACCTCTTCCTGCGGAAGCTTTGCACCTAAGTCCAGGCTTTCCGAAAGCTGGACGATCCGGGTCTTCACGATCTCCATCTCCGCTTCCAGGCTGTCCGGGGCAGGAAGCACCACAATGTTGAAACGCCGTTTCAGTGCCGCCGACATTTCATTGACTCCCTTATCTCGGGTATTGGCGGTGGCGATGACGGAAAATCCCTTTCTGGCGGGAACCTCAATGCCCAGCTCCGGCACGGAGATCCGCTTTTCCGACAAAATGGAAATCAGGGCATCCTGAACCTCCGAGGCGCACCGGGAGATCTCCTCCACCCTGGCAATGGCCCCCTCCTCCATGGCCCGGTACACCGGACTTGGAATCATGGCCTCCTTAGAAGGTCCGTTAGCGATCAGCATGGCATAGTTCCAGGAGTATTTGATCTGCTCCTCCGTGGTTCCTGCCGTTCCCTGGATGACCCGTGTGGAATTGCCGTTGATGGCGGCGGTCAGATGCTCCGACAGCCAGGACTTGGCGGTCCCCGGTTCCCCGATGAGAAGCAGGGCACGGTCTGTGACCAGGGTCGCGATGGCGATCTCCACCAGACGCTCATGGCCGATATATTTGGGGGTGATCTCCAGGCCCCCGCTGGTTCCTCCGCAAATATAGGTAAACACCGATTTGGGAGACATCCGCCACCCGGCAGGCACCGGATGGGTCTCATTGGCAATCAAGGTGTCGATCTCCTTCTGAAAAAGCTGCTCCGCGGGCAGCCGCTGGATGTTCTGGTTGCTCATAGTTGTTTTCCCCTTTCCCAACATCTGTTTTACAAAGGCGAAGCCTTGCAGATATTTTATACACTCCTCTTTTTCATTTCTTCCAGCCCATAAAGCGCCGCTTTCTTAAAAGCTCCCTTCTCGGTCTTTGCCAGTTCTTCCAGTACAGTCTCATTGGCTTTCTCATGCCGTAATGCCCGGATCAGGGCCTCTTTTACTTCTTTCTGGGCGGCGGGAAGCATCTCCAGGTAAAAGGCATTTTCCTCTTTTCCGGCTATGGCTTCCAGTATCTCCACTCTCCGCACCATTTCCCGCCTGCCTGCCGGGTCAAAATCCTGCTTTAACAGGGGAACCAGGCCGGTGTCTTCCTCTTTCAGCCATTTGGCCACCATGTCTGCCAGCTCCCCGTAGCTGTCCCCCAGAGCCCTGACCATAAGCTGTTTCAGCCGGTAGTCTTTGAAAATCTCCGGGCTGGCGTCATGGGCATCCCGAAGCACTGCATACCGCCCGCTTCCCGTTCCCCGGAACGCTTCCAGAACCGGAGCCATCAGGCTGTAGGGAACCGGGTGGCTGGTTCCCTGCTTCCCCTCCCTGCCGGGGATCTCCTTCCACTGCCCTTCCTTTAAAAGCCCGCCCTGGGTACACAGTACCGCATCCACCAGGGCCAGGGTGTCCAGAACCATGGCGGTCCGGCTGTCACAGTCAGATACAAGGGTCTTCTCTGCCATCTGGCAGACCTTGGCAAACACCGGGGAGGTCTTGGCCAGGGGAGCCATCTGCTCCACGGCCCTTCTTAGCCGGAAATCCTCCTCCATCAGCCCGGTTCCGGCTACCGCGGCTGTCTTTAAACGGTCTCTCAGCTCATATACTACATTCAGATTCATAGTCCTGCCCTCCAGCATCCTGATACTTGTTCCATCGTAACAGTTCCGTTTCAAATACGCTCTAATACAACAGTCTGTGGATTCCGTCTTTCTTTATAATACTGCAGGGATGAATCCCCATCTGGCGGTCCCGGGAATCATAGTATGCCAGGCCGAACAGGACCCCTTCTTCGTAAAGAGACCGGTCAGGAAGCAGGGGGATCATGGACACCGTGTCGTCCAGGCCTTCCAGACAGTGAAGCTTAATCCGGTTTCCGCTGTGGTCTCTCAAGGCATAAATAACCGCTCCGCTTACGGTTCTGCCTATTTTCCCGGCTCCCATGGCTTCTCCGGCTTTCGTGGATTCGCCGGCTTCTGCCTCCACCATACCAATGGCCTCATAAGACACCAGAACCGGCAGATACCCCTGGGACAGGGTATTCTTCAACTGGTTCTTCACCGCCTTCATGGCTGTGGGAAGGTCTGTGTAAGCCTTTTCCATTACAGCCCCATAGTCCTGGGGCGCGGCCTCCTGATAATCCGCAGACTCCCAGCGCACCCGCCTGTCTGCACTGCCCGGATACCAGGTCAGGACCGGAATCCTCAGAAGACTAAAACAGGAATCCTCCTGCTTCACATGGCTTAAGGCCTTGACCGGACGGTAATTGCAGGTGTGGCAAAGCTCCCCGGTATCCACATCCACCCAGTAGCCTTTATCAATGTATTCTTTTCTGGCCGCATCAAAAGTAACCTGAAAGGCCAGCTGCATCAGCCTTGCCTGCTCCTTCTTAAGGCCCAGCTCCCCAAGCTGCTCCAGCTTCCAGATGCCGCCCAGTTCTTCAAACAGCTCATCATCGGCTTTGGGCGTGTCATCCTCCAGCTTTTCTTTCAGATAGACATCTGCCTTCTTTTCCAGGGCCCTGAGCTTCTTTAAGATCTCCACCCCATGTTCATAGTGTCCGGGGTCCTGGTCCTTCTGGCAGGCTTCCATCTCCAGAATCAGCCGGTTCAGATATACCAGGGGGCCTGGCAGGTAATAGTCCCCAAGCTGTTTTGCCAGATCCCGGTAGGTCTTTAAGGATACATTGCCCATGGACGCCAGGCCGTTATGGACCAGCTCCCCGGTAAGCTTTTGCAAAAGCTCCAGGCCCTCCAGCTGCTTCCGGGTCTTCCTGGCCCTGGCTGCCGCTGCCGCCTTGAGACTTTTTTCCGAAGCAGGTTTCTTCTCCCCGGACTGCTTTTTGGCCTCCCGGGCCTCCTTTCTGGCCCGTTTGTCCAGAATCTCACCGGGAATCCCGGTTACTTCAAAGTCCTTGCCTGCCGCCATCTCATAGAGCAGGGCCAGGGCGTGCTTGCAGGGAAGCTGCCTGCTGGGGCAGCTGCACCGGAAGACCGGGTGTTCCTCATCTATGTAATCGGCCGATACGACATAATTGTTCTTTCCGCTTCCTTTGCATTCTCCCATATAGAAAGAATCGTCCCCGGATCTCTTCCGGGACACAAAGCCCCCTCCGGATGAAATCTTCCTGGCATTGGCAGCCGCATTGGCATTGGGCGCCAGCGCGGTGATCTCCTGTTCCTTTATGGTTCTCATAAGCCCTCCTGTCTGCCGGTAACACGGCGGTCTCTTGCGGAAATTATACCACTATTGGGGGGAGAGGGAAAGACGGGACTTGAAAAAGATTGCAGACATATTCCCGCCCGGATTCCAGCCATTGCGTGCATCCTCCCAGCCGGTCAGCGTGGTGATGGGCTGGGAGGTAAACTATAACCCGCCCACAACGAAACAGGACGCGCCCGGGGCGCGTCCTGCCGCATTTATTTTTATAGAGAGTGCATTGTGTGATGGCTATATAGTTTGAACGGATTTCCTTTCCTTAATCATTGTCCTCGCTGTATTTCTCGGTTCCTTTATAGGTTACTACGCCCCGGCTGTCGGTGCAGTAGAAGTTGTCGTCCGCGTCTTTTACATTGGTCTTCTTCTTCTGAAGCTTGCCGCTGGTGTTGACCAGATATTCTTCATCCTCGTAGGTAAAGACTGCCAGCTTCTCGTCCCTGTCGGCCTTCATGACCCGTCCCTTGCAGTAGAGCACGTCGTCGGAGATGCCGTCGTAACCGGCGCCCCGGTCAGAGCCGGACTTGCGGAAGTTGTAGGTATAGGTTTCGCCGTCAATGTCCAGATTTGTCTTTCCGGTCTTCATGACTCCCTCCTTGGGGCTGTCGCCAAAGTAATATACCTGCCAGGCCTCATCTGCCTCGGGCAGATCGTTTTCGGACTCAATCTCCTCATAGCTCTGGATGTCGCTTCCGTTGACCGACATTTTGTAAAGGCCGTGAAGCATGCCGCCCCATTCGTTGAAGCCGTAATACTGGCCGTTGATCTTCTTGATCTTGCTCTTGACCAGCTCTCCGTCCTTCTGGGCATAGAACCAGTACTCGTCTCCATTGTCATAGGCTTCCTGGTCTACCGTTTCTCCGGGGATAGTCTTGAACCAGCCGGATGCCCGCCAGCACTGCTCCGGATCGCTGTAATACAGATTGCTGGATGTGGCGGTGGAGCCGCTGGCCGTGTTGTACCACTTAAAGACCGTATTGCCGTCTTCCCGGAACCGGTAGTTCCTTCCGTTGATCTTCTTGGTGGTATCTGCCAGCTTCTTGCCGTTGGTGTTAAAGTAGAACCAGTAGGTTCCGTCAAAGTATTCTTCCTCTTCCTCATCCATATCGTCGTCTTCCACTTCCAGCCGCTCCCACTGGCCGCTCCGCAGAACCCCGTCGCCCGGCTCACCCAGGTAGTAGGTGCCGGTCTTCCAGGCATCTTCCCCGGTCTCCCGGCCTGATTCCTCGTTGACCCAGCCGTAGAGCATCCGGCCTTCCTCGTCAAAGGCATACTTGGAGCTGCCGCCGCCGGCCCGGCCAATGGTCTTGAAGGTGGTTTTGCCGGAGCTTCCCGCTTTGTAGGCTTTTCCGTTGGGTCCGAAGTAGTACCAGGCTGTGTCTGACGCATCGTCTCCGTCGTCGGTATTTTCCAGTTCCCGCCACTCGTTCTTGACCATGGCTCCTGCCTCATTGACATAGAAATAATCCTCGTCATCCTCCACCAGGGAGCTGGTCAGCATCTCGCCGCTGTCATCCAGCCAGAACCAGTGGTCCCCGGACTTCTTCCACTGGTCCTCGGCCCTGGAGCCGTCGGAGTTGTAGAAGCACCAGATGCCTCCCTCTTCCTGCCAGCCGGTGGCGGCCCAGCTTGTCATAGCGGTTCCCAGTGTCATGGCTGCTACTGCGCAAGGAATTAAAATGTGTCTCTTTTTCATGATTTTACAATCCCCTTTCTTTCGGTTGTGTCACCGGCGGTGTCCTTCACCGGACCGGCGGCTTCTTTCAATGCCCGGTTACGGTTTCCGTATATCCGGCGGCGGGCTTTCCAGGTTCCGGGCTTTCTCCGGTACCCTGCCGCTTTCTCATTCCGGCTCTCTCCCGCCCACAACCAGACTCTACACCCTGGAACCGTTCCAGGGTCAAGGGAAGTCATGAATCCGTAATACTCTGTAAGACAGCCGCAAAAAAAGACCAAAAAAGCATGGTTTTCGTCAGAAGAATGTAAAAATCACGTGCACGGAACGGACAGACATGGTATACTGAAAGATAATGCAGAAAAAAGGAGAACACATATGGAACCAACCCGTTTGAATAAATATTTAAGTGAGCAGGGGATCTGCTCCCGCCGTGAGGCGGACCGGCTGATTGAGGCCGGACAGATTACCATTGACGGCCGGGCGGCTACCATGGGGGAGAAGGTCACCGGCCAGGAGATTATTCTCTGTAAAGGGAAGCCCGTAGGCAAAGCTTCCGGCGGCGCCAGGGTCCGGCCGGTGCTTCTGGCTGTCAACAAGCCCAGGGGCATTGTCTGTACCACTTCGGACAAGGACCATGCCCCCAATGTGCTGGACCTGATCCAGTACCCTGCCCGTGTGTATCCTGTAGGCCGTCTGGACAAGGATTCCGAAGGACTTCTGCTGATGACCAACCAGGGCGACCTGGCCAACCGGATCATGCATGCAGGAAGCCTTCACGAGAAAGAATACCTGGTGACCGTGGACCAGCCTTTTAACGCGGCATTTTTAAAGAAAATGCGGGAGGGCGTGGAGTTAAAGGAGCTGGGGGAGACCACCCGCCCCTGCCAGGTGGAGGCCGCAGGACCCAAAACCTTTAAGATCATCCTGACCCAGGGGCTTAACCGCCAGATCCGCCGGATGTGCGGGGAGCTGGGCTACCGGGTGGTGACCTTAAAACGCGTCCGCATCATGAACATCCAGCTGGGCAGACTGAAAACCGGAGACTTCCGCCGGGTCACCCCAGGGGAGCTTGCAGAGCTGGAGCGGCAGCTTGGGATGAGGGAAGAAGCTGAGGATGAGTACGGCGGCGAATCCCAGGAATAAATGTGTAAAAATACCGGGAGGTAACCCTTCAGAAATATCTGAACGGTTATGGCACATCCGGCCCTATATAAGAGTCCAGAGAAATATTTCAGGAGGCAGAACATGAAGCAGGACCAGAAGATGCAGCGGATGAAAGAACTTTCCGCCCTTCTTTTGCAGGCGTCCCGGGCCTATTACCAGGAGAACCGGGAAATCCTAAGCAACTTTGAATACGACAGGCTGTACGATGAACTTCTTAAATTAGAAGAAGATACCGGAGTGGTGCTGGCAGGCAGCCCCTCCCAGAAGGTGGGCTATGAGATATTAAGCGAGCTTCCCAAGGAAGCCCACGAGTCCCCCATGCTGTCCTTAGACAAGACCAAGGAGGTGGAGGCTCTCCAGGAGTGGCTGGGCAGCCAGAAGGGGCTTCTGTCCTGGAAGCTGGACGGCCTGACCATAGTCCTTACCTATGAAGGAGGCAGCCTGGCCAAGGCTGTGACCCGTGGAAACGGGGAGATCGGTGAGGTCATCACCAGCAATGCCAGGGTGTTCGCCAATGTGCCTTTGAAGATTCCCTATGAGGGCCAGCTGGTGCTGCGGGGGGAGGCGGTGATCCGCTACTCGGATTTCAACCGGATCAACGGGGAAATCCAGGATGTGGATGCCCGGTACAAGAATCCCCGGAACCTGTGCAGCGGTTCGGTGCGCCAGCTTAACAATGAGATTACGGCCCAGAGAAATGTCTGTTTCGAGGCATTTTCCCTGGTGCGGGCAGACGGGGTGAATTTTGAAAATTCCCGGGAAAAGCAGTTCCAGTGGCTCCTTAGCCAGGGCTTTGACGTGGTGGAGTACCGGCAGGTGGACCGGGAGACCCTGCCGGAAGCGGTGAACCACTTTGCGGAGGCGGTCCAGACCTATGACATTCCCTCCGATGGCCTGGTACTTCTCATGGATGACATTGCCTATGGGGAATCCTTAGGGCGGACAGCCAAATTCCCCCGGAATTCCATTGCCTTTAAGTGGGCCGACGAGATCCGGGAGACGAGACTGAAAGAGATTGAGTGGAGCGCCTCCCGCACCGGCCTGATCAATCCGGTGGCTATCTTTGAGCCGGTGGAGCTGGAGGGCACCACGGTCAGCCGGGCCAGCGTCCACAACATCAGCATCATGGAGGCCCTTGCCCTGGGGGAGGGGGACACCATCACCGTATACAAGGCCAACATGATCATCCCCCAGATCGCGGAGAACTTAACCCGCAGCGGCAGTATCCGGATTCCGGACCAGTGCCCGGTGTGCGGCGGGGCCACCCAGATCCGCCAGGTAGGGGAGGTCCGCTCCCTGTACTGTACCAACCAGGACTGCCAGGCCAAGAAGATCAAGAGCTTTGCCCTCTTTGTCAGCCGGGACGCCCTGAATATCGACGGCATGTCCGAGGCCACCCTGGAGAAATTCATCGCCGCAGGATTCATCCACGAGTTCGCGGACATTTTCCATCTGGAACGGCACCAGGAAGCCATTACTACCATGGAAGGCTTTGGCCAGAAATCCTATGACAACCTGGTGGCTGCCGCAAAGGCCGCCTCCCACACCACCTGGCCACGGGTCATCTATGGCCTGGGGATTCCCGGCATCGGCACGGCCAATGCCAGGATGCTGTGCCGGGAATTTCACTGGGATTTTGACCGGATGCGCCATGCCCAGAAGGAGGAACTGGTGCTGGTGGACGGCATTGGGGAGGTGCTGGCAGAAGCCTGGATGGGATATTTTGCCTCGGAGAAAAACAACGGCCAGGTGGACCGGCTCTTAGCCGAGCTGACCATAGAGCAAGAGGAAGAGAGCCAGGAGACGGCTGTATTTTCCGGCATGACCTTTGTGATCACCGGGTCTGTGGAGCACTTTGCCAACCGGAAGGAATTGCAGGCAGCCATTGAGGCCCGGGGCGGCAAGGCCACGTCTTCCGTCACCTCCAAAACCACCTACCTGATCAACAACGACGTCACATCCAATTCATCAAAAAATAAAAAAGCAAAAGAGCTGGGGGTTCCCATTATTTCGGAACAGGATTTCCTGGCTATGCTGGAGGAGTAATCTATGCCCATTAAAGTACAAAACGACCTTCCGGCCAGAGCGGTTCTGGAATCGGAAAATATCTTCGTCATGGACGAGAAGCGCGCCATCAGCCAGGATATCCGGCCTTTGCAGATCCTGATTCTGAACCTGATGCCTGTAAAGGAGGAGACGGAGACCCAGCTTCTGCGGGCCCTGTCCAACACACCGCTTCAGGTGGACTGCTCCTTCCTGATGCTGTCCACCCACATTTCCAAAAATACTTCTGCCAGCCATATTAACAAATTTTATGTGCCCTTTTCGGAGATCCGGCGCCAGCGGTTTGACGGGATGATCATCACCGGGGCGCCGGTGGAGAATCTGGAATATGAGAAGGTGAATTACTGGGAAGAGCTTACCACCATCATGGAGTGGTCAAGTACCCATGTCCACTCCACCTTCCACATCTGCTGGGGGGCCCAGGCGGCTCTGTACCACCACTACGGAATCCCCAAATACCAGCGGGACAGGAAGCTGTCCGGCATCTACCGCCACAAGGTGCTCCACCACCGGCTTCCCCTGGTCCGGGGGCTGGACGACTATGTGATGGCCCCCCATTCCCGGTACACGGAGGTGCGGCGGGAAGACATTGAGCAGCACCCGGAGCTGAAAATCCTGATTGAATCCAGGGAGGCAGGGGTATTTCTGGTGATCCGGGAGGACGGCAGCCAGATTTTCCTTCAGGGCCACCCGGAATATGACCGCATGACCCTGAACAATGAGTACCAGCGGGACCTGCAGAAAGGACTGAACCCGGAGCTGCCCTGCAATTATTATGAGGAAGACGACCCGTGCAGCCGGCCGGTGCTTAGCTGGCGGAATCTGTCCAATACGCTCTACGCCAATTGGTTGAATTACTACGTGTATCAGACTACGCCTTATGTGCTGGAGGAAGGGTAATCACCCCATCCCCAGCATCCCAATCAGCACTACCCACACCAGCCCATAATAAGCCACCACTGCCACCAGATCATTGACCGTGGTAATCAGGGGGCCGGAGGCTACTGCCGGGTCCACATGGATCTTCTTGAAGAACATGGGGATCACGGTTCCCGACATGCTGGAGATCACCATGGCCACCAGCAGGGAGACGCCGATACACCCGGACACGGCAAAGGCAAAGGACAGCGGGTGGTGCTTAAACAGGAACAGGTAGGCGCCAATGGCCCCAAAGGATACCATCCCCAGAAGGAAACCATTGCCCAGGCCAATGCGGGCTTCCTTCAAGACAAAAGAAATCTTCTGCCTCCGGTCCAGGTTCTCGTCCATCAGCACCCGGATGGTGACGGCCAGGGACTGGGTTCCCACGTTGCCAGACATGTCCAGAATCAGGGACTGGAAGCACATCACTATGGTCAACTGGGCTACCACTCCCTCAAAGAGGCCTACCACGCTGGATACCAGGAGGCCCAGTCCCAGCAGGATTACCAGCCAGGGAAGCCGCTTGCGGATGCTCTCCCGTATAGGCTCGTGCAGCTCTTCTTCCGCTGTCAGGCCGGCCAGTCTGGCGTAGTCTTCCACCAGCTCATCCTCAACCACCTCCACCAGGTCCTGGGCAGTGATCACCCCCAGAAGCCGGTTCCGGTCATCCAGCACCGGAATGGAGTCCTCGGAGTAATCGGTCAGCCGTTCCACGCAGGTCTCCACCAGTTCCCGGCCATAGACATAGGGGTAGGAGGTGGTGATAATATCCTCCAGGGCACTGCCCTCCCGGGCGATGATCAGATCCTTCAGATCAATGGCTCCGTAGAAGGTCTTGTCCTCGTCAATCACATAAAGGGTGGAAATATTGTCATTTTCCGCCGCCTGCCGGACCAGTTCCTTCATGGCCTGGGGCACCGTAAGGCTGGACCGGATCTGAATGTAATTGGTGGTCATGCGGCTGCCGATCTCATCCTCGTCAAAGGAAGCAATCAGATTGATATCCTGGCGGGACTCATCGTCCACCAGGTCAATGAGCTGGTTGCGCTCCTCCTTGCCCAGACGCCGCAAAAGGGCCACTGCCTCATCGGCATTCATGCAGGAAAGCACATCCACCTTCTTCTTGATGTTCAGCTCGTGAAAGTAGATGGAACTGTCCTCCAGGTACTCAAAAGTATCCGACAGCGTCTGGGCGTCCAGTACCCGGTAAATCTTCCCCCGTTCCTCAGGGACCAGGGTCTCCATGGCAGCGGCGATGTCATTCTCGTGGTAGCCAAGAAGCTGTTCCTTTAAGGCTCTGGGGGAAATATTGCTCCGGACAATGCCGGCCAGTTCGCTCTGGTAGTTTTTCATGGTCTCCATTGTTCCCTCTCCTTTCTGTCATAGGTCCCGCAGAACCAGAAAACGCGTCACTGGCACGTTTTTGGTATGCTGGACAATCAAATATGCATACGCTATGCACATTTGAACTGTTACTGGCGGAAAAGCTGTTGGGAATATGACCGGAATTGGGCATTCAAGGGCATAAAAATACCACTGCCGGTCAGAATCCGCAGCCTTCCAGGTAACCGTTCACGTTTACCTTTTGTTCCGGATCAGGCAATGGTAAACCAAAAACACGTGGTCTATAGACATGCAGACTGTGCCGGTCCACTGCCCCCTGGTTTACCATACCTGGTGATACGTCGCCTGCAACTGTCGCTGACGTCCATAGATACACCCCACTTTCCTGGTTGTGATAAAAATCTTACCAGAACCTTTTGCTCTCTGCTATGCTCTGGCCAGAGCATTACCATGCTGGAAGGCAAATGGTTCTTTCTTTTAAACTAACATAGTTTGGGAGACATGTCAAACGATTTTGGGAAATGGGATTCAGAAGTAAGTGCCTCAAAAAATGACGTAGTGCAAAGCAGCAGATTCTCTGCTATACT
>CAJTOV010000039.1:0-17372 GCA_910577765.1 uncultured Lachnospiraceae bacterium
CATCGGGCGGACGCCCGATGCTTCTTGTCCGGCATAGCCGGACAAGAAGATGCCCTCCCTTGAACAGTAACATCCTTTCCGCTTCCATACTGTTACTGTGATTACTTATGTAACCGCCTTGCCCGGCCCGCCGGCATGTTCCCCGCCGGCTCCCGGAACATTCCCGGGCTTACAGCTCTACCTTATAATCGCTGGAACCCTCACCGTTTACTACATAATAAGCTACATTCTCTTCCGGTTTCATGTAAACTTCAATGGTCTCAATCTCAGTATCTGCATGTGCTGCCTTGTAGCTTGCCACTGCTGCCGCAAGAACCTCTTTGGCAATAACCTTCTTGTCTGCATACTCCACATAAACGGTTGCCTCAGGAGCTGCTGCCTTCTTAACTGCTGTCTTTTTCGGTGCTTTCTCCTTTACCGGAGCTGCCTCTTCCCTGGCTGTGGTAACGGTTTCTGTCTTCGGAGCCGCTTCTTTTTTCGGAGCTGTCTCGTTCTTCGGAGCTGCTGCCTTTCTGGCCGTAGTCTTCTTCGGGGCTGCTTCCTTGACCTCCACAGCCTCAGCCTTGACCTCAGCTTCCTTTACGGCATTTTTTTTAACTGCCATGATATTTCCTCCTCATTGGAATTGGGAATCCGATCCTCCCTTTCATTTTATGCACCCCATCTGGTACATTGCTGGGATTATAAACCTGTTTCCGGTATTTGTCAACGAAATCCTGGCTTAGACCAGAAATATAAACGAAAGCCTCCGGAAAAACAGGACTTTAAACCAGAAATTCCATGACCAGTTCCGTTACAAACACCGCTCCGCAGGCCCCTAAGGACACACGGAACAGGTTGCCGTCCACCCAGGCCAGAACCACCGCCGCGGCGAAACCGGCGGCTGCCGAAACCAGGGAACCGGTAGCGGAAAGAATGGCCGGAAAGGTCATCACCGAAAGGCTCACATAGGGCACATAGTACAGAAACGAGCGGATAAAGGTGCTCCGGATCTCCTTTTTCAAAAGGGTCAGGGGCAGGGCCCGGACCATATACAAGGTGGCTGCCATTACCAGCATGCCCAGCCAGATCTGCTTTTCTTCCATCTTTTTATGCCTCCTCTGCCTTAACCGGGAACAGTGCCGCCGCTGCCCCGGCCACCAGTACCGTCAGGATCATCATCTGGAAGCCGGAGGGCACCTGCCGCAGCCCCGGAATCAGGCTGAAAGCGGCGCTGGCCGCCATGGACACCACCACCACCCCGGCGATGATCCGGCTTTTCCTGGAAGGCGGAATCACCACCGCCATAAACATTCCGTAGAGAGCCACATTCAGGGCGCTCATCACCCGCGCCGGCAGAATCATCCCTACCACCGCACCGCACAGGGTCCCCAGCACCCATCCCGGCGCCGCCATGGTCACGGCCCCGTACATATACGCCGGATGCAGCCTGCCCGGAGCCGCGGCCGAGATCCCGAACACCTCATCCGTCACCCCATAAGCCATAAGAAACCGGTGAAAAAAGGGCTTGTCCCTGCGGACCTTCTGGGACAGGGCGCTGGACATCAGCAGATACCGCAGATTTACCACGATCTGCGTCATCACCATCTCCACAAATCCCGCCCCGGACGTAATCAGCTGAATGGCCGCAAACTGTCCTGCCGACGCCAGCATGGTGGCCGACATGACCGAAGCCTGAAGGGCGCTGAATCCCGCCTTCTTTGCCGCAATTCCCAGGGTAAAGGACACAGCAAAATATCCCATTCCAATGGGAATCCCGTCCCGCATTCCCCGGCCAAACCAGACCTTTCCCTTATCCTCCTGTATCTGTTCCATAATCATCCTCCAGGTAAAGTTATACCAACCATTTAGTATACCCTTAACATCCCAATCCGTCAATGATGACGAAACGGAAATTTTGTGGTATTATAGTTACAGTTCACACAAAAAGGAGTCCCTGATGACCACCAAAGAACTTCTCTACGTCAAAACCATTGCCGAGGAAAAAAGCATTTCCAGGGCTGCCCGGAAGCTGTTCATTGCCCAGCCCTCCTTAAGCCAGTCTGTCCAGCGCATTGAGGAGAGCCTGGGGACGCCCCTTTTTACCCGTACCAACAGCGGGCTGGTTCCCACCTACGCCGGGGAGCGCTACTGCCATTTAGCCACCCAGATTCTGAAAATGTACGAGGATTTCCAGCTGGAGATCAGCGACATCAACAATCTCCGCACCGGACGGGTCCATGTAGGCATCACCAACCATTTAGGGACCCTGATGCTGGCCCGGGTCCTGCCGGAATACCGGAAAATCGGTTCCTTTATTGAACTGTATGTCCACGAGGAAAGTTCTACCAGACTGGAACAGATGATCCTCAGCGGGGAGATCGGTTTTGCCGTCATGCATGCCCCCAGAAAGACCTCCCAGCCCCTGATCCGGTACGATTTCATGGGACGGGACCCTTTTGTCATTGCCATTGCCCCCGGCCACAGACTGATCCGGGAAGCCGTAGAAAAACCGGGCTATCCCTACCCGGTTCTGGACTTAAAGCTGTTAAAGCAGGAGCCCTTTATCATGCTGCGCCGGGAACAGCGCATCCGCCAGATCACCGATGCCGTACTGGAGAAGGCAGGCATCCACCAGCCCACCATTGCCCTGACCCTAAAGAGCTTTGAGACTGCCCAGCTTCTGGCTGCCCAGGGCCTGGGAGTGACCCTGGTTCCCCTCCAGTATTCCACCATCGCTTCCCCCCAGTACCGTCCGGCCCTTCTGTGCATTGACCAGCAGTACGGGGCCTACTGGGACCTGTGTATTGCCTCTTTGCAGAACGGCTTTCTCTCAAAGGCTGACCAGCTTTTCATCCGGATCGTACAGCAGCAGTATGGAGACCCCCGGCGGCAGGCAAACGAATCATTATAAAACTATTTAATATGTTACCAAGGAGCAATCAATTATGGATAAAAAGCAGAAATTACTGACCCAGAATCCGGGCCGGGCCCTGTTTTTCTTTGCCCTGCCCATGATCCTGGGCAACCTGTTCCAGCAGTTTTACAATATGGCTGACTCGGTGATCGTAGGCCGCTATGTAGGGGTCCAGGCCCTGGCTGCCGTAGGAGCATCCTACTCCTTTACCAATGTGTTCATCATGATCGCCATCGGCGGAGGCATCGGTGCCTCGGTGCTGACCAGCCAGTATCTGGGGGCCGGAAAATACCGGGAGATGAAGACCTCCATCTACACCTTCCTGCTGGCCTTTGCCCTGTTAAGCGCCCTGCTGGCCGGCTTTGGCTTCCGGTACAATCCGGCGGTGCTGAAAGCCCTGGACACCCCGGGGGACATCTATGGGGACGCGGTTCTTTACCTGCAAATCTACTTTCTGGGTATGCCCTTTGTATTCATGTACAATGTGCTGGCTGCCAACTTTAACGCCATGGGCAAATCCGGAATCCCCCTGGGCCTTCTGGTCTTTTCTTCGGTGCTCAACGTGATCCTGGACCTGGTAATGGTGCTCCGGTTTGGCCTGGGCGTGGCCGGGGTGGCCATTGCCACGGTCATTGCCCAGGGAGTATCGGCTGTAATCTCCTTCTCCATCCTCATGTACCAGCTTCGGAGCTACAGGACCGACAGGGCTCCCTCCCTGTTTGACAGCCACATGCTTTTTGCCGGGGTGAAGATTGCCATCCCTTCCATTATACAGCAGTCCATTGTCAGTATCGGTATGCTGCTGACCCAGTCCTCGGTGAACCGGTTCGGCTCCGACGCCCTGGCAGGCTACTCGGCCGGTATGCGGCTGGAATCCATCGGCATTGTCCCCATGATCGCCACCGGCAATGCCGTGTCCACCTTCACGGCCCAGAACCTGGGCGCCGGACAGAGGGACCGGGTAAAGGAGGGCTACCATGTGGCCTACCGGATCATCATCGGCTTTGCCCTGTTTCTCTGTGTCATAAGCCAGGTCTTTTACCGGCCGGTGCTTTCCCTGTTCATGGATACCGCCTCCTCCCCGGCGGCCTTTGAAACCGGAGCCGCCTACCTGCGGTTCATCGGGTTCTTCCTGTGCCTTATCGGCTTTAAGGCCATTACCGACGGAGTGCTGCGGGGGGCCGGAGACGTAAATGTATACATGGCCGCCAATCTGGTGAACTTAACCATCCGGGTCACCATTGCCCGGTTCTGCTCTCCCCTGTTTGGAATCCAGGTCATCTGGTACGCCATCCCCTTAGGCTGGCTGGCCAACTACCTGATCTCCTTTGCCTGGTACCGGACCGGCCGCTGGCAGCAGAAGCAGCTTGTGGAATCCGGCGGGTGACGGCTCCTTTCATTTCCCGTAGCACTCCAGATACCGGAAGAAGATGTATTCACAGACCAGAAGAAGCTGTGCCCGGGAGTAGATCTGGATGCCGGACTGCATGAAGCAGGTGGAGTTGGCATACACATTCTCGTCTGCCATTTCGCTTAAGGTATTGCTGCCCAGATTGGTAACCGAGACAATGGCAGCTCCCCTGCTCTTGGCCGTGTTGGCGGCTGCGATCATCAGGCTGGTCTCCCCGGAGGCGGAGATGATGATGACCAGGTCCTCCCCGGTTACCTGCCTGGCGCTGATGTTCATCAGGGAGCTGTCGTCATAGCAGAAAGCCGGCTTCCCGATGATCTGCAGCCGCTTTACAAACTCCGAGGCCACCATGCGGCTGCTTCCTGCCGCATAGATCTCCACCTGCCTGCTCTTATGAATCAGTTCCAGAATCCGGTCAACGGTATCCTCCTGGACAAGCTGAAGCGTCTTATGTACATCCTTTAAAAAATCAACGGACTCATTCTCCTTCTCCCCACGGTCCTGCCTGCCGGAAAGCTCCAGTCTGAGCGCTGCCTTAAATTCGGAAAATCCGCTGAACCCCAGCTTCTTACAGAACCGGATCATGGAGGCCGGCGACGTGTAAAGCTCCTGGGCCACCTCCTGCACCTTCATTCCGGAAATCTTCTGGTTGTTCCGCACACAGTAGGACAGTATCTCATTGTCACTCTTGTTGAGCCGCTGGGCATTCTGGGCAATCCTCTTGTAAAAATCCATATCCTCTCTCCTGTAAATCCGTTTGCCGCGAAATTTATTTCATGAAACGAAATTATTCCACATTCCGCACCTGGTTCCGAAACACGCCGGATCTATTCACAAATGCAGGCGGAACAGTTATATTATAGTTGTTTGTAAAAGCGCGCGCAACAAAAATAAAAGGATATTGGAAAGGGGAACGTTTTATGGAAGGTTTTAAAGTAGTAATCGTTGGCGGGGGTTCCAGTCATACACCGGGCATTATCCAGAGCCTGATCGCCAATCTGGACCGGTTTCCGCTTCAGAAGCTGGTACTTTACGATATTGACCCGGAGCGCCTGGAGCTGGTTGACACTCTGTGCACTTCCCTGACGGCAAAGCTGGACCCGGAGTGTGTGTACTTTACCACCACGGAGCCGGAGAAGGCATTTACGGATATTGATTTTGCCTTTGCCCAGATCCGCCAGGGGGGACTGAAAATGCGGGAAAAGGACGAGAAGATCTCCCTGGAATTCGGCGTGGTAGGCCAGGAGACCTGCGGCCCCGGCGGCATGGCATACGGACTCCGCTCCATTCCCGGCGTCTTCCAGGTCATTGACCACATCCGCACCTATGCACCGGAAGCCTGGATCATCAACTACTCCAACCCGGCTGCCATTGTGGCGGAGGCTACCCGCCGCAAGTACAACAACTACAAGATTCTCAACATCTGTGACATGCCTGTGGCCATCATGCTGTCCTTTGCCAAGATGCTGGGGCTTGAGAAATACAATGACTTGGACCCGGTGTATTTCGGGCTCAATCATTTCGGATGGTGGACAAAGCTGTATGACAGGACAGGTACCGACCGTATGCCGGAGCTGAAGGAAAAGATCTTGCAGTTCGGTCTGGCTGCTTCCCATGACAAGCACCATTCCGACCCCTCCTGGAAGCATACCTGGGAGAATTTCAAAGAGATCCTTACGGATTTCCCGGAATTCCTTCCCAACACCTACCTTCAGTACTATCTCTACCCAAAGGAGTGTGTGGAGACCAGTGACATCAACTATACCCGCGCCAACATGGTCATGGACGGCCGTGAGAAGGATATGTATGACCAGGTACGCCTGATCAAGGAGTCCGGCGGCACCCACCAGGTCAACTTAAACCTATTCAATGCCTTCGGTGATTTCATCGTGGATGTGGCCTGCTCCATCGCCTACAACAACGCGGACCGGTATCTGGTGATTGTGGAGAACAACGGTTCCATCCCGGCGCTGCCGGACGATGCCATGGTGGAGGTTCCCTGCTATCTGCGCAAGTGGGGCCCGGAGCCGGTGGTCATCGGCAGGATCCCCCAGTTCCACCTGGGCATGATGCAGCAGCAGCTTGCTGCCGAGAAGCTGATTGTGGATGCCTACTTTGAGAACTCCTACCAGAAGGCCCTGGAGGCATTTACCATGAACAAGACCGTAACCTCTGCCAAGGTGGCAAGACAGATCCTTGACAAAATGATCGAAGCCAACAAAGGCTACTGGCCGGAGCTTAAATAGATGGGGGTAACACATGAAAGATAAAGTATCTTTTGCGCAATTTCAGAAGCTGGGCAAGGTCCTGATGACTCCGGTGATGATCCTGCCCATCGCAGGCATCCTGGTGGGAATCGGCTCTGCCTTTACCACCAAGAATATGGTGGCCCTGGTGCCGTTTCTGGGCACCCCTTATATGACCCTGTTCTTCAATCTTTTGAAGGCCATGGGAAATACCATCAACTCCTACCTGCCCATTATCTTTGCCGTATCCGTGGCCGTAGGCTATGCCCAGAAGGAGAAGGGCATTGCCGCACTGTGCAGCGTCATCGGTTTCCTGGCCATGAACAATGTGATGAACGTGCTGCTTACCGGCCTTGGCAAGCTGGACCCCTCGGCCATGACGACAGGCCAGTCCATGGTCATGGGCATCGCCTCCCTGGACACCGGTGTCTTCGGCGGCATCATGGTAGGACTTTTAGTGGCATGGCTCCACAATAAATACTACAACATCCAGCTTCCTCCGGTGCTGGGTATCTTCTCCGGAACCAAGTTTGTCCCCATGGTGACCCTTCTTGGCTGTTCCGCACTGGGCCTGGTCATGTCCTTTATCTGGCCTGTGGTTCAGGGCGGACTGACTGCCATGGGCGAGCTGATCTACAACACCGGCGCTGCCGGAAGCGTGATCTACGGCCTGTCGGAGCGTGCCCTGCTGCCCTTTGGCCTGCACCACTTTATCTACACCCCCTTCTTCTTCACCAACCTGGGCGGCTCCATGACCATTGACGGCAGCCTGGTAGAAGGCGCGGTGAACATTTACAATGCCATGCTGGCCTCCCCGGATGCCATGTTTGACATCAATATTACCCGGTTCGTCATGAACGGCAAGGTGATCTTTGCCATGTTCGGTATGCCCGGCGCGGCCCTGGCCATCTACCAGACCGCCAAGCCGGAGCGCAGACAGCAGGTTAAGGCACTTCTGGTGGCTGCCGTGATCCCGGCCATATTTACCGGTATTACCGAGCCCATTGAGTACTCCTTCCTGTTCGTAGCCCCGCTGCTGTTTGTGGTCCATGCCGGATTTGCCGGACTCTGCTACCTGCTGACCTACCTGTTCAAGGTCAATGTGCCCGGCCCCAGTTCCTTCGGCGGACCCTTCCTAAGTACCATTTTCAACGGTATCATGCAGTCGGACAAGGGTTCCAACTGGATCTGGATCTTTATCCTGGGCGTGATCTTCTTTGTCCTTTACTATGTGAGCTTTAAGTTCATGATTCTGAAATTTGATTTCAAGACCCCGGGACGGGAGGACGACGATATGCCGGTCCAGGAGATGAGCGGCAAAAAGGTGGCTGACGATCTTTTGGCGGTCATCATCGAAGGCCTTGGGGGCGCGGACAATATCCTCAATGTGGATGCCTGCTTTACCCGTCTGCGGGTCAAGGTGAAAGACAAGGCCCTGGTCATGTCCGACAATGACTGGAAGACGAAAACCGGCGCCAACGGCGTGGTCAGCGTCAGCGACGGAGTCCAGGTCATCTATGGTGCCAAGGCAGATGTTTACAAGAACAATATCAAAAATGTACTGGGAATGGAATAAATAGACGGATATCCGAAAAAGGCGCCAATGGCGCCTTTTTTGGATGCTGCCATATCAGACACAGGCCGCAAATCCTGGCTGTCAGACTTCACCGGGCCTTGCCGGACGGCAGGAATAGCCGATGCCCAGGCCTCCCTGGCCGATATGGCAGGACACCCCCAGGGACAGATCGTCGCAGAGCACATCCATGCCCGGAAACTCCCGGCGGATCTCCTCCACCCAGTCTGCTGTCACCGGGTCCGCGGCACTGGAAGCTGCCAGAAGATAGATCTCCCCCCTGTCAGCCCAGTGGCGGAATTTTGTGGCAAAGTCATGATGCACCGCCTCAAGCATGGCTTTTCTGGCCTTCTCCATGCCCCGGCACTTGCGGTAGGTCTCCAGAGTCCCCACATCAAACTGCAATACCGGCTTGATGTTAAGGATGGAGCCGATGGCCGCGGTGGCTGCTGAGATTCTTCCTCCCTGCTTTAAGTGCTCCAGGGTCTCCACACCTACGTAGATATTCATCCTGTCCCGGTATGCTTCCAGAACCTTCCGGATCGTCTCCGCCCCATACCCTTCCTGTATCATCTCCCAGGCATCCAGCACGGAACGGTGCTGCAGGGTGGCTACCCGGCCATTGTCCACCACAAAAACCCGGCCTTCATAGGGTTCCTCCCTGGCCAGCATCCCGGCAGTCTGGCAGGAGCCGCTAAGGCCGCTGCTGATGGGAATGTAAAGGATCTGTTCATACTCCTCCAGGGCCTGGTCCCAGATCTCCATGACCTCCGCCGGGGCCGGCTGGGAGGTGGTGATCCGGGCGCCGCTGTCCAGCCGCCGGAAAAACTCCTGCCGGGTCAGGGTGACATTCTCATAAAAACATTCATTATCAATATAAAAAGGCATTGGCAGCACCCGGACTCCCAGTCTCCTGGCCTCCCCGGCGCCGATGCTGCTGTGACTGTCTGTGACGATTCCCGTTGGCTTCATGGTCCCGCACCCTTCTTGTTAAAACTTTGTTAAGGTTTTACAGATACTGTACCACTTTCCGGTGGGGGAAGTCAATACCTGCCGTGGAGAAAAAAGGCGGCGCGATTTCCCGCGCCGCCCTGTCTATGGTAAAACTTTGGCAGAAACTGTCTTATGGAAATACTGGCCGGTAAAGAACAGGCCTTAGGCGTTTTACCGGTTCCGGTTATAGTTGATCAGGCATCCTGCCTTGACGATCTTCTTCTCTTCCGGTGTCATATCCGCAATGTAAAGGGAAATCTCCTTCACCTCACTGCCCATGACATAAGCCTTAATATCCTGCATATCCCCGTCCAGGGCCTGCCGGATTCCCGGCACATACAAGTAGCTTCCCACCTGGAAGGCCTCCGGCTCTCCCTTCATCTGGAAGGGAATCATGCCCCAGTTCATCACATTGGAGCGGTAACGCTTGGTGGCGTACTCGGTACAGATGTTGGCCAGGCCGCCGATGACCCGCTGGCAGCTGGCTGCCTGCTCCCTGGCAGAGCCGTCGCCGGGCCTTCTTGCATAGACCATGCTTCCGATCTCGGTCTCAGAGGCTTTGATGTCCTCATTGCCGGGGATGGTGCGGATCTTGTCAAAGACCTCCTTCAGCTCCGGGCAGGCCTCCACCGGGCAGGTTCCGGCCACACGGGCCTTCTCGATCTTATCTACTTCCTTGCTTCTGCCCACATACTCCGGGTCTCTCCTGGAAAGGGTGAACTCTGCCAGTCCCAGGGGATTGGAACGGTAGGAGGAGGTCTCACCGGAAGGAATCAGCTCGTCGGTGGTGGTCACCGGGTCCAGAATCTTAGAGCAGACCTTTAAAAGGATATTGTCGGTCAGGGGGCTCATCTCCGGCCAGTCCTTGATATTGGGGCCGTACACCAGATCGGCTTCCCTGTCTTCCTTCTGATAGCCCTGGTAGATTCTTGCCTTGTAGACCGTATCGTCAAACCGGTACTGGGGCACCTGGTAGTCATCCACTACAGCCGTAGCCGGTGTCAGAACACCGCCGTTGGCTGCGGTAGCCGCGATGGAACGGGCATCCATCAGGGCCACGGCGGACATCTGTCCTGAGCCGGGCTTGGAGCCTTCCCGGTTGGGGAAGTTCCGGGTGGTATGGCGGATGGAGAAGCCGTTGTTGGCCGGGGTGTCCCCTGCGCCAAAGCAGGGTCCGCAGAAGGCAGTCTTAAGCACCGCACCGGCTGCCATCAGGTCGGCAATGGCTCCCTTTCTCACCAGGTCAATATACACCGGCTGGGAGGAAGGATACACGGACAGGGAGAACTCGTCGGCTCCGCAGCTTCTGCCGTGAAGGATGTGGGCTGCCTCCATTACGTTGGTGTAGTTGCCCCCTGCACAGCCTGCGATAATGCCCTGGGTCACTTTCAGCTTTCCGTCCACAATCTTGTCGGTCATGGAGAAGTTAATATCTGGGTTGCCGGTTACCTTTGTGGCTTCCACTTCCACGCTTCTTAAGATATCTCCCAGGTTGGCGTTAAGCTGGTCGATCTCGTATGTATTGCTGGGATGGAAGGGCAGGGCGATCATGGGCTTCACCGTGGACAAGTCCACATACACTACGCCGTCATAGTAAGCCACGGCAGCAGGATTCAGCTCTTTGTAAGCCTCCTCCCTTCCGTGCATGGCCAGGAAGGCCCTGGTATCCGCATCGGTCTTCCAGATGGAGGAAAGGCAGGTGGTTTCGGTGGTCATCACATCCACGCCGTTGCGGAAGTCAGTGGTCATGGAACCAATGCCGGGTCCTACGAATTCCATGACTTTATTTTTCACATAGCCGTTTTTGTAGACCGCACCGATAATGGCCAGGGCAATATCCTGGGGGCCTACTCCCGGGTTGGGCTTTCCGTCCAGATAGATGGCCACCACACCGGGATAATTCACATCGTATGTATCGCACAGAAGCTGCTTTACCAGCTCGCCGCCGCCTTCCCCGATGGCCATGGTTCCCAGGGCGCCGTAGCGGGTGTGGCTGTCAGAGCCCAGGATCATTTTGCCGCAGCCGGCCATCATTTCCCGCATATACTGGTGGATGACGGCAATGTGGGGCGGTACGAAGATTCCGCCGTACTTCCTGCATGCAGACAGACCGAATACATGGTCGTCCTCATTGATGGTGCCCCCTACGGCACACAAGGAATTGTGGCAGTTGGTAAGCACATAGGGAAGGGGGAATTTCTCCATGCCCGATGCCTTGGCCGTCTGGATAATGCCTACAAAGGTAATGTCGTGGGAGGTCATGGCATCAAACCGGATTTTCAGTTTCTCCATGCTGCCGGAGGTGTTGTGGGCCTCCATGATGGAGTAAGCCATGGTGCCCTTTCTTGCTTCCTCCCTGTCTGCTGCCTTCCCCGTCAGGGCCGCAACCTTTGCCGCTTCCTCCTCCGGTACCAGCTGGGTTCCATTGACCAGATATGCGCCGCCCTCGTACAGTTTTACCATAATAACCTTCCTCCTCGTGAAGTTTCTCGTGTTTGATATCTTTATTATGCACCCGTTTTTGTCTTTTGTATAATACTATATATATGATAAATCCCATAGGTTTTTCCTATGGGTCTGTCCGCAAAAAAACAGCCTCCCCGGAACCATCCCATCCCGGGGAAGCTGCCTGCTTTTCTTCTTCTGGTACTGGCCTGCGGCAGTGCCGGTGTAACAGTTCAGATAGGTCTGCGCGTTTCCCAAGGGACGCTTTCGGTGCACCGCGCTGACCGTACGAAAACGTAATGGTCGCGGGCATACGGCCCTCTACACTCCCTTCCGGTCGGTCCCGATCAGGCGCCCGGGCCGGTCCGGACTGCCGCACATTTTCACAATCCCGATTTCCCCCTGCATATTCTCAATCACAGCCTCTGTCCGGCTTCCCCCGAATTCCCCGTCCAGAACCCAGTCCACACACTCCTCCGCCTCCAGCCGCAGGGTGCGGGTACGGAACTTGTGGACCATACCGCTTTTCTCTTCCTTAAGGACCAGATCCGACACGATCTCGCTGAACTCCAGAGGCGTCCTGGGTATCCGGATGAACAGGGCCTCAAACCAGCCGTCATTTAAAGACACATGTTTGTCCAGAAGCCCTTTAAATCCCCCTACCCGGACGGTGTTGGTCACCATACCGAAGATGAAATCCCCTTCCAGGAAGATTTCCTCGCTCCAGACCCGCATGTGATAGGACTTGATGGAGGTCAGGCTCTTAACCCCCTCAATCACATAGGCCTGATGGCCCAGAAGGTTCTTTTTGTCCTGGGAGGTTAAATAGGACACCTCGGTAAATGCCCCGAACCCGGCCACATACAGAAAATACCGGTCCCCGCAGAAGCGTCCCACATCCACCGGGAACAGTTCTCCCTCCACAGCGCCCCGGGCTGCCGCAGGCATATTCCGCGGAAGCTTTAAGCTGGCGGCGAAATCATTGGTGGAGCCTGCGGGAATGTAGCCCAGCAGAGGCCGTTTGCCGGAGGCCATAAGCCCGGACACCACCTCATTAAGGGTGCCGTCGCCTCCGGAACACACGATCCGGTCATAAGCCCCGGCAGACTCTGCCACCACCCGGCTGGCATCCCGGGCCTCCTGGGTAATATGGACCCGCACCTCATAGCCTGCCTTCACAAACAGGTCCACAATCTCCAGAAGGTGGTTTTTGATCCGCTCCTTCCCGGCCCTGGGGTTAACCACCAGAAGCAGGTTCTTCCTTTTCTTCATGCTGAAAACCTCCCTTCACCTGATCAGCTTCCTGTAAGCGGCAAATGCATTGGGCAGGGGATACACTGTCTGCAAATCCCCCTTCTCCACTGCCATATACTCCCGGGGAAATTCCCCTGCAAACAGAACCCGGTAGCCCTTCATGTGCCACTCCACATGGGAAAAGATATGCCTGGCCTCCGGGAGAGGTTCCACCTGAAGGATATTTCCCGGCTCCAGGCCAAAGGAAGAGGCAAGCGCTTCCGACTCCAGATAGCCCTCCACATTGGGCAGCTCGTAAAGGTCGGCCAGAAGGCCGCTGCTCCCCCGCTTGCGGATTCCCACCCGGCTGCCCTGCTCCAGGATACACACGGTCCGTTCTTCCCTCCGCCGCTTCTTTGCCGGAGTCTTCACCGGAATCTCTCCTGTAAGACCTTCCCGCTTTGCCAGACAAAGCGACTCCAGGGGACATTCCCCGCATCTGGGAGAACCTGCCGGCACGCACACCACTGCCCCGATCTCAATGAGACCCTGGTTGAAATGGCTGGCCTGGTCCTGGGGCATGGTCTTTGCCAGAAGCGCTTCCATCCACCGCTTAGTAGACTGTTTCAGAATATCCTCCCGGCTTGCCAGCACCCTGGAAATAACCCGGAGCACGTTTCCGTCCACAGCCGGAACCGGCTGTCCGAAGGCAATGGACGCAATGGCCCCTGCTGTGTAGGTGCCGATTCCCGGCAGCTTCAGAAGGGTCCCGTAATCCGAAGGCATCCGGCCCCCATAGTTCTCCGCCACCACTGCGGCAGCCTTTTTCAGATTCCTGGCCCGGTTGTAGTAGCCCAGGCCTTCCCACAGCTTCATCAGCCGGTCATCCTCCACCCGGGCCAGGGCCGCCACATCGGGAAGTTCCTTTAAAAAACGCTCAAAATAGGGCTTTACCGCCTCCACCCGGGTCTGCTGGAGCATGATCTCCGAAATCCATACCCGGTAGGGCTGGGGGTCCTCCCGCCAGGGCAGGACCCTGGCATGGGTCTCATACCAGGCCAGCAGCGGCCGGTTCATGGCCTTCAGCCGCTGTTCCGGTTCCAGGGGCGCCCCCGGCTCCTCCAGAACTTTCAGGCGTCCGTACAAGGTTCTGGCCGGGAACCCCGTTTCCGGCCCCGCGGACGTTTCCGGCTTTCCGGACATTCCGCCTGCCATACCTGTTTCCGGTTTCCCGGACACTCCGGCTGCAGCGGCATCCCCTTCTGCACGCCTACACATACCCGTACACTCCCCGGACCGATACCTCCCCGGACATGACCTGCCGGACGCTTCCGTCCCCGGTCTCCACCAGAAGCTGCCCCCTGGAATCAATCCCCAGGGCCGTTCCGGTATAGGACTGTTCCTGCGCCATAATCTGGACCGTCTTTCCGGTATTTACCAGTTCCTGGTTATATTCTTCCCTTAAATTCCGCAAATCAAGCGTCTCTTTGAAAATATCGTAATATTTTTCCCAGGCTTCCATGACCTCCGCCACCAGACGGGCCCTGCTTACGGTCCTGCCCAGGCACAGATACACGGAGGTGGCCTTGTCCTTTAATTCCTCCGGAAACTGCCGGATGCCTACATTGATGCCGATTCCCACCACCACATAGCGGATGTAATCCGCCTCGGTGCTCATTTCCGTAAGAATCCCGCAGATCTTCTTTCCGTCCACCACCACATCGTTGGGCCATTTGATCTTACAGTCCAGCCCGGTCATGCGGCTGATGCCTTCCTGCACTGCCATGGCTGCCACCAGGGTCAGCATGGAAGCGGCTTCCGGCGGAAAAGCAGGACGCAGAAGCAGGCTCATCCAGACCCCGTCCCCTGCCGGGGAAGTCCATCCCTTCCCCCGTCTTCCCTTTCCCGCCGTCTGGGTCAGTGCCACTGCCAGGGTCCCGTCCGGAGCCCCTTCCTCGGCCTGCCGTCTGGCCAGATTGTTGGTGGAATCCGTCTCCTGGCAGAAGACCAGGTTCTGGCCCATAATCCGGGTGTGAAGCTGGCTTTTGATTCCCGCCGCCGAATAGATGTCCCCGCTTTCCCGGTACAGATATCCCCGGTTCCGCACGGCCTCAATGGTACAGCCCTCCTCCTGCAGCTGGCGGACTGCCTTCCACACCGCAGTCCTGGACACGCCCAGCTCTTCACACAAAGCTTGGCCGGACACATAGGTTCCGGCCATTTTTAATTTTTTTAATATTTCCGTTTTCAACTTCCAGCCTACCTCCAAATGCTGATGGCACTGATGATACCCACAGCCAGCAGAAACACTGCGGCAATACACTGGCCGATTCCGGCGGCAATGGTCTTCTTATTCCTGGTTCCTGACAAAAGCCGGTAGCGGCCGTTAAGGCCGTTCAGCAAAGCCGCCAGGCAGAAGATCACCGGAAACAGAATCTGGTTCTTCTCCGGGTTTAAAAAGGCCAGGGCCGCGCAGATCACCACCAGAATCCCGATGATGATGTGCATCAGGTCCAGAACCAGGGCCGCATTGCGGGCATTCCGCTTCTTATCCTGCACTGCCATAGGCTTACTGTACTCCCAGGGTGGCGGCCATTACGGCCTTGATGGTATGCATCCGGTTCTCTGCCTCATCAAACACTTTGGACCGGGAAGACTCAAAGACCTCATCGGTCACTTCCATGTCCGTGATGCCGAACCGCTCTCCCATCTCTTTTCCGATCTTTGTTTTCAGATCATGGAAGGCAGGCAGACAGTGGAGAAAGATGGCCTGCTCCCCGGCATTGTCCATGACCTGGGCGGTTACCTTGTAGGGGGTCAGCTCCCGAATCCGCTCCTCCCAGACCGCATCCGGCTCTCCCATGGACACCCACACATCCGTGTAGACCACATGGGCTCCCCTGGTTCCTTCCGCCACATCCTCGGTCAGGGTAATGGTGGCGCCGGATTCCCTGGCATATTCCCGGCACTGGGCCACCAGCGCCGGGTCCGGGAAATACTTCTCTGGAGCGCAGGCCACAAAGTCCATGCCCATCTTGGAGCAGGCCACCATCAGGGAATTGCCCATGTTGTAGCGGGCATCTCCCATATACACCAGCTTCACGCCCTTCAAATGCCCCAGATGCTCCCGGATGGTCAGAAGGTCCGCCAGCATCTGGGTAGGATGGTATTCATTGGTAAGGCCGTTCCATACCGGCACTCCCGCGTGCTTTGCCAGCTCCTCCACAATCTCCTGGCCAAAGCCCCGGTACTCGATTCCATCGTAGATTCTCCCCAGTACCCTGGCCGTGTCCGCAATACTCTCCTTCTTTCCGATCTGGGAACCGGAGGGGTCCAGATAGGTGGTTCCCATACCCATGTCGTGGGCCGCCACCTCAAAGGAACACCGGGTGCGGGTGCTGGTCTTTTCAAAGATCAGCGCCACATTTTTCCCCCGGTAATGGTCCACCGGAATCCCTTCTTTTTTCTTGCGTTTGAATTCCGCCGAAAGATCCAGAAGGTATGTGATCTCCTCTGGTGTATAATCTTTCAGTGTCAGAAAATGTCTGCCTTTTAAATCCATGGTCTGCCTTCCTCCGTCTCTTCTATAACATTATATCCCGGCAGGATTTCCCGTCCGGGTCCTGCCGGGCTGTCACACCGCGTTCCCGGTCAATCCTTCCTGGCCAGCTCTGCCACGGACTTTACCAGTCCGGCCACGCCCTGGATCTCTGACGGAATGATGATCTTGGTGGCCTTGCCGTCGGCTGCCGCCACAAAGGCCTCCAGACTCTTGAGACGCAGCACTGCCTCGTCGGCCCCTGCCTCTTTCAGATACCGGATACCGTCTGCATTGGCCTGCTGCACTTTCAGAATGGCGGCTGCCTCACCTTCTGCCTCCTTGATCCGCTTCTCCTTCTCCGCCTCTGCGTGGAGAATGGCAGCCTGCTTGTCAGCCTCTGCATCCAGAATGGCAGATTCCTTCTTACCTTCTGCCACCAGAATGGTGGACTTCTTCTCACCTTCTGCCCGCAGGATGGCCTCACGCCGCTCCCGCTCTGCCTTCATCTGTTTCTCCATGGCATCCTGGATGGCTGCCGGAGGGATAATGTTTTTAAGCTCCACACGGTTCACCTTGATGCCCCAGGGGTCTGTGGCCACGTCCAGGGATGCCCGCATCTTGGTGTTGATGGTCTCCCTGGAGGTCAGGGTCTGGTCCAGCTCCAGGTCACCGATAATGTTCCGCAGGGTGGTGGCAGTCAGGTTCTCAATGGCCATAATGGGATTCTCCACACCGTAGGCAAACAGCTTGGGGTCCGTGATCTGGAAAAAGACCACCGTATCAATCCGCATGGTAACATTGTCCTTGGTGATCACCGGCTGGGGTGCGAAATCCACCACCTGCTCCTTTAAGACCACACGTTTGGCCACCCGGTCAATAAAGGGCACCATGAAATGGACGCCTACTGACCAGGTTCCCAGATAAGCACCCAGACGCTCCACTACCAGAGCCTGGGCCTGGGGCACGATCTTGATGCAGGAAATCAGCACCACCAGTACCACCACTGCCAGAATTGTCAACAAAAGAACTGTAAA
>CAJTOV010000039.1:17382-25576 GCA_910577765.1 uncultured Lachnospiraceae bacterium
CGCCTGCCATAATAATCAATTCCTCCTAAAAAAATATTGTGCTATTGTAAAAGCCCGGACAGCTCCGGACGGTTACGGCTTCTCCTTACTTTCGCTTACAATCAGCTTGACCCCCCGGATCTCCCGGATTACCACTTGGGTCCCGGCCTCAATGATCCGGTCCTCGTCCAGGCATCTGGCGGTCCACTCCTGGCCGTCCACCACCGCGGTCCCGGTTCCCTGCCGGTTGTCGATCCGGGCCGTGACATAGGCGGTCTTTCCCACCAGTCCCTCCACATTGGTCCGGGTAACCCGGGTCCGCCGGAAATGCCCCATCACCAGAGGCCTGGTGATGATCAGCAGTGCAAAGGAAGTCACTACAAAGGCCAGAAGCTGTGTGTCCGTGTCAAAGTCCATAAGTGCCAGGAAAAACGCCACCATGGCGCCTCCCGCGAACCAGACCGTGGTCAGGGCCATTGTGGCCACCTCGATCCCCACCAGAACCGCAAAGGCTATCAGCCAGTATACAGGTATCATCCTATCCCCTCCTATCTTTGAATATCGCTGCGGCCAGCTTTTGTCTGCGGCTGTCTGGCCGTTTCCTGCATCAGGGCCGCCTTTGTCTGGCCGCCTCAAACATCAGAACCGATGCAGCCACTGCCGCGTTTAGGGACTCCACCTGGCCGGCCATGGGAATATGAATCCTCCTGTCGGCCCTGGCCAGGGCGGCTTCACTAAGGCCGCTGCCTTCATTTCCAATGAGAAATGCCACGTCCCCCCGGTAATCCTCCCGGTCGTAAGCATTTCCCCCGTCCATATGGGCGGCGTAGATCCGGATGCCCCTGGCCCTGATCTGGTCCATGGCGGCGCTTAAGTCCTCCACACAGACAAAGGGTACCCGCAGCACCGAGCCCATGGTGGAACGGATCACCTTGGGGCTGTAGATGTCCGCGGTGGTGGCATCCATGAGAATTCCCGTGACTCCGGCCCCCTCTCCGGCCCGGAGGATGGTGCCTAAGTTTCCCGGGTCCTGCAGGGTCTCCAGGATCATCAGGTGGGCCGGAGTCCCGCCGTCCCCGCCGGTTTTGGCCACCTGGTCCAGGGTATAATGGTACTGGCGGACCAGGGCCAGGATTCCCTGGGGAGTCCGGGTGTCGGACATGGCCTGAAACACCTGGTCCGTGACGGTCTCCACCTGGCGGACCCCACGGATCAGGCTCCGGCACTCCGGTGTCTCCCGGAAGCTTTCCGACACAAAAAGGGTCCGAATCCGGTCCTTGGGAATCTCCTGGCACATGCGCAGCCCCTCGGCCACAAAAAGGTCCTCCTCCCGGCGGGTCCTGGCCTTCTTGACCAGGGCATTGACATATTTTACCTGTTTGTTTACTGTACTACTGATCAATGGGATCTGTCCCTCTTTCGTCATTATTTTTTGTAACCGGCAGCCCTTTATATGCCCCTGTATGGTTATGTCGTACTGATATTTGCGGCGCCGCAGAAAGTGGGGCGGGCAGATGGCGCGGATAGCCAGTGCTATTTACTCGGGAATTAATGCAACGATGTACCAGGCCGGAGGCTTACAGCTTCTCCAGGTCTTCCATCCAGATGCGGCTTCCGGCGTCGCTGGGCATCCGCAGGTCCCCTCTGGGGGACAGGGCCACAGAGCCTACCTTGGGGCCGTCCGGCAGGCAGGACCGCTTAAACTGCTGGGCAAAGAACCGGCGGTAGAAGGTGTGAATCCACTTGCGGATCACTTCCCGGTCATATTCCCCGGCAAAGGCCTGGACTGCCATACGGTAGATCTTGGAAGGCATATAGCCGTACCGCACCACATAATAGAGGAAGAAATCATGAAGCTCGTAAGGCCCCACCAGATCCTCGGTCTTCTGGGAAATGGCTCCGTCCTCCGGCGGCAGAAGTTCCGGGCTCACCGGCGTATCCAGCACATCCATCAGTACGCTCCGGAGGGTTTCCTCCCCGCAGGTATCGGCAACATACCGGACCAGATGGCGGACCAGGGTCTTGGGCACGGAGCCGTTGACCCCGTACATGGACATGTGGTCTCCGTTGTAGGTAGCCCATCCCAGGGCCAGCTCCGACAGATCCCCGGTGCCGATCACCAGGCCGTTGACCTGGTTGGCAATGTCCATAAGCACCTGGGTACGCTCCCTGGCCTGGGCATTTTCATAGGTCACGTCGTGCTTTTCCGGGTCCTGGCCGATATCCTCAAAATGGGCCAGCACAGACCGTCGGATATCCACCTCCCTTAGCCTGGTTCCCAGTTCCTCTGCCATACGGCAGGCATTCCGGTAGGTCCGGTCCGTGGTGCCGAAGCAGGGCATGGTCACGGTGTGAATCTGGCTTCTGGGTATCCCCAGCATGTCAAAGGCCCGGACCGTCACCAGCAGCGCCAGCGTGGAATCCAGTCCCCCGGAGATTCCCAGCACCCCATGGGCTGCCCCTGTGTGTTCCAGACGTTTCTTTAAGCCGCAGGCCTGGATGGCGAAGATCTCCTCACACCGTCTGCTTCTTTCCCTCTCATCCCGGGGCACAAAGGGACGGCTGTCAATGTGGCGGAGAAGCTTCTCCTGCTGGGCCGCCTCCATGGCTTCCGTGTCCAGGGAGAACCGGATCACCTGGTGGCACCGGCTGTCCCGGGGCGGGAAGGTACTGGTACGCCTCCGCTCGCTGGCCAGCCGCTCCAGGTCCATGTCCCCATAAACCAGGGCCGTCTGGAACCGCTCCGACTGGGCCAGTATGGTGCCGTTCTCCGCAATCAGGTCATGGCCGCCGAACACCAGGTCCTGGGTGGACTCCCCGTCCCCGGCATTGGCATAGACATACCCGCACATAAGACGGGCGGACTGTCCGGCAATCAGCATCCGCCGGTAAGCCTCCTTGCCTGCCACCTCGTCGCTGGCAGAGCAGTTGACCATCACCGTGGCTCCGGCCAGACAGTGGCGGATACTGGGCGGGCAGGGCACCCACACGTCCTCACAGATCTCTGCCCCTACCACCAGCTCCGGTATCTCCCGACAGGCAAACAGAAGATCCGTCCCCATAGGCACCGGCCCGTCAAACCAGTCCGTATCCTCCGGCTGCCGGAAGCCTTCTGTAAAATGCCTCTGTTCGTAGAATTCGGAATAATTGGGAAGGCTGGTCTTGGGAACGATTCCCAGCAGTCTGCCGTCGCAGACAGCGGCTGCTGCGTTGTAAAGCTTCCCTCCATGCTCCCAGGGAAGTCCCACAAAGACCAGCATGTTCCGGCCCCTGGTGAACCGGACGATCTCCCCCAGCTCCTCCTTAGCCTTTCTTACCAGGGGAAACTGGGAAAACAGATCGCCGCAGGTATAAGCAGTCAGACAGAGCTCCGGGAAGACCATCAGGCCTGCCCCTTTCTCTGCTCCTTCTTCTATCATCCGGCAGACTGCCTCCCGGTTGTGAACCGGGTCCGCCACCTGAATGCTGGGGGTGGCGGCTGCTACACGAAAGAAACCGTCTTTCATTATCTGCTCCTCCTTTGATGTTTTTGTGCGGGTGGGATGCGGATTCTTCCGTCTCCCGGCTCCGCAGTGCAGCTCACGTCCGCTTCGCTCACGTTCGCTCACGGGCCTTCGGCCCTATGGAAAAAGCCAGCAGCGTTTCTGCTTTTGTGCGAGCACAACGCAGAAACGCTGCTGGCTTTTTCCGCACTGCTCTTCGCTTGATGAAGATTATACCATGATAATGCCATCCGGGAAAGGGATTTCCTGTTTACTTTTCCCTTAAACTTTTGTACAATGATAGCAGCCTGGATTTTGGGCTGGTGAATTGGGATGGGCGGTAACGGTCCAGGGGACCTTTACGTGTATTTTATATATCGACATAATTTTCGGAGTGATAATCATGAAGATTTCTACCAGGGGGCGGTATGCCCTGCGTATGATGATTGAAGTTGGGATGAGTCCGGGGACCTGCACCAAGATCAGTCAGGTGGCTGCCCGGCAGGGGATTTCCGATAAGTATCTGGAACAGATTGCCGCGCTTCTTTTGCGGGCAGGATATGTCCAGAGTGTGCGGGGGGCCCAGGGAGGCTATAGGCTTACCATGGCCCCGGAGGATTATACGGTGGGTATGATCCTGCGCCAGACCGAGGGAAGCCTTTCCCCGGTTCCCTGCCTGGATGATGAGGAAAATCTGTGCGAGCGGGCGGCGGACTGTGTGTCCCTGACGGTGTGGGAGCGGCTTAAGGACGCCATTGACAATGTGGTGGACCATGTGACACTGGCTGACCTGATTGAGGAACAGAAAAAGCAGCCGGATAAGACGTTAATGTGAATATCCCCCAGCGGGGATGTCTGGAGAGATATGGGATGAATGAATTTATCAGAACAGAACGATTGATCGGAACGGAAAATATGACCAGGCTGGCCGGCCTTACCATCGCTGTCTTCGGAGTGGGCGGGGTAGGGTCCCACTGTATTGAAGCTCTGGCCCGGTGCGGGGTGGGGCATCTGGTTCTGGTGGACAATGATGTGGTGTCTGAGTCCAATATCAACCGCCAGTGTGTGGCCTGGCACAGTACCCTGGGGCAGGCCAAGACCCAGGTAATGAAGGAGCGGATCAGGGATATCAGTCCTGCGGCACAGGTGGACACCTTTGAGACCTTTGTACTGCCGGAGAATCTGGAGGGGCTTATGGATTCCATGGGGCATGTGGATTATCTGGTGGATGCCATTGATACGGTGTCAGCCAAGATCGCCCTGGCCCAGTATGCCGGCACCCGCCGGATTCCCATGATCGCTTCCATGGGAACCGGCAATAAGCTCCATGGGGAGCTTTTTGAAATTGCGGATATCTACGATACTTCCGTCTGCCCCTTGTGCCGGGTCATGCGGAAGGAGCTGAAAACCCGCGGAGTCAGCCGGTTAAAGGTGCTCTACTCCAGGGAACAGCCTCTTACGCCTGTTCTGCCCTCCCGGGAGGACGGTCCCCGGCGCTCTGTCCCCGGCAGCATCTCCTTTGTGCCGCCGGTGGCCGGACTTCTGATTGCCGGGGAGGTGGTCCGGGAGCTGCTGGGCATTTCCTAGATTCCTGGAAATTCCGGTGGATTATCTGCACACATAGACCTTGGGTCCTGTGCAGGTATAGACTGCCGTCAGCTTTTCCCGGAAGGTTCTGCTCTCCTTCTTTGAATCCAGATAAGTAAATGCTCCTTCTTCCACTTTGAACACCGTAAGGTCACAGATCATCCCTTCCCGGACTTCCACTGCCTTATTGGGGATATGCTGCAATCTTACCGGTTCCGCAATGGTCTTATGGAGAATCCAGGACCAGGGTCTGCCGGTGAGGCCGCGGATTTTCGACAAAACAACCCCCAGATTGTACACGGGTCCGTTGATATTCCCTGCATGAAGATCGCTGGAGATGGTGTCCGTGAAGAATCCTGCCTTCCATGCGGCCTCCGCCGTGTCGTAGCTGTAGGCATTGGTGCCGTGGGACAGATCAAAGATGACGCCCCGCTCCCTGGCTTCCAGAACACAAGGCTTCACATGGCCCTGGTCGTCAATGACACGCATCATATCGCTGTTGCCTGCCAGGGTATGGCAGAGCACATCGCCTTTTTTCAAATAAGACAGCACCTGCCCGATGCCCATCCGGCTTCTGGGAGCATGTACGGCAATGGGCATATCCAGTTCATCCCCCAGGGCGCGAAGCTGGTTCATGACATACTCCGGGTCAAAGCAGAATTTATCGTCAATCCTGGCTTTAAGCCCCAGAAGCTCATGCCGGTATTTCTTCGCAACCTGGACCACACGGTCCGGGATAATGTCCCCCGGCCCGTCAAAATCCCTGGGTTTTGCCTTTCCCACCACCCCAAGATGCCCAATATAAAGATAAGACATGAATTTTAAATCCGTCTGATACAGAAACCGTTCCCGGTATCCGTCATATTCATCCGGACCCAGGGTACCCAAATCCACTGCATAGGTGATTCCCTGGCAAAGCAGGTCCCTGCAGGGATCAATTCCCGTACTGTCGCCGATTCTGGCAAAATGACAGTGGGCGTCCAGCCAGCCTGTGGACACATACATTCCTTCTGCATCCAGTACTTCCGCCCCTGCCGGGTCAATCTGCCGGGCAATCCTGGCAATCCGTCCATCCTCCACCAGAATATCACATTGCTCCTCACTTCCGTCCAGAATGGACATGCAGGGGGAACTGGGCTTTGGAACGGCTTACACCAAATTCATCACAGACGGAATCCATAATGGGGAAGGCAATGGCATAGGCTGCCATGGGGCTGGTCAGCATACTAGTCAGAAGCAGTGCGATCAGCAGCACCCCCAGATAAGCCAGTTTGTAGTTTCCTTTTGTCGCCTTCCGTATCACCGCCGTAACCCTGGACGGAAAAGAGGTACGCCCCAGCCCTGCCGCCAGAATGATCATGGAACCAATGGTCACCGTATTGGCACTGCCGATGGAACCTAAAATCGTTTTCGCCTCCGTACACCCGGTCAGTACCAGCAAAGCCGCTGTGGTTCCCGCAATGACTCCCAGAGGCAATCTGGCAAGCAGGAAATTCACCAGCATCACCACAAACAGTACGATACAGATCAGCATTTGTGTATTCATCGCTACTCCTCCTTTTCTCTTACTGCTCACTGTTACACCTATTCCTGTTACAGTTCACTGGGCGGGGAAAACCGGGCAAGAAAATGCCCTCCCGTGAACTGTAACCTGTTCCTTACAATCCAATCATAACCAGCAGAAAGAGATTTGTAAAATTCGGAAATTCATGGTATAATAAGCGTTGCTTATAGCAACACATGTACGGAAATAAACATTTTGGGGAGTACGATCATGACATTGGTTGAGATCCGGTGGATATGCGAATTATTTGAGAAGAAAAACATGTCAAAGGCTGCCGGGGTACTGTATGTATCCCAGCCGGCATTAAGCCAGTGTTTACAGCGGGTTGAGAGACAGCTTGGATTTCCCTTGTTTCACCGTTCCAACAAAGGCCTGGTACCCACAGAGAAGGGGATCCTGTTCCATCAGGCAGCAGCGTCCATTCTGGATACTTATGACCGGTTTTTAGCCCAGGCAGAACTGCTGGATCTGAAAAAATTAAACCATATCACCATCGGCATGGCTCCCTATATCAGTTCCTGCTGCTCTGTCGAAATCATCCAGAAGCTTTGCGGCTTATACCCGGATATCCGTTTTAAGGTCTACGAAGCATATACCCCGGAACTGATTCAGGCACTGGAGAACAACACCATCCAGCTAATGGTTACAAGCACACCGGCCTGCCCGGAAGGAACGAAGGTCCGCTCTTTCGGAACCGTTCCCTGCGTCATTTTCCTCAGAAAGGGAAGCCAGGCTGCCCGGTATGCTTATATGGAAAACCAGGTGCCTTATCTGGACCCCAAATACTTAAAAGAAGAACCCTTCTGTATCACCTATACGGGACAGGCAACCCGGCTTCTGGCAGAGAATCTTCTGGCCGAAGCCGGTATATCCCCCACAGTCATTCACGAATCCCGGCATATTTCCTCACTGTACCGCTATGCGCAGCAGGGAATTGCCACAGGAATCGCCACTCTGACTCCCTTTGTCCAAAAGCAGGACTGCCTTGTAGATACAAACCTGATCTACCGGATTCCGCCTGCCTACCGGTGGTCCCATACCCAGATGGTGATCTACACCCAGGCGGCGCTGGAGCGGATCATGCCAGCCAGGGTGTATGACATTATTTCCCAGAGTGTGTCAAACTTTATATGCCTTACTCCTTAAAGTGTGCAGTTCTTACGTCTGACTGCTTACTCCAGTTCCACAAACACATCCTTTCCCAGCCCGCAGACCGGACACAGCCAGTCCTCCGGGATATCCTCGAAGGCGGTTCCCGGTGCAATACCCGAATCCGGGTCCCCTGTCTCCGGGTCGTATACATATCCACAAGGTTCACATACATACTTCTTCATCTGGTACTCTCCTTTGCTTTTATAATTTCTGCCCTTGCTTCCACAGCCAGGAAACACAAACCACAGCTGTTTCCCCTGGTCTGTCAAAGCAGGACGGTAGCCGTCCGGACAAACCGTCCGGACCGTTACCTGCTGTCTTAGGATGGCAGAAAAATCAAAAATTAACCATTGTGTATAACTATTTATGGAGGCATCTTCTTGTCCGGCCATGCCGGACAAGAAGCATCGGGCGTTCGCCCGATGTGGAA
>CAJTOV010000040.1 GCA_910577765.1 uncultured Lachnospiraceae bacterium
CGGAATTCCAGGAACCCTACAAGGAGGTATTTGCATTCCGGTACCAGCAGAGGGAGTTGATTAGTATGTATTCAAAGGCACTGGCCATCCTGGATGCCAACACAGTGGAGTACATGGTGGAACAGCAGAGGAAAGAGATTCTGGAGCTGAAAGAAGCTCTGAAGGACAAGGATAAGGCTTTGGTGGACAAGAACAAGGCTCTGGAAGACAGGGAAAAAGCCCTGGAGGACAAAAACAAAGCTTTGGAAGACAAGGAAAAGGCTCTGACAGACAAGATCAAAGCTCTGGAAGACACATCCAGAAAACTGGAAGCCCAGCAGAAAGAGCTGGAGCAGCTTAAAGCCCTGATGCAAACCGGCCAGACTTTCCGTTCAGATTCCTGATACCATGGTGGAGGCGGAAACCCGCCTCCACCGTCGTACGCTATCCCCTTGTCGCCGGATATGAGAATTTTGAATTTTTTCTGTAACCTTTTCTTCCGGTTTTTATCTACCGCCCCTTTCCAATACACACCGCCACAAAATACACCCGCCTGACCCCCGCTGCCTTAAGCACCCTGGTGCAGGCTTCCACGGTGCTGCCGGTGGTATAGATATCATCCACAAGAATCACACTTTCCACATCCGCCCCTCTCCCAGGCGCCACTGCAAAGGCCTCCTGGAGATTCTTCAGCCGCTGGGCCGGGTCCAGATCCCGCTGGGGCGCGGTCTTTCTGGTTCGGACCAGAAGGCGGCTGTCCACAGGAATCCCCCAGATCCCTGACAGTCTCCGGGCCAGCTCCTGGGCCTGGTTGAACCCCCGCTTCCTGCGGCGGGCCGGGTGAATGGGTACCGGAACCAGGACCTGGGCCTTCCAGGAACGGACCCGCCCAGTCATCCGGGCGCCCATGGCAGCGGCGTAAAAGTCCAGGTACTCCCGCCGGTTGTTATATTTCACCGCTGCCATGGAAGCCCGGGCAGCGGCATTGTAGTTAAGCAGGGCCATACCGCATTCAAAGCTGTGGGGGTGGCGGGTGCAGTCATAACAGTATTCCATATGATCACTGAGAAGCTCCTTACCGCAGGATTGGCAGACCGGCTGCCGGACCGGGGATAATTTCCGGATACAGCCGGGACAGATGAGACTGCCTTCCGGCCAGACGATGCCGCTGCACACCGGGCAGCGGCGGGGAAACAGAAGATTAACCAGGCGGTCACGAAAAACCGCCGGAACGGACTGACTGCTGATCTTGTATATATTCTACTCCTCCCTTCCTGGGACATGTACTCCCGGAGTACACAGGTACATTCATTAGTGACATTCCGGCGTTTACTGCCCTGCCTCCATCACCTCCCGGATTCTCTCCTTAAGCCCGGTGTACCGTCTCTGTTCGGTCTCATTGTCCACCATGGCCTGGAAGGTGGCCGGAAGGCCCACCAGACAGACGCAGGACCGGGCCCGGGTCACGGCGGTGTAGATTAAGTTCCGGGTCATCAGCATCCGGGGGCCGGGATACACGGGAATCACCACAGCCGGGTACTCGCTGCCCTGGGACTTGTGAATGGTAATGGCATAAGCCAGCTCCAGCTCTTCCAGCTGTTTGAAGCTGTAAGCCACCATCTTTCCCTCGTCAAACTCCACGGTCAGCTCCTCGGCAAAGGTGTTGATCTCCCGGATCATCCCGATGTCCCCGTTGAAGACCCCGGTTCCCGACTCCGCGGTAATGCCGAAGCTGCCGCGGATTTCCCAGGGAATCTGGTAGTTGTTCCTGATCTGCATCACCTTGTCCCCTACCCGGTAAATGGTGGCGCCGCTTTCCTTCTCCGCCTTGGAAGGGTCCCTGGGATTCAGATACTCCTGCAAAATGGTATTCAGCCGCTCCACCCCCACGGCCCCCCGCCGCATCGGCGTCATCACCTGGATGTCAAATGGCTCTGCCTTCACATACTTTGGCAGCTTCTCCCGCACCAGGGTAATCATGGCGGAAATCATGGCGTCGGGCTGTTCCCGCCTTATAAATAGGAAATCATTGCTTTTCCTGTCCAGGGGAATCTCATCCCCGTCATTGATCCGGTGGGCATTGACAATGATATCGCTTTCCGCGGCCTGCCGGAAAATCCGGGTCAGCCGCACCACATGGAAGCAGCCGGACCCGATCATGTCCCGGAGCACATTGCCGGCCCCTACGCTGGGAAGCTGGTTCACATCCCCCACCAGAATCAGCCGGGTGCCGGGATTTACCGCCTTTAACAGCGCGTGCATGAGATAAATATCCACCATGGACATCTCATCGATGATAATGGCGTCCGCATCCAGGGGATTCTCCTCATTGCGCTCAAAATGCATCCCAGAAGTGTCCCCGTCCTCCCCCGGCGCCCCGGTCAGCTCCAGAAGCCGGTGGATGGTTCTGGCCTCGTAGCCTGTGGCCTCGGTCATCCGCTTGGCCGCCCGCCCGGTAGGAGCTGCCAGCAGAATCTCCATTTCCTCCTGCTCAAAGTAGCGGATAATGGTATTGATGGTGGTGGTCTTGCCGGTGCCTGGGCCGCCGGTGATGATCAGCAGGCCGCAGTTGACCGCTTCCACCACGGCCCGTGTCTGCATCTCGTCGGCCTCAATCTGCTCTTCCCTGCAGATGCGCTCTAACCGGGCACGGATGTCTGCCTCCGGCTCTGTTCCCTTTAGGTTCAGGTCATGGAGCATCCGGGCCGTGTTCAGCTCCAGGTAGTAATACCGGGACGCATACACATGGCGGAAATCCTCCCCGGTCTTCACCACCACCTTCTTGTCCATCTGCAAATCCATCAGGTGCTTGTCCATGCCCTCCGGGGAGATGCCCAGGAGATCGGAGGCATTTCTCAAAAGCTCCTCCTGGGGCAGGTAGGTGTGGCCGTTTGCCACGGACTGGAGCAGACAGTACAGAATGCCGCTGCGGACCCGGAAATCCGAATCCGCAATAATCCCCACCCGCCGGGCAATGTCGTCGGCCATTTTGAACCCTACGCCCTGGATGTCGTCGGCCATCTGGTAAGGATTCTCCCGCACCACACTGTACAGCCGGGGGCCGTACTGCTGGTATATCTTTAAGGCCAGGTTCATGGAAATGCCGTAGTCCTGGAGAAACATCATGGCCTGGCGCATTTCCCGCTTCTCCTCCATCTGACCGGAAATGGACATGGCCAGCTTCTCACTGATGCCTTTGACCTCTGCCAGCCGCTCCGGCTCTTCCTCGATAATGCGGAAGGTGTCTGCCTTGAACCGGCGCACGATCCGGGCCGCCAGGGCAGCCCCTACCCCTTTGATGGCCCCGGAACCCAGGTAGCGCTCCATGGACACCATGTCCTCCGGGGTCTTCACCTCATACTCCGACACCTGGATCTGGTCCCCGTATACCGGGTGCTCCACGGTCCGGCCCGTGGCCTCTATGTAGTCTCCTTCACTGATAAAAGGGAAGGTCCCCACCAGCACGTACTCCTCATCCTGCGCCGTCAGGCTTAAGATGGAATAGCCGTTTTCCTCGTTGCGGAATTTGATCCGCTCCACATATCCGCATACGGTTGCCATAAGCAATCCTCTCCTTTACTGCCGGGAGCCTCCGGAACCTGCCGGACAAAAAAGTTCCTCCCGGTCCGGATCTGCACCCGGACCGGGGGAACTTTCCCCGGCATGCCTTACCATCGTCCGTCAGCTATACCGCCTCTGTCTCCCATCCCCATGCTTGAACTCAATAAACCGCCCGGTGCCGATGGCCACCGCAGTCAGCGGGTCCTCGGCCACCATGGTGGTGATGCCGCTTTTCTCCTCAATCAGCTGGTCCAGGCCATTAAGCAGGGACCCGCCGCCGGTCATGACAATGCCCCGGTCGAAAATATCGGCGGCCAGCTCCGGCGGCGTGCGCTCCAGCACATTGTGAACCGCGTCCACAATCTGGCCGGCAGGCTCCCGCAATGCCTCCAGAGTCTCGTCGGAGGTGACGATCACCGTCTTGGGAAGCCCCGTCACCAGGTTCCGCCCACGGACCTCCATGGTCAGTACCTCGGGCCTGCGGTAGGCAGCACCGATATTGATCTTGATCTCCTCGGCAGTGCGTTCCCCGATCAGCAGGTTGTGCTTCTTGCGCATATACCGGACCAGGGCCTCGTCGAAATCATCCCCGGCCACCTTGATGGAAGTGCTGACCACAGGACCTCCCAGGGAAATCACCGCGATATCTGCCGTACCGCCGCCGATATCCACGATCATGTTGCCGCAGGCCTTGGATATGTCGATGCCTGCTCCGATGGCGGCTGCCACCGGCTCCTCAATGATCTCCACATCCCGGGCACCTGCCTGGTAGGTGGCGTCCTCCACGGCCTTCTTCTCCACCTCTGTGGCGCCGCTGGGAATACACACCGCGATTCTGGGCTTGCGCAGGGTCCGCCTGCCCACAGCCTTCTCAATAAAATACTTCATCATCTTCTCGGTCACCGTATAATCGGAAATGACCCCCTGGCGCAGGGGCCGGACCGCCACAATATTCCCCGGGGTACGGCCGATCATCAGACGGGCCTCCTCCCCAATGGCCTTGATCTTATTGGAGTCCCGGTCGATGGCTACCACCGACGGCTCCTTCAGGACAACTCCTTTGCCCTTGATATATACTAAGATACTGGCCGTACCTAAATCAATACCGATATCATTGGATACTAACATTCTTTTTCCTCCTGTACCAGAGCATGACTACAACGCTGGCAAGCTACTACTTATTATATACAACTGTTTCCTTTTTTGAAAGGGTTTTTTGATTATTTAAAATTTTTTTATTCTTCGTACACATTTTTGACACATTTAAGCCGTATACTGTACTTACATTACTCGAGAGGGTAATGAAGCCTTTGTTTCAAGTTAAGTAACTTGAAATTACAAAGCTTTTTCATACTCATACCGGGCGGTCGCAAGACCGCCCGGCCCCCCAGAAACTGATTTCCCCTTTCAGGGAAGCTGGAAGACGTGATACAGACATAATCCTTCCTGCCCCATCTTACCGGGGCAGGGTTCTCCTTATTAAGCCAAGATCCTTCTGCTTTGTATCGGGAGGCAGAAGTTCTGCTTATATACGGACATAATCCTCCCCTTGCTCCTTTGGGAGCAGGGGGATCTCTCTTTTTACCGGATTTCCGGAATTCATGGTTCAGCCAGAAGCCTGGTTACATATTATCCCCATTATTCCTCTTTTTAAAAAATATATACCTTTTTCATTTTCTTCTAATATAATTTATTGATATTTTAGAGAATGTCCATAGTTTCATCACATTTATTCGCTATACTAATGAACGTAAAGCAATTGAAGCTTTTTCATACTCATACCAGATAACGGAAGTTATCTGGGTCCCCCTTTAACCATTTTCTTTTATTTGTATACCTACCATTCCCATGTACAGTTTGCGACTGTACAAAAACGTGAAAAAAGCGGTTTCCTTTTCGGAGACCGCTTTTTTCCGTTCCGGATATTGTTATTTTTTTGTCAGTTTTTGTCTTTTTTACACGGATTCCACGGTTTTTGTCACAATCACATCCACTCCCAGGCCCAGCACATCCGGGATGACCACCTGGCCTTCTGTCACCGGGGCCGGGCGTCTCACCTGGCGGATTTCTTTCATTACGTCAAAGATGCTTCCCTTGGGCACCGGGCCCGTAAGGCGCACGCTGGCCAGGGGCAGTTCGCCGCCGTCTACCAGGATGGAGGTGGCAATGTTGCGCATGGGGTTTTCGATCTCCTGGCGCACATACTGCTCGCCTTTGGGGCAGGCATTGCCGGTGATCCGGCTGATCCGGAATCCGGCGGCGCAGGCTTCCGGCAGCCCGCACTCCCGGCCCTTGTCTTCCTGGCCTTTATCTTCCCGGCTTCCGCCTTCCGGCTCCACCACGGCTTCCAGGCCGCATCCTCTGGGACACATGATACAAGTAAAGGTTCTCAGCATACTACCCGCACCTCCAGATCATCATTTTCATTGAGCATTTCTGCTTTTAAGGGAATCTCCACCATCTCCGCAGGCAGGGCCTTGGGCATCTTCTTTCTGCGGATCACCTGGCCGCCCTGGACCAGCTCTATGGTGCATTCCTCCATAGGACGGCGGACCCGGAAGGCCACGGTCACGTCTCCTTTGCCGCTGATCCGGCCCGGGACGATCTGGCATGCCATGGAATCTCCTTTCACAGCCAGTCTGCATTCCGGCAGGCCGCCTTCCCGGACATAACGGGCAGCGCCGTCTGCCAGGCGTTCGGCTTCCATGGACACAAAATCCACCAGATCGTGGACATGGAGCACATTGCCTGCGGCGAAGATGCCGGGCACGGAGGTCTGGTAATTCTCGTCTACCACGGCTCCTTTGGTGCTTTCATCCGGCTGGGCCCCTGCCATCCAGGTCAGCTCATTCTCCGGCACCAGGCCTACGGACAGAATCAGGGTATCGCAGGGAATCTCCTGTTCTGTGCCCGGAACGGGATTCATGTGGTCATCCACCTGGGACACCACCACCGACTCCAGCCGGTCCACGCCCCGGATGTCGGTAACACTGTGGCTTAAATGCAGGGGAATATGGTAGTCGTTCAGGCACTGCTCAATATTCCGGGGCAGGCCGCTGGGATAGGGCTGAATCTCGTAGACCCCCAGCACATGGGCCCCTTCCAGGGTCATTCTCCTGGCCATGATCATGCCGATGTCCCCGGAGCCCAGGATCACCGCTTCCCGGCCTACCATTTTATTTTTCAGATTTATGTAAGCCTGGGCCACGCCTGCGGTGTAGATGCCGGCAGGTCGGGTGCCGGGGATGCTGATGGCCCCCCGGGTCCGCTCCCGGCAGCCCATGGCCAGGATAATGGCCTTTGCCTGTATGGCGAGAAATCCTTCCGACGAGGAGGCGTACACCTTCCTGTCCGGGGTGATTTCCAGCACGGTGGTGTCGGTCCGGCAGGGAATCCCCAGCGCTTCCACCTGGCGGACGAACCGGGAGGCGTATTCCGGTCCGCTGAGGGTCTCCCCGAAGCGGGTCAGGCCGAAGCCGTCGTGGATACACTGGCGGAGAATGCCGCCGGGCTTCTTCTCCCGCTCCAGAATCAGGATGTCGGTGACTCCTTTTTTGTACAGTTCTATGGCTGCCGCCAGACCGGCGGGGCCGCCGCCGATGATCACTACATCTACGTTCTTCATCTTACACCCTGACCTTTCCTGTAAACATGTACGAATCCTTCTTTGAGTAGCGGACTTCCTCCGGTTTTAAGCCCAGCTCTTCCTCAATCATCTCCGTGATCCGGGTCTCGCAGTAGCCTCCCTGGCACCGGCCCATGGTGGCACGGGTGCGGTTCTTGATGCCGGTGACCGTATGGACACCCAGGGGGTTGCGGATGGCTGCCAGGATCTCGGCCCGGGTGACGGTCTCACAGCGGCACACGATCTCCCCGTACATGGGATCTTCTGCAATGGCCTGCTGTTTCTCTTCATGGGTCATTTCAAAAAACCGTTTTTTCACCGGGCGCACCGGGTCAAAGGCTTCATTGGGAGCCGGGTGTTCCTTTTCCACCAGCTTTGCCACGGCCCGGCGGGCCAGGGGCAGGGCGCAGGTGACGCCGGGTGACTCGATGCCTGCCAGGTTCACGGTGCCCGGATGGGCGTCGTCTGCTTCCAGCATAAAATCCAGAATCTCCCTGGTCTCCGGGTCATACCGTTTCCAGCGGATGCCGGAAAAGTTGCGGATAAAGTAGTCCCGCTTCATCTGCCGGAACATTTTCTGTCCGTCTGCGAAGAGGCCGTCCATGTGCTCCTTTGTCACCTTGTAGTCTTCCAGCTCCTGGGTCACATAGGAGTCCGGGCCAACCAGCACATTGCCGTCAATGGTGGGGGTGGCGTGGGTGGAGAAGCCGCCTTTGTCGTTGGGCGCCGGGTAGACCGGGATGGACAGGTATTTTCCGGCTTTCTTGTCCAGCACGTAGTATTCGCCTTTGAAGCCTTTCACCGGATAGTCCGGGTAGCCCAGCATGGCGGAGATGCCGGAGGCCTGGGCCCCTGCACAGTTGATGACCCAGCGGGTGAAAAATGTGTCTGTCGGCGTATGGAGCTGATACAGGACGGCGGGGGCGGACGACGGCTGGCCGCCGGGAGTCCGGGCGGCGGCTGTATCCTGGGGCGGGACGGCGCTGCGGACGGGTGTCTGGCCGGCAGCGTTCTGGGACGGGACAGCGCCGCTGGCAGGAGTCTGGCCGGCGTCGCCGTCCTGGCGGATAATTCCGGTTACCTGCTGGCCGAAGCGGAACTCTGCCCCGTTGCGGCAGGCGTTTTCCGCCAGGGCGATGGTATACTGCATGGGGTCCAGGATACCGGAGGAGGGCACGTACATGGCAAATTCGCCTCCGGCGCTGGGGTCGATACGGTTCATCTCTTCCTTATCCACCATCCGCATGCCTTCCACGCCGTTCTGCTCTCCTACTGCCTTGTATTTGAGAATGTTCTCCCGGTCCTGGTCCGTGAAGCCTGCCACCAGCTTGCCGGTGCGCTTAAAGGGCACCCCCAGCTCCCTGGCCACCTGGTCAAACTCCCGGTTGCCTTCCACGGCGCACTCTGCCTTCAGGGTGCCTGGTTTGTAGGTAAAGCCTGCGTGGAGCATGCCGGTATTGCGGCTGCTGTTGCCGCAGGCCACATCCTGCTCCTTCTCCAGCACCAGCGTGCGGAGCCGGTAGCGGGACAGCTCCCTGGCTACCGCGCAGCCTACTACACCGGCACCGATTACGGTCACATCATAGATCTGCATCATGGTCCCCTTTCTTTTCCAAAATGTAGTTGCATTTGTTATGCTTCTATTGTATAAAGGAAAGGAAGGTTAGTCAAATTTATTTATATTAATTATGTTTTAGTTTTTCTAATGTATTACCATTTACGGAGTTATATTTTGCCAGGGCATTCCAGGTTGTTCCGGGTCATGCCGGGGTATGCCGGACACAAACCATCGGGGTGCCGGACGGATGCGGACAGGGGGCTTCTGGACGGTTTCTGTTTTACATAGTTTAAGAAAGGAGTTTTTCATGGACCTTGCACATCTGGATTACATTCTCCGCATTGCAGAGGAACGCAGCATCACCCGGGCGGCAGAGCGGCTGTTTGTCACGGCCCCGGCGCTGAACCAGCAGCTACAGAAGCTGGAGGGGGAGCTGGGGACGCCGCTTTTTATCCGCAACCGCTCGGACTGGCAGCTTACGGCTGCCGGGGAGGTCTATGTCCAGGCGGCCCGGGAAATCTTAAACATCCGCAAGGATGCCTGCCATCGGATAGGGGAGCTGGCCAGCCTGGCCGGCCGCCAGTACCGGGTGGGCCTGATCCCGGAACGGGGCGTCAATATGTTCACCGCCATTTACCCGGAGTTTCACCGGCGTTTCCCGGATGTGCTTCTGGAACCCCAGGAGTGCAGTGTGCGTACCATGCAGAAGCTGATCTCCCGGGGAGAGCTTGATCTGGGACTGATGACCCTGACCGTTTCCCAGAAGGATGACAATGTGTACCACCATATGGCGGACGAGGAAATCTATCTGGCGGTTCCTGCCGGGCATCCCCTGGCAGGCAGAGGCAGCCGGGAGCCAGAGGATGCGCCGGACATGGGACTGGAGTCTTTCCGGGAGGACCCTTTTATCCGCATTTTCCAGGCTTCCACCATGCACCACCTGACGGAGGAGCTGTTTGCCCAGGCAGGGTTTGTTCCCCGGGTTCTGTTCTCCACCAGCAGCAATATCAGTAAGTTCCGCATGGTCAGTGCCGGGGTGGGCTGTGCCCTGCTGCCGGCGGTATTTGCCCTGCCGGACAGGGGGATCGCCTATTTCCGGCTGCCGGGGCATCCCCGGTGGGAGATCCATATGTGCAGCCGCAGGGGAGCCTGGCTGGGGACGGCTCTGGAAGGGTATCTGGAATTGTGCAGGGAGTACTGGCTGGACGGGAACAAGGACGGGAAATTCTGCATAGGCTGATAGTAACACTTCCTGTTTTGTGTGGTGAGCTTATGGTTACACCGCTTACCCATCTTGACCCTGGCGCCTCGGGACGGATCGTGTGGATCGCCGGCGATGAGGCTACCAGGGAGATGCTGGCACAGCGGGGCGTGGTGGCGGATGCGGTCATCACCTTCCGTTACCGGACCCCGGTTTTGAAGCTGCAGGCTTACGGAATTCTGGATTCCGTCTTTTTCCTTTCCCGGAAGAATGCGGGGGAGATATTTGTGGAGGAACAGTAGGCGGGTACGCTGACCCCTCCGCCAACTACAACCTTAAGTATTCCCGGATTCGCTTTTTCAGTTCTGCGGGCTTGAGATACTTCAGCAGGTATCCTGCGGGCTTTAGGGCCAGGATTCTTCTGACCGTATCCGGGTCATCCCTGCTGGTAAGGAAGACCACCGGGATATGGGCAAATTCGTCTTCCGAGTGGAGCATTTCCAGGACCAGGACCCCGTCGCAGATGGGCATCTCGTAATCCAGCAGGATCAGGTCCGGCGGGTCTAAGGTAATGGCCCGGATGGCTGCCACCCCGGAGCTGACTGCCGACATCTCACAGTCTTCTGCCAGCAGGTTTTTCATTCCCTGACGGACGGTCATGGAATCGTCCACCACCAGGACCCTGGGCTTGTGGGTGGCATCCCGGCCTGTCAGGTATTTCTCGATCTCCGACATCTCATTGTCCACCTCCAGCGGGGTACCAATGCTGTGCTGGTACTGATGAGGTGCAATGACACAGTAGGCAAAGTACCCTCCGCTGGTATCCAGCAGCAGGCTGACCTGGGGTTTCTTTTTTTCGAATGCTTCCTGGAACTGGTCATAGGTCAGGAAGTTCGCCTCCTGCATCTCATAGGAGGACAGGGCGGGAAAATGCCGCATTACCCTCCATACAAACTGGCTGGCCGTGTACCGGCAGGCATTCATCAGCATGGCGTCCAGTCTGCCGGAGCGGATGCCCATGATGTTTCCCACCGTGTTGATCAGGAGCTTTTCTTCAAATACCAGAAAGATCTCCCATTTGCCCCGGTCCTGCTCCCTGCCGTAGACCACCCGGTAGTAGATGCCTTTGCCGAATTTTTCTCCGTCGTAGGCCTCGCTGATTACCTGGGCTTTCAGCCGGAACATGTCGTGGAGAAGCCTGGAGATCACCTGGCGGAAGGCTTCCACTTCTTTTTCCGGAAGCAGGTCCTCCCATTTGCCGATTTTCCCGCCCACAATGGCCCGGTCTTCGGTCAGGGTATGACCGATCAGCCAGCCGGCGCAGACTGCCAGGAAATGAACCACTGCCTCCTGGGAATAATCACTGCGTTCCAGTTCCCGCTCCAGGGCCGGCAGGGTGTCTTCCCGAAAATCCCGGTGGACCCGCCTGTGGGTCTCCAGGTCCTCGTAACCGATCAGTTCCATGTAGTTTTCTTCGTCTTCGAAATGTTTTACCGCATGTGCCTTGAAGTATTTAATTCCTTCCCGGCATGCCCTTGCACTTTTACGTTCTTCCTGTCCAAGGGCAAAGAGTCTGTTGATCAGCTTAAACAGCCTCTGGTGCTCTTCGTCTATGATTTTTACTCCGATATTGTACTCGTCTTTCCACTCCATCTGGTTTTCCATGTGCAGCCTCCCTGCTACAATTAAGTTTATACTATTAGTTAATGTGTGGACCGGCTGTAACGTGCAGGAATTTGGGAGAAGCTTGTATGATTTTCTGTTTTTTATGAGCCTGAGTCATTGCAAAAAGGGCTGCCAAAAGCCGCCTCCTGTGGGAAAACAGTAGTATACTCTGTTGACTTCCCATGGGAGGGACCTTTCACAGCCCCTTTCCGGAACGAATTTCTGTTATGCGCCTAGTACATTCGGGAATTAGTGCAATGATGTGCTAGTCTTCTTCCTCGTCTTCCTCTGCCATCACGGCTCCCAGTGTAGATGACACTGTACCGATCACTGACGCCACGACAAAGAGAATCAGCAGAAGAATTGCCCCCATAAATACCATAATATCCATATTGTGTGACCTCCAGGTATCTTAATATATTCTCGGAATCTCACCGCGCCTGATTTTGTGAGATGATACCGCTTATAAAAACAAGTATAACACAAGCAGCGGAAAACTGCAATTCCTGTTTTCGTCGCGGCCGTGCAGTCAGACAGGGAAGGAAGTACATACACAAGCTCGCATTTGCTTGTGTATGTGCTTTTTTCTCTGGCTGGCTATAGGGCGGTACGCCCGGGCTTCTTGGTTTCGATGCTTTTCGAAACCAAGAAGACCCACGGCCCCTATCGACAAGTTCCTTACATAATTTTCACACGCACTTGGTATCTGTCAAAATACAAAAGGAAATATGAATTCTTCTCCTACAGAGAAAACAGACGTTCCTGATGTCTCAGTGACTTTGAAGCTTGCGCCATCCCATCCGTTAATTTTGATAATTCCTTTTATACTTCCGTCATATGACGTAAAAGCCAGCTCTCCGTTTCCATTGTCAGCAAAGGTTCCTTCTGTTCCCCCCTGACGGTAAATGGAGATAATTGCTTCATCATCTTCTTCCCATCCCTGCCGCGTATTCAGGGAGCTGTGCACGCTGCCGGTTCCCTGGTTGTCTACAAACAGACCGTACTTTGCTGATTTTTCCGGCATGACAAAGGGTTCACCCTTTATCTTTGCCAGTTCATTTGCAAGAACCCAGGCTCTGTTCTTAGTGATTTCCTCCAGGAAGGAATTCAGAAGGAGGGGATACATGCTGCCATTTTCTTCTCTGGGCCCAAGGCTCAGTAAGGCCGCTTCTTCCTTCATGGCTATCCAGTTCCTCTGTTCTTCAAGGATCTTCTCCTTTGTCTGCTGATCTGCAGAATTACTAAATCTGTTCCAAAGGCTATTTAATTCCGTATCCCATATTACGAAAAACCATCTGGATGACTGATTCATTTCTGCCTGGGTTTGGGCCGCTTCTGCCAGGGGAGTATACTTTTGGACAACCTTCTCAATATTTTCCAATTCTTTTTGCAGGGATGCTGAACCTGATACCACACAGTCAATATCCGCCCCGATATCCTCTGAATAGTCATAAGTGAAATCCACATTTAGGTTATCATTCAATTGGATATCCCTGTTTTCTTCGCCTACAAGGCTGGACGGTTCTTCTGCCTGGGAAGATCTGTTTTCCGTGCTCACATCATTACTTTCTGTTTCCGCCTTGCCACAGCCAATGCAAAGTCCGGCCATTAATAGTAATATTAACAAATAAATACTTTTTTTCATGTCTTATATATACGTTCTCTTTCTTTATTCTTCAGAACCGTATGCTTCCATCTCCGCGTTGACCTGGTCTTCGCAGGACCGCATTGCCTGGATGGTCCTGTCAAAGAGTGCATCCAGCTCCCAGCCCAGACGTTCTGCGCCCTGGCGGATCACATCCCGGGAACAGCCAGCGGCAAATTTCTTGTCCTTGAACTTCTTTTTCAGGCTGGAGACTTCCAGGTCTTTGGTGCTCCTGGAGGGGCGCATGCGGATGGCGGCGCCGATCAGGCCCGTAAGCTCGTCGGCGGCGAAAAGTACTTTTTCCATTTCATGCTCCGGCTCAATATCGCTGCACAGACCATAGCCATGGGAGCAGATGGAGCGGATCATGTCCTCCCCTACCCCGGCTTCCCGCAGAAGCTCCGGCGCCTTCTGGCAGTGCTGGTCCGGGTACTGTTCAAAATCAATGTCGTGAAGCAGGCCGGTAATGGACCAGAATTCTTCTTCCTCACCGTATCCCAGTTCTCTGGCATACCATCTCATGGTGCCTTCCACGGTCAGGGCGTGGAGAATATGAAACGGCTCCTGGTTGTATTTTTTCAGAAGCTTTAAGGCTTCCTCTCTTGTGATCTGACTGGTCATAGTGTGTTTCCTCCTAAATGTTATTTCTCCGATACGGTACAGTTCCGGACTATGGAGCAGTTATCCGGATTCTGACATAATCGGAACTTTCTGATCAGCTCCATTATAATAGAAGATAAAATGTGTGTAAAGTCTTTGTTTTCCTGATAATTGCTGCCAAAAACATTGACACCATATATGACACCACGTATAATAGGAATAGGAGGTATGCAGGATGTCAAAGTGGGATAAGCTATTAACACATATTTGTACTCTATCAAAAGACCTCCGGTTTGATGAGGAGGGAAATGATGAAGACGCTGGATGATTATATGGCAATGTCCTATCGGATGGAGATTGTGGAGGATAAGGATGAGGGCGGGTACGTGGTTTCTTATCCGGATCTTCCGGGGTGTATTACGTGTGGCGACACTGTGGAATCTGCGGTGTCCAATGCGCTGGATGCAAAGAGAGCATGGATTGAGGCTGCGCTGAAGGATGAAATAGAGATTTACGAGCCCGATAGCCTGGAAGAGTATTCGGGGCAGTTTAAACTGAGAATACCGCGCAGCCTGCATCGTTTTCTGGCGGAGCACTCCAGGAGAGAGGGGATTAGCATGAACCAGTATTGTGTGTATCTTCTTTCCAGAAATGATGCGGTGTATTCCAGGTGAATACGGCTTCCATTCTGCACATAAACAGATTGTTAGTACTCCCGGAATTCCGGGAGTACATTCCAGCACAAAGGAGGGATTTCCCATGAACTATGACATTATCATCATCGGCGCCGGACCGGGGGGTATCTTCTCGGCTTACGAGCTTACAAAGCAGAACCCGTCCTTACGGATTGCCGTGTTCGAGGCCGGCACCACTTTGGAGAAGCGCAAGTGTCCCATTGACGGCCACAGGATTAAGTCCTGCATCAAGTGCAGGTCCTGCTCTATTATGAACGGGTTCGGCGGGGCGGGGGCATTTTCCGACGGAAAATATAATATTACCAATGATTTCGGCGGCACTCTGTATGAGTACATCGGCAAGGAGCAGTCCCTGCGGCTCATGGAGTATGTAGATGAGATCAATGTGTCCCACGGCGGGGAGGGTACGAAAATGTACTCGACTGCCGGCAGTGAGTTTAAGAAGATCTGTATCCAGAACAAGCTGAAGCTGCTGGACGCTTCGGTCCGGCATCTGGGTACGGACATCAACTATGTGGTGCTGGAGAATCTGTACGCAGAGTTAAAGGACAAGGTCACCTTCTGTTTCAATACGCCGGTGACCAGGCTGGAGCTGAAAGACAACGGATACCGGGTCCATTACCAGGACGGGTATGCGGACTGCGGACAGTGCATTGTCTCTGTGGGGCGCAGCGGCAGCAAATGGATGGAGCAGGTGTGCCGGGAGCTGGATATTCCGACCAAATCCAACCGGGTGGACTTAGGGGTCCGGGTGGAGCTGCCTGCGGTGATATTTTCCCATCTTACAGACCAGCTTTATGAAAGCAAGATCGTGTACCACACGGAGAAGTTCGAGGACAAGGTGCGGACCTTCTGCATGAATCCCTGTGGCATTGTGGTGACGGAGAATACCAACGGCATTGTCACGGTCAACGGACACAGCTTCGGGGACCCGTCCAGAAAGACGGACAATACCAATTTCGCCCTGCTGGTGGCCAAGCATTTCTCTGAGCCCTTTAAGGACAGCAACGGTTATGGCGAAAGCATTGCCCGGCTGTCCAACATGCTGGGGGGCGGGGTGATTGTCCAGCGGTTCGGGGACCTGGAGCGCGGACGCCGCAGCACGGTAAAACGGATCGAGGAGGGGACGGTGCGGCCTACCCTGGCGGCCACTCCCGGGGATTTGAGCCTGGTGCTGCCCAAGCGGATTCTGGACGGCATCATCGAGATGATCTATGCCCTGGACAAGATCGCGCCGGGAACCGCCAACGACGATACCCTGCTCTATGGGGTGGAGGTCAAGTTCTACAACATGGAGGTGGAGCTGAACCGGCATCTGGAGACCCGGTATCCGGGACTCTACTGTATCGGAGACGGCAGTGGGGTCACCCATTCCCTGTCCCATGCTTCGGCAAGCGGGGTGTATGTGGCGGAGCGGATTCTGGAGACTATGGGGGGAGCTTTGCAGGTTTAGAAAGAACTGCCGATGTTGCATGTAAATATTAAATATTCCCCACCGGCTGATGCTGGTGGGGAGTTTTCTGCTTCATGATATTTTTGACTCATATATCTCGTGACAGGGATCATACCATAAGACATAGAATACCCCGTTATTGAGAATGCCATATAGCCGTTCCCTGGCAGTCAGCCTCAGGGAAAATAGCTGATCCACGTCCAGATAAAGTTCTCCTGGTGCCCATGGTCAGAGTCCTCCGTAGTACTGCTGCATACTCTCCTTGGTAATTATATAATTGCAGGGGGCGCCAGCCGGTACTCCTGCCCGTGCCTCCTTCCATGGGGCTTCCTTGTGGGTCAGCTCGCTGAGCCACTGGGACTCCTTGTCTCCGTAGTAATCCAGAACAGCCCTTTGTGCCTGGAGAACAGTTCCGGACAGACCGGGCCATTGGCCCACGCCTGGAAATCCTCATCGAATAAAGGCTTTCCGTCCCATCCCAGGGACCAGGCCTGACAGTAGTATACTTCTTTCTGTAATTTCATAGTTGACATGGAACCCAGCTTCTTTAATACATACTTTGCAACGTCGTATACATTCGCCATGATATTCCTCCAGTCCAACTTTTCTTCTGCCTCTCTTACTAATATACGAAAAGAACTTGTGTTCGTCAACTGGTTTTACAGCCTTTTTATATATTTACCCTCAGTGAACAAGGGGACCGTTCAGATACTTGTTTGTCCGCTGCCTCCTGCCACCCACATCTGCACCGGCCCGTCTCCCTGTATGTCCTTCCCCAGGCCATAGACTGCATTGCTGATGGTATACTCCCCGTCATTGACAAACACTTCCACCAGGTTGGCGTCCACCAGGACTTCCAGGTTCCGGCCCTCCTGCACCGGTGGGGTCACGGATACCAGATGTGCTCCGGCATCTGCGGGAAAGACGCTGCTGCGGTCTGTGTAAATGCACCCGTTTCTTCTGCCTACCAGAAATCCTCCGATGTCCATGTGCTGGCCTTCATCCAGAGAGAACAGTAACCGGCAGCCCTGACCAGGAAGCGCCAGCCGGACCGGCTTCCCTGCCGCTTCCGGCTCCTCCGCCATTTCCCGTCTCCCCGTCTCTTCTCTTCCCCCGCACATCCCGGCCTCCACCCCATAGGCTTTCCGCACATCCGGGTGCATCCGGAAGTAAATGTGTCCGTCCTTTTGCTCCACCACCCGCGGCGAGCAGAACATGCCGATCCAGCCTTCTTCTGTAGGCTCCGGCATCCGCAGCCAGGCCACCAGCACCCGGCGGCCTGCCGCGTCCAGGGTCGTCTGGGGCGCATACAGGTCCAGCCCGTAATCCAGGAACTGGTACTGGTCCGGAATCTCCATGCGGCAGTCAGATTCCCGGAACGTCACAGGAAAGCAAATCGAGTGGTTCTCCTGCATGCCCTCCTGTTTCACCAGCCCCATGGCCGACATGACCAGCACCCCGCCGTCCCCGGCCTCAAAGTAATCGGGACACTCCCACATCCAGCCGTAGCCCGGCCCCTTCATGGCCTGGTTCACAAAGGTCCACTGGTGCAGATCCTCACTGCGGTAGAACAGAAGCTTTCCCTGGCGCTGCCGGGTACGGCTTCCCACCACCAGATACCAGGCATCCCGGCCCCGCCAGATCTTAGGGTCCCGGGTGTCTGTCCGGTGTCCCACAGAGGGGTCTGTCAAAGGCGGGATAATCACTTCCTTGCCCTTCCAGTTGTCAAATCCAAAGCCGTCTTCCGAGGCAATCATCATCTGGCAGGACTCAAACTGTTCATTCAGACTCCTGTGGATGTCCTCCGGGTCCGCCACCTCATAGCGGACCCCGGTATACACCAGCACCAGCTTTCCCTCCGCCTCCACGGCACTTCCGGAGAAGCAGCCGTTCTGGTCCCCCCGGACAGTGGGAAACAGGGCAATCCCCTTATGCTCCCACTCCACCAGGTCACGGCTGACCGCATGGCCCCAGTGCATGGTTCCCCACCGGGGACCATAAGGAAAATACTGGTAAAACAGATGATACATTCCTTTGTAATAGATAAACCCGTTGGGATCATTGATCCAGTTGTCCGGTGCCTTCAGATGCACAAACTGCTTCTCCATATAATATCTATATCCTTTCTGCTGGTTCTCTCTGGCACTGGCCTGGGGAAATAACGGTGAAACTACCCCAGGACAGTACCGGCAGCGTTGGCCGTTTTCCCTTACACCGCTGCTCCCGTCTCCGGATCAAAGAAGTGAATCTTGGACGGTACAAATACAAATTCGACGGAATCTCCGATTTCTTTAATCTCATATTTGGATACCCGGGCCACGGCCTGGGTGCCGCCGAAATCAAAGTACAGGTTGTTCTCATTTCCCATGACCTCGGTGTTGACGATCACGGAATGCATCCGCCCCTCCAGCTGGGCTGCCACACTCTGGGCATCGGTCTTTAAGTCCTCTCCCCGGATACCCAGCACCAGCTGTCCGGTACGGCCTTTCAGCCGTTCCCGGGCCTCCTTTGGCAGGGTAATGACCGTGCCGTCCAGAAAACGTGCCTGGCCGCCGTCCACCTGTACCCGGAAGAAATTCATCTGGGGAGAACCGATGAACCCGGCCACAAACCGGTTCACCGGATGGTCGTAAAGCTCCATGGGACGGCCCACCTGCTGGACAATGCCGTCCTTCATGATGACGATCCGGTCTGCCATGGTCATGGCCTCCACCTGGTCGTGGGTCACGTAGATGGTGGTGGCTCCCAGCTCCCTGTGAAGCCTGCTGATCTCGGTCCGCATACTGACCCGCAGCTTGGCATCCAGGTTGGACAAGGGCTCATCCATGAGAAATACCTTCTGGTTCTTGACAATGGCCCGGCCCAGGGCCACCCGCTGCCGCTGGCCTCCCGACAGATTCCGGGGCTTGCGGGTGCGGTACTCCTCCAGACCCAGAATCCGGATGGCCCAGTCCACCTTTCTGGCGATTTCATCTGCCGGCACCTTCATATTCTTCAGACCGTATCCGATATTCTGCTCCACGGTCATGTGGGGATACAGGGCATAGTTCTGGAACACCATGGCAATGCCCCGGTCCCTGGGTGCGGTCTCATTGACCTTTTTCCCGTCAATGTACAGCTCCCCGCCGGTGATCTCCTCGAACCCGGCCATCATCCGCAGGGTCGTGGACTTGCCGCAGCCCGAAGGCCCCACAAAGGCGATAAATTCCTTTTCCTCAATATTCAGATTGAACCCGTCCACCGTATTCTTCCCGGCACCCGGATACCGCTTGCAAATATTTCTGAATTCTATAAAGCTCATAGTCTCACCCTTCCTTTGATCCTGTTGAGGTAACCCCTTCCACAATCTGTCTGGAGAACAGAGAGTAAATGATGATTACCGGAATTGTCACCAGTGTAATCACGGCCAGGGTCTGCCCCATGGTCGTATTGTCGTTGGATGTAATGGAGTTCAGTCCGATCTGCGCAGTCAGCAGGTCGCTGGAGGTGAACACCAGGGACGGCCACAGATAGTCATTCCACACATTCAAAAATGTAAACACGCTTACCGTTGCCACCACGGTCTTTGACATGGGCAGCACCATGGTAAAGAAATATTTCACCGGGCCGCAGTAATCCAGCTGGGCCGCTTCGTACACATCGTCCGGCAGGTTCACAAACACCTGGCGGAACAGGAAAATGTTAAAGGGATTCACAATCATGGGCAGAATATAACCCACCACCGTATTGAGAAGCCCTGCCTTGGCAATGATCAGGAAATGAATGGTGATCACGGTCTCCGTAGGCACGATCAGCAGCATCATGATCACCAGCAGCCACTGTTCCCGGAAGGGGAAAGGGATCTTGGCCAGGGCGTAACCGGCCAGACCGTTGACCACGATTCCCAGAAGGATCAGCACTGCCGCATAGAACAGGGTGTTGGCCATGTACCGGACAAATCCGGTACTGGTAAGGATTGCCGTGTAGTTGGCGAAAAATCCCCTGCCCGGCAGCGGCGGGATAAAGGCTGCAATGGAATTCATGTCCGCGGTAATGGCCCCGTCCGGCTTAAAGGAATTGGCCAGCATCCAGATCACCGGGAACAGGAAGAACAGGGACAGCACCAGCATGGCTGCCACCAGAATCCGGTTACATAGTCTTTGTTGTTTCGTCCGCATGGCTTTCCTCCTTCTCTGAACCGGGCCTGCCGGAGCCTGCCCCTTTACGCCGGAATCCAAAGGAACGGGATTCCGTGGACGCGCCCTTTTCGCCGCCTCCGGTCAGCACATTCTGGATAATGGTCAGCACCACCACAAAGACGGTGAACACAATGGCCATGGTGGAGGCCAGGCCCATTTCCCAGTTGACCGTGCCGGTCTCATAGATGTCATAGACAATGGTGTAGGTCGAGTGGTCCGGTCCGCCGCCGGTCATGACCATGGGCTGTACCAGCATCCGGAAGGCGCCGATGGTGACGGTGATAAATACAAACACACATAGGGGCTTCAGCTCCGGCAGGGTAATGTCTTTAAATTTCTGCCAGCCGGTGGCATGGTCCATCTCCGCTGCCTCATAAAGAGCCGGACTGATATTCTGGAGTCCCCCCAGGAAAATAATCATCTGGTAGCCTACTCCCTGCCACACGCTCATGACGGCAATGGAGGGCAGGGCCTGCCTGGCACTGTGGATAAAGGGCTGGGCATTGATCCCCAGATGCCCCAGCAGGGTATTGAGAATGCCTTCCGGACTGTAAATCTGCATCCACAAGGTGGACACCACTGCCAGGGACATGACCACCGGCACGAAAAATGCCACCTTGAAATACTTCTTGCAGTGTGCCCCATGGTGGATGGCCATGGCCAAAAGCAGCGCCCCGCCGCACTGTAAGGGCACGATGATCAGGACGAACCGGACCGTATTGAGAAAGGACTGTACAAACAGCTCATCCTTAAAAATACTGATATAGTTTCCCAGTCCCACGAACCTGGTCAGCTCCGGGTTCAGCGCGAAATAATCGGTGAAGCTGAACCCAAAGGTCAGGACCATGGGCAGGAACAGAAACAGCGTCATCAGCACCAGGGCCGGACCGAAAAACGCCATTCCCATAATAGAATTCTTTCTTTTCATGGTTACCTCCATTTTCTGGTGAATCGTTCCGCTATTGTCTGCCGGTCTGCCTCTGATACCGTTCCAGCTTCCCGTTGATCCGCTCCACGGCCTTATCCAGCTGGGTCCGGGCGTCCCTGCCTCCCAGGGCCACGCTCTCCAGCACCTCCTGGAAGGAAGTACTTACCTGGGGATACACCGGTGTCTTGGGCCTGGGATGGCCGTAATTGCTGAGCTGCTGGTACAATGCCCGGTAGTTGTCATCGGTCCTGAAAATGTCGATGTTCTCAAAGGCCTCGTAGGTGGAAGGAAAGGTCTTTGCCATCTCCCAGATATCTATGCCGCTTTCCACGCCGCTCATCCATTTCACCAGCTCTGTGGCTCCCTGGATATCCCCGGTTCCGGAGGATGCGGCAAAGGCCCAGGAGCCGGTAGGCGTATAGCTGCCTCCGTCCCAGTCATCCCCCACAATGTAGGGCGCCACCCCCAGGTCCACATCCGGGTAGCTGGTGTAGATGGTGTTCACCTCCCAGGCCCCGTCGAACTTAAAGGCTGCCCGCCCGCTTTCAAACAGCTTCTCAATGGGGGCTTCCGACATGTACCGGTTCTCCACAATGGTGCGGAAATACTCCATGGTCTCTGCATTTTCCCCGGAATTAAAATATCCGTCCACCGTAAGCCCGTCCTCACTGACCAGGTCTCCGCCGCCGCTCCAGATAAAGGGGGCGTAGTAGTAAATGCTGGCCTCCCCCACCGGAAAGGTCATGTCCAGGGGATAGCCGTTCTTCTCATCCATCAGGGGCTTCAGCCTGGCCAGAATCTCCAGGAACTGGCTGCGGGTCCAGGGATGGTCCGGGTCCGGCACTTCAATCCCCGCCTCCTTCAGAATGGCTTTATTATAGTAGAGACCCACACTGGACTCCATGACCCCCAGGGCATAGAGCTGGTCATTGTAGGTGCCCTGGTCCAGAATGGAAGGCAGGTAAATGCTCTGCTCATCCTCTGTCAGGGGCGCCAGGGGCTGGATGATACCGTTGGCCGCGTAAGCCGCCACATTGGGGCCGTCCACAGTCAGTACGTCCGGCAGGCCTCCGGCCATGACCGATGCATTGATCTTGTCGGAATAGCCTCCGCCGCTGTCATTCCTGGGGACGAACTCAATGTCTGCAAAATACCTTCCGTTGTACTGCTCATTGAAGCGGTCCACGGCCTTCCGGTAGACCTGGCCTTCCTCCGTCTCCTCAATGGAATGGACCCAGATAGAAAGGTAAGTCTCCCCCTGGTCAAAGCCAGGCACATCCCCAGGCCGGACTGCCCGCTTCTGGCACCCGGTCAGGGAACCGGCCAGACACCCCAGTGCCAGACACGTGCCGGCCAGATATCGCCACCGTTTTCTCATTGCTGCTCCTCCTTTTTCGAATCGGTTTTGGTATCGGTATTGAAACCGGTTTTATTTATGTGTTTATCATAATCCCCAGGGAGGGATTTGTCAATGGGGAATGGTAAATTCGGCAGATTTCACATTTTATAAAACCGGTTTTATGGCACTTTCCACAAGGCCTGTTTGCGTGGTTGTTTTTCCACCTGTCCATGTGATATAATAGGGCCTATGAACTAGTACATCGCAAGAGGAAACTGCCACCATGAAAACCAAGAAAGTCACCTACGCGGATATTGCCGCCTACACGGATTTCTCCAAATCCACCATTTCCCGGTACTTTAACAGCCCGGATTCCCTGCCGGTGGAGAGCCAGGAGAAGATCGCCCAGGCCCTTAAGGAGCTGGGCTACAAGGAGAACAAGATTGCCAGGATTCTGGCCAATGGAAAGACGGAATTTGTGGGGGTCATTGTCCCCAATCTGTATATGCATTATTACTCGGAGATGCTGGGCTGCCTGCTGGACACCTACAGCACCTACGGCTACAAGTTCCTGGTCTTCGCAGGCAATGATGACCGGGACCTGGAACAAAAATATATAGAGGAACTTCTGGCCTACAATATTGAGGGCATGATCCTCCTAAGCCCCACCATCCCCTCCCGGGAACTGGCCGCCTACAACCTGCCCATGGTAGGCATTGAGCGGGAAGACCAGCACATCTGCAGTGTCAAAACCGACAACTACATGGGCGGAGCCCAGGCCACTGGCCTGCTGAGGAAAAGCGGCTGCGACCTTCTGGTCCATATCAATGCGGACCTGCCCCGGGAAGTACCGGCCTACTGGAGAATCCAGGGCTTTCTGGATACCTGCCAGGAGCATTTTCTGGCCCATGAGCTTGTGCTGAAGGATCTGGGGACCACGTTCCAGGAAAACCTGGCGCACCTTACTGCCCTGGTGGACATGCTGGAGGAAAAATACCCGGACAAAAAAAAGGGCATTTTCATGCCCAATGACACCCACGCCAATGTCCTGCTGAATATCCTGGTCCGCCGCCACGGCGGCCTGCCGGATACCTGGCGGATCGTGGGCTTTGACAATTCCCCTATTTCGGAGCAGGCGGTGATCCCCATCAGCACTATGGGCCAGCAGATTCCCCTGATGGCCGCCGAGGCCATGAAGCTTTTAGTGATGCAGATGGAGGAACGGAAGAAGCGCAGGCCCGTGCCCCTGGCCGAACCGGTTTACAAGGTGATACCGCCGGTGCTGGTGAGACGGGAGACCACGGATTAGGCAAATAGGGAGCTGCCATTTTGCGGCAGCTTCCCTGCTCTATGGAAGTTCCCGGATTGCCTCCACCGCATACAGCGGAAGATTGATCAGCCATTCCTCTTCTTTATAGTCTGCCAGGGACGTGCGTATGGACATTCCGGGGGCGAATTTTTCGTGGAAGACTTTCAGGCTCTTCGCTTTCAGATTAACCTCGGCCTTTACTTCCACCGGAACAGCGCGCTCCCCGGTGTCAATCATAAAATCCACCTCGCAGGAGCCCCGGTCATTGGTATAATAATAGATGCCCAGGTCCCCCAGGGCTTTCAGCTGCTGGCATACATACTGTTCAGCCAGCGCTCCCTTAAACTCGGTAAATAAAGCATTTCCATCCAGCAGCACCCCAGGTCCTAATCCTGCCATACAGCCCAGAAGCCCCACATCTACCAGGAACAGCTTAAAGGCTTTCAAGTCTTCATAGGCCTTCAGGGGAATTCCAGGCCCATTGACCCGGCTTACCTTGTGGACCAGGCCACAGTCGCAAAGCCACATAATCGCTGCTTCATACTCCCTGGCACGCCCACCCTCCCGCACAAGGCCGTACAGAAACTTCCTGTTCTCTTTTGCCAGCTGGGAGGGAATGCTGTTCCACACCATACGAATCCTGGGCACAATCCCATTGGGCGCGTGTTTGGAGAAATCCTGCTCATAAGCTGCCAGAATCCGTTTCTGGATCGCCCTGACTTCATGAAAATCACGCTCCTGCGCAAAGCTCTCCACTGCCTCCGGCATCCCGCCCACAAAACAGTACTGTCTCAATGCTTCTATATAAGTCTGTTTAAAGGAAGTGATCATAGGATAATCCCGGCTGTCAAGAAGCTGCGCAAAACGTTCTCCCACAGTAGCCATTAAAAACTCTTTAAAGGACAAGGGGTACAGACTTAGGAAATCCACCTTGCCCACTGGAAAGGACGTGCCCTCATGCAGCGCAATTCCCAGCAGGGAACCGGCACATATCACGTGATACTGGGGCGCATTCTCATAGAAATATTTGAGAGAGGAAAGGGCTCTCGGTACTTCCTGCACCTCATCAAAGATAATCAGCGTGCTGTCTGCATGGATTTTCCTGCCTGCATACAGCTCAAGCCCCATGATCAGGCGATCCGGGTCCAGACCGGAAGCAAACAGCTCCGCCATTCTGGAATTGGAATCAAAATTGATATATACCGTATCGGAATACGCCCTGGTTCCGAACTCCTTCATAAGCCAGGTCTTCCCCACCTGTCTGGCTCCCTCAATGATCAGAGGCTTGCGGCGGCGGCTTTCTTTCCATTTATAAAGTTTTTCTATGGCAGTACGGTACATGCAGATACCCCCTTACATAATATACGATAACTGTCCAGTGATATCTGAACGGTCACCCTGCACAGAGAGTTTAACATGATGTCACAGAAATTACAACGAAAAAATGAAAATATATCACGTTTTTACATGGAAAAAGTTGCTATTCACGGGGAGGGGCATCTTCTTGTCCGGCTATGCCGGACAAGAAGCATCGGGCGTCCGCCCGAT
>CAJTOV010000041.1 GCA_910577765.1 uncultured Lachnospiraceae bacterium
ACGTACGCTGAGCGACAGTAACGCGGCAGAATCGCAAATCTGTGGTGCAAAACCGAGTGTCCCCTTGTTCACTGAGGGTAATGAATCACCTTTAAATCCCGGCAGGCCCGGTGGCTGGGGAAGGTCTTTTTGGACAGAATATCCGTAGAAGGACCTTCTACGCCATGAGCCCTGGAGCCATGCCGGTATAGCCAGTGCACCACTTCTGCCGATATTTCCGGATTCCGGGTCAGCACCTCATCCCCCGGAAAGAAGCGCCGGTGATGCCCGGTTGCAAAGAGGACGATGTGTCCGTCTATTTCTACCCCGCACCGTTTCTGCGCCTCCTCCACATCTGCCACAGTAATGGTCCCGCCAGGAGGAATACCGGTCAGATCCAGACACACTGCCTTTCCGAAAAACATGTCCAGGGGCATCTGGTCAATGCCCAGTCCCAGAGGGTCCATATGGAAAAATCCGTCTACATGGGTTCCCGTGTGTTCCGTCATCCCAATGTAATTCCATGCAGAAAGGAACGGGTCCTCCGGCGTACCTGCCTGGAACTTCTCCGACTCCTTGTGGCTCACAAGAGGTACAAAAATATTCCCGGAAAAATCTCTGTTCGCCACCATTCCGCTTTCAATTTCCATCGATAAATCGATAATATGCCTTCCCAAACCGTCTCCTTTACTTTTTGTTTTGTAATCGTTTACATTCATGATAATAGCATCGGGAATGGATAATGTCAACACTATTTTTGATTTATTTTATAATTTTTTGGTTATTTTAATCGAAAATCTGCCATTTTTATTCTATTCTACTCTGAAAACCCTGGAAATATATCCAGATCGCCGATCACAATTGTAAACGTTTTTATTGATTTTACCAGACAAGTATGCTATGATAGAAACCGTGTTACCGTTCACAAAGCGGGGAAAGCTGGCTGCGGGCAGGAAGATGCCCCAGTGAACCGTAACAATTATAAACGGAAGCCGGGGAATCCATTATGACCATCCACGAAATAGCAAAACGTGCCAACGTATCCGTTGCCACTGTGTCAAGAGTATTGAATAACAAACCAAATATCAGCCCCAAGACCTACCAGCGGGTAGTCGACGCGCTGAATGAAACCGGTTACAGCCCCAATGCCATTGCCAGGGGACTCAAACATAACTCCATGAATATGATCGGCATCGTGGTGGATGATATCCGCAACCTGTACCGTGCCCATGTGATCTATCATCTGGAGAATCTACTGAGCGCCCAGGGATATACCACCATTGTGTTCAATGCCGGCACCAAGGGGGATTCCCTGTTTACCCTGCTTCAGCAGCAGCAGTTTGATTCCCTTATTTTCGTGGGTTCTTCCTTAAGCAGCCGGGAAGTGGAAGCCTTCATCCGTACCTGCTGTTCCAGGAAACCGGTCCTGATGTTCAATGGCTGCCTGGATCTTCCCAATGTCATATCCGTCATCTGTGACGAGGGCCGCGGTATGCAGATGATGGCAGACCATATCTACCGGACCGGCAGGCGGAAGTTTCTTTATGTCTCTTTTGGGCAGAATCTTGCCAGCCAGAGAAAGTTTTGCGGCTTCCAAAAGAAGCTGGCAGAACTTAAGCTGGAGTTTTCGGATGACCGTCTGTTCCAGGCGCCCACAGATGATTTCGACGGAGGATGCCGGGCCGGCCAGGCCATCATCGACAGCGGTCTTTCTTTTGACGCCGTGGTGTGCAGTCTGGACCTGACTGCCATGGGTGTGATTCACATTCTGCGCCAGTATGGGTATTCCATTCCCCAGGATATCTCTGTCAGCGGATTTGACAACCTGATCTACGGAAAACTGAACCCACCCTTTCTCACCTCGGTAGACGGGAAGATTGAGGAACTGGCAGACGTGGCTGTGAAGCAGCTTCTGGCCGCTTTAAATGGAGATCCCATAAGCCATGAACCCTTCAGTATTTCCCCGTCCCTTTACCTTGGAGGCACCACCTGACACTGCTATGGAAGGAGAACCTGTATGTTTGATCTGATTCTAAAGAACGGGCTGGTTGTTACCCCCGACTGCCCCCAGCCATTGTCCGTGGCTGTAAAAGACGGGAAAATCGCCGGCCTCTTTGCCTGGGGGCAGGAGGCAGCCGCAAAGGAGACCTATGACATTGCCGGGAAGATCCTGTTTCCGGGAGTCATTGATTCCCATGCCCATGTCACCTACTGCGGAGATTTTTTCTCCGGCTCCCGCACGGCGGCATCAGGCGGTGTTACCACCCTGGTGGAGATGCCCCAGTCAGGCCATCTTCCCAGTGTTTTTGACAGGGAGATTCTGGAAGAACGTATCCGTTCCCTGGAGGATACATCCATTGTGGACTGCGCCCTGTACGGAGGGGTAAAGTCCCACCGGACGCAATGTGCAGAGGAACTGATCCAGAAGGGGATCGCTGCACTGAAAGTTTTCATGAGTGATGCCGGAGAGTACGGTTCCTTTGACGACGGCTCCCTTTTGGAGCTTTTTCGCGCCGTGAAGCCGTACCATACCCTGGTGGCGGTCCATGCCGAATCCCAGGACCTCTGCGCCGCCGCTACCCGGGAACTGATGGAGGCAGGAAAGGGAGCCGAAAGCAACAGCCAGAGCCGCCCTGTTATCTCCGAGGTTCTGGCTGTGACCCGGCTGTGCATTCTGGCCCTTCATGAGCAGGCCCGCATCAGTGTCTGCCATATTTCTTCCAGCGAAGTCCTGGATGTGATCCGCCAGTTCCGGCAGCAGAACCTGGAGGTCTATACAGAGACCTGCCCCCATTATCTTCTCCTAACAAGTGATGACGTGACCCGTTGCAAAGCATGGGCAAAGTGCGCGCCCCCCATCCGTGACCAGAAACAGGCAGACGCCCTGTGGAACCGGGTCATCCAGGGGGAGATCGATATGATCGGCAGCGACCATGCCACCTATTCCGATGAGCAGAAGTCCTGGGGGGATTTCTGGAGTGCTCCCGGCGGTTTTCCCGGACTGGACCTGATCCTTTCCGGGCTTTACAGCGAAGGAGTCCTCCAGCGCGGGCTTCCCCTGACCCGGCTGGCCCAGATCACCGCATCCGGTCCGGCCAAAGTCTTTGGTCTGGACTCCAAGGGAAGCATCCGGATCGGAAAGGACGCGGATTTTGCCGTCCTGGACCCGGATATTACCTGGACCTTCCACGCTGCAGATACCTGCTACGATGCCAGGTCTTCCCGGTATCCCTATGAAGGAAAAACCTTCCGGGGAAAGGTGACAGGCACCTTTGTCCGGGGAAGACAGGTGTATGACGGAAAAAAGATTCTTTTAAACCAGAAGGGAAGGTATGTGACGCCTGGCTAAGGAAAAGCCCCCTCACCCCCTGGTATACCTTCGCGGAATCTGAATCGTAGCCGTCAGCACCCCCTCCCCATCCAGCTCATAGAAATACTGGGCTTCGTGGTTATAGGCGATTTCCAGCCGGTTCCGGATGCTGCTGATTCCGTAATTATTGCAGGGCACATCCGGAACCTGGTTAAGGATTTCCTGGATGCGCAGGAAGTTCTCCCGGGTGGCCGGGCTGCAAATCTGGAACCGGACCGCGTCCCCCAGATTCCGGGCACGCACCGTAAGCACCGGAGGCTCTTCCGGGGCACCGGAACCGGACGCCGTGCCGCCGGCCTCCTGGTATGGCTGGCAGTGCTGGAAGCCGTGGAGAATGGCATTCTCGATTAAGGGCTGCAGCAGCATCTTCAGGACAATGTCATCCAGAATATCCTGGTCGATTTCCTCCTGCACCGTAAACAGATCCCCGAACCGCACCTTCTGGATATTCATATAGCTTCTGGCGTGGGTCAGCTCCTGGGCAACGGTCATCCTGTTCTTCCCATGGTTTAAGGACGTGCGCAGCAGGGTGGAGAGATTGGTCACCAGGTAGGAAATATCCGGGGCATCGTGGTCCCTGGCCATCCAGTTGATGGTATCCAGGGTGTTGTAGAGAAAATGGGTGTTGATCTGGCTTTCCAGGGCATTGAGCTCGCTCTGCTTCTGGTTCAGCCGGGTCACATAATTCTCCTGGATCAGTTCATTGATCATCCGGATCATGTAATTAAAGCTGCTGTACAGCTCACCGATCTCCCCTTTTTCCTTTGTCTTTGCCGTAATGTCCAGATCCCCGTACTCCACTTCCTTCATGGTCTGGGAAAGCTGCACCACCGGCTCCATGATCCTGTGGCTTAAAATCACTGTGAGAAACAGGCCCAGAACCAGGGTTCCCCCGGCCCCGGCCATAAGCATCAGGCAGGTCTTTAAATAGGTGGTCCGTACCAGATCCAGGGATTTGAGCCCTGTCAGATAATAATCCGTGTTGTCCAGCTGAAAGGCAAAAAAGCAGTCCTTCCCGTTGTGAACCAGAACCGGATTCCCGTCCATGTAATCGAAGATTTCCTCCCTGGACAGCCGGATCGTATAGTAACCGATGATCTGCCGGTTCCCCCTGTCCACAATGGCAGTCTCAATGCCATACTGCTGGCGCAGGGGATTCAGCACGTTCTGGGCAATATGCACATAACTTAAATCCAGGGAAATGATCCCGATGATCCGGGAATAATCGTTCATGTCATACACCACTTTGGACAGCCGGATATATTCGTTGCTGCCGCTGTGATAAATGGTCCACAGGAATTTGCCGGATCTTTGCTCCAGGACATGAATCCATTCCTGGGAAAGGGGCGCCTCCCATTCCTCCGGCTCACTCCCCCGGCTGGAGGAATAGACCGGCAGGTAGCGGCCGTCCGGAGTGCGGCAGCAGACCTCCACCAGGAAGGGAACATTCCGCATAGTCACATCGTTGGCATACATGACCTCTTTGAGAATCCCGCTCTGCTCCATAAGGGTTCTGGCCTGGGCAAGCTCCTGCTCCCCGGACTCCGGCTCATAGCCGCTTTCTGCCAGGGTTCTTAAGGCTTCCTGCATATGTTTATTGGTGGAAATGTTCAGAATATAGGTCCTTCCGAAATTCATCACGGAAGAAAGCTCCGTGCACCACCGGTTCATGGTCTGGCCGGAAGTCTCAATCAGATTGTTCCTGACCATCTGATAGATCACCGGAAGCACGAAAATATAGGTAAAAAGCGAAAAAAGAACCAGCATGGATATATAAGACGCAATCAGTTTACGCTTCATGGACCTCCTGAAACTCCTTCTGTATCCGCTCCAAAAGCCCCTTGTCCCGGGCAATCTCCACTCCCATCAGGGCAAGAATCTCTGCCGCCAGCACCATCCCCTTATAAGCATAAGAACCGGTTCCCTGGGCAGTGGCCGCCCAGGAGTGGAGAGGCGTCTGTTTCAGGAAGCAGGCCACAAACAGATTGTTGGCAGGCACCACCTGGCTTACATCGGAAAAATCCGTGGAACCGTTGTCCTTTTCCACCGGCTGGTCTGCTCCCGGAATGGTCCGGTCATATTCCCCTATGCAGCCTTCCACCCCGATTCCGGCGGCAAGCCTGGAGGCAAAGTCCTGCTCTTCCTCCGTGCAGGAGGGCATCCCCAGCTTCCCCATACAGTCCTGGGCCAGCCTTGCAAGGGTAAGATTCACCCGGTTGTCATGGGTATCTCCCAAAGTCTCAAACTCCACGGTGGTGTCCGTCATCATGCAGGCTCCCTGGGCAGTCCGCTTTACCCGCTCTTCCAGCTCCTTCATCCGGCTGTAGGTGGCCGCCCTTACCATATACCACAGCTTTGCATAATCCGGCATAATGTTGGGCCGCTCCCCGCCATGGATATAGCAGTAATGGAGATAGCTGTCCCGGTCCATATGCTCCCGCAGGTAATTGCAGCCGATGTTGGTCAGCTCCGCCGCGTCCAGGGCGCTTCTGCCGTTTTCCGGACAGTTGCAGGCATGGGCCGCCCTTCCGCGGAAGGTCATGGTAAAGGCCCCTGCGGCCTTGTGGCGGATTCTTCCCGGATTATTGTGGTTATGGGGGTGCCATCCCAGCACCACGTCCACGTCCCGGAAATAGCCGTTTTGGATCAGAATGGTCTTCCCCTCCAGGGTTTCCTCTGCCGGGGTGCCGTATACCACAATGGCGGCAGGCAGCCCTTCCTCCACAAAGGCTTTCAGAAGAATCCCGGCAGCCGCGCTGCCGGTGCCCAGCAGATGGTGGCCGCACCCGTGTCCGAAGCCGCCGTTTCCCCTCTGCCAGGGAACCGGCTCCTGGTGCAGTCCGGCCAGGGCGTCATACTCGCACATAAGGCCGATCCGCACCGGACCGCTGCCGTACACGGCCCGGAAGGCAGTGGGCAGGCCCTTAAGGCCCCGCTCCACCCGAAAGCCCCTATCCTCCAAAAGCTGCTCCAGGGCCTCTGCCGAGCGGACCTCCTGGCCGCTGGCCTCTGCATAGCAGAAGATCCGGCCTGCACAGTCCAGAATCTCTTCCCGGATTTCATCCATATATGCATGGAGCTTCTTAACATCCTCATTCATATCCCTGTCACCCTCCCAGGTACGCTTTGCGGATACTGTCATCCCTTTGCAGTTCCTTTCCGGTTCCCTGTTTAACGATGGCGCCGTTTTCCAGCAGATAGGCCCGGTCCGAAATCTGCAATGCCATGTTGGCGTTCTGCTCAATCAGAAGCACCGTCTTCCCCTGCTTCTGAATCCGGCAGACCAGTTCAAAAATCTCTTCCACAATAATGGGCGCCAGACCCAGGGAAGGCTCGTCCAGCATGATCAGTTCCGGGTCATACATCAGGCCCCTGGCAATGGCCAGCATCTGCTGTTCCCCGCCGGAAAGGGTGCCTGCCGCCTGGTCCATCCGCTCCCTTAAACGGGGGAACAAGGTATACATTTCCTCCATCCGCTGCTGAATATACCCTTTTTTTACTCTTTTTTTCGCCATGGTTCCCAGGATCAGGTTTTCCTTTACCGTCATCCTGGGAAATACATGGCGTCCCTCCGGTACATGGCTGATGCCCATCTGGACAATCTGGGCCGGATGCATATGGGTGATTTCCTGGTTCCCAAACAGAATCCTGCCGGATTCCTTTTTGACGATGTTGCTGATGGCGCCCAGGGTGGAGGTCTTTCCTGCCCCATTGGAACCGATCAGGCATACGATCTCGTTTTTGTCCACATGAAGGCTTACATCACGGATCGCATGGACATGTCCGTAATCCACAACCAGATGTTCAATCGTAAGCATGGTATCTGCCATCACGCGCCCTCCTGACTCAGTTCATTTGATTTCTGGATAATGCCTCTTCCAAAGTAGGCCTCCTGCACATTCCGGTCATTCTTCACCGTATCCGGCGTGCCCTCACAGATTTTCTCCCCAAAGCTCAGCACCATAATGTGGTCGCAGAGATTCATCACAAACTTCATGTCATGCTCAATCACCACGATGGTATGGCCCTTATCCCGGATCTTCTGGATGAATTCCAGAAGGCTCCAGGTCTCCGCCGGATTCATGCCTGCTGCCGGTTCATCCAGGAGAAGCACCTTCGGCTCCGCAGCCAGGGCCCTGGCAATCTCCACCTTCCGCTGGTACCCGTAGGGCAGATTGCCGGCCTTCCAGTCCCTGTATTCGGTCAGTCCCACCTCCTCCAGCACCTTCTCCGCCTTCCTGGTGGCATATTCCTCGTCCTGGTGGTAGGTCTTTGTATGGAAAATGGCATCCAGCACCGAGGTCTTTGTGTTAATATGGCACCCTACCTTGACGTTTTCCAGAACCGACAGATACTGGAACAGCTTGATGTTCTGGAAGGTGCGGATCAGTCCTTTCTTTGCCACCTCCTCCGGCGGCAGATTGGTAATGTCCTGGCCGCCGAAAAGGATCTGCCCGGAGGTCACTTTATAGGTGCCGGAACAAAGGTTAAAGAAGGTGGTCTTTCCTGCCCCGTTGGGGCCGATGATGCCGAAAATGCTGCCTTCCTTCACCTGCATATCCACCTGTTCCACTGCTTTCAAGCCGCCGAAATGCTTGCTGACTCCCTTAGCTTCCAATATGATCGACATCCCCGTCCTCCTTTTTCTTCCTTGCAAACAGGTTCTTCCATGAGATCTGGCCTGCAATGACACTGTCCTTTGCCCCGAAAAGGCCCTGGGGCCTTACCCACATCATGGTGATAATCAGAACCGCGTACATGACCATCCGCCACTCGGATGCAAACCGGAAGCCTTCTGTCAGAAGATTGATGACAAAAGCCCCTGCAATAGGCCCGAACAGGGTGCCGGAACCGCCTACCACACACATGGAAAGCACGTTGAAGCCTTCATCCAGGCTGAACATGTCCGGGCTTACATACCGGTAATAATAAGCGATGAATACCCCCATGGTGCCGCAGATCATGGCCCCGGTCATAAAGTTGATGCAGCGGTAGTGGGACACCTTGACCCCAAGGGAGCGGGCAGCGTCCTGGTCCTCCCGGATGGCAATCCAGGCCCTTCCCACCCTGGACTTTAACAGCCGGTTTAAAACAAACACCACCAGCAGCAGGGCCGCCAGGGCCAGGTAGTAAAAGGGCGCCCCGGATTTGATCTTCCACCCGAACAGGTGCACATTGGGAATTCCCTTGATTCCCAGGGGACCGTTGGTCAGTTTCTGCCAGTTTAAGGCAATGAGCCGCATCATCTCGGAAAAGCCCAGGGTGATGATGGACAGGAACATACCGTTCAGTTTCAGGGTTGGCAGGGATACGATAAATCCCGCAGCCGCGCACAGAGCCAGGGTGAGAACCAGGCTTGCCAGGAAGGGAAGCCCCAGCTTTGTAGTCAGAAGCGCCCCGGAATAGGCCCCGATGCAGGTGAACCCTACGATTCCCAGACAGCTCTGGCCGGAATATCCGTTGATAATATTCAGCCCGCTGGCCAGGGTGGCATAGACAATGATTCTGGCCAGGACCCCCCGGATGTAATTGCTTCTGGTAAGCTGGGGCAGAACCAGGAGAACGGCAATGCCAAGGACCAGAGCCAGGGTCTTATGCTTTTCAAAGAAATTCTTAGCTGCTGTCATCCTACTTTCCCCCTTTCTTCTTCCTGCCAAACCGGAACACAAACAGTCCCTCCGGCCGGAAGGTCAGCGCGATAAATACAAAGATAAAGGCAAAGATGTCACGGTAGCTGGATGTAAACAGTGCGATTCCGAAGTTCTCCAGAATCCCGATCAGCACCGCCCCCAGGGCTGCCCCAGGAATGTTGGTCATGCCTCCCAGGACGCAGGCGGAGATGGCTTTCAGTCCCACCACGGTTCCGAACACCGTGGAAACATTGGTCAGGTAGGTGCCGTAAAGAAGGCCTGCCACCCCGCCCAGTCCGGTGCCTACCACGTTTCCGATCAGGGTCACCTTCTTTACATTGATGGCTACCAGGCTGGAGGCCATCTTGTCCTGGCTCACTGCCCGCAGCATCAGTCCTACCCGGGTCTTGTACAGAAAAAGGCTCAGTCCCACGGACAGCACCAGCACAATGGCAATTACTGCCAGGTGGATGGTGGTGATATAAAGGTCCGTTCCAAACAGATAGAAGGGCCTGGTCTCAAAAGCCATGGGCATGGCGTTTCCCTGGGAGCCGAAGGCAATCTGGGCCAGATTCTTGATGAGAATGGAGCATCCCACGGTACAGAGCAGGGCAATATGCTTGGGCGCTTCCAGAAACCGCTCATAAGCCACCTTGTGGATGAAGATGCCGGCAATGCCCGAGGCGGCAAAGGCCACCAGGATTCCCAGAAAAAAGTTGGGGCTTACATAGGTGTAAAACAGATAGGCGGACATGGCCCCGATCATGACCATTTCGCCGTAGGCAAAGGTGATCAGTCCCACCACACCTACAATCAGTGTATATCCAATGGCCATCAGGGCATAGATACTGCCCTGGGAAAGGCCATTAATCAGCTGCTGGATTATGTACATTCCGTTACCTCCATCATACGATTTTCCGTCCGGACAGCCAAACCTGAACCGTCACGCAAAATCCCCTTCTCCCCATGCGGGCAGAGAAGGGGATTCCATTTCTGTTACTCAAATTTGCTGCACTTGGTGTAGTCGCTGACACGGGTCCATTTTCCGTCCTGGATCTTCACCAGACAGTAGGCACGGATGATATCTCCGTCCTCAGTAAAGCTGTAGGGGCCTGCCAGAAGGCCTTCCACATCTGCATCCGTAGTCTCCATCAGGGCATCCCGCACTGCCTGGCGGTCCGTGGTTCCTGCCTTCTCAATGGCTGCACAAAGAAGCAGGGCTGCATCGTAGGACAGGGGGCCGTGGATGGTGGGATAAAAGCCTGCACCGTCGGAAAATTTGGTGGCATAATCCCAGGCAACCGGGTCATCCTCGGACAGGAAGAAGGCTGCGGAAGCCACCAGATTCTCGGCTGCATCTCCGGCCAGCAGAATCACCTGGTCCGAATACATGGCTCCGGCTCCGATTACCGGAATCTCCCATCCCATGGATTTCACCTGGTTTAAAATCAGGGCTCCGTCTGCGGCCTGGGTAATCAGAAGCAGGTACTCCGGGTTGGTCTGGCGGATCTTGGTAAGGATTGCGGTGAAATCTTTCTCGCCGCTGACAAAGCTTTCATTGTCCGTAATCTCGATTCCGTACTGGCTGCATCCCTCTTCCGTGGACTGGTAGGCGGAGGAGCCCCAGTCATCGTTGACCCAGATCACGGCAACGGACTTGGCATTCAGATATTCGTGGACGCCCCGCTCAATCAGATAGGGCATCTCCGCGTCCATCTTGCCTGCCAGGGTAAAGGCGTAATCGCTCATAGGCGCATACTGGTTGTTGGACGCGCAGGGGGAAAGCTCCACCATGCTGTATTCCTCAAAGACCGGCGCACAGGCAATGGCCTCCGAGCTGGCCATGGGCCCTAATACGGCGCAGATATCTTCGTTGTCGCCCATTTTCTTGGTCAGCTCCACAGCCTCCTTGGGATCTGCCTTGGAATCCTCCAGTACCAGCTCTACCGGTCTGCCCAGGACTCCGCCTTCCCCATTGACCTTGTCAATGGCAAGCTGCCAGGAACGCCAGAAGCTCTCTCCCATCTCCGCCTTGTCCCCGGTTACGGGAGCGATGCCGCCGATCCGGATCGGGTCACCGGAGGGTGCATTGTCTGCCTGTCCCCCGTCCGGTGCCTGGGTGCCGGCCTCTGCCTTTGTTTCGGCTGCGGCCGGTGTGGTCTGGGCTGTCTCTGATTTGCCGCCGGAGCCGCACCCGGTCAGGGCCGATGCCGTCATGGCTGCCGCAAGTGCCAGTGCAATGGTTTTTTTCATAATCATGTTCTCCTTTCACTGCTTATTTTGCAGCTTTTCTGTTCATTTATGATAGTTTCAGTTTAATTGACCCTGGTTTTTTTTACAATATGACGATTCATGGATAAGGTGGACTTTTCTTGTATTGGACAATTTGAAATACAGAAAAACAGAAATCAGCTGCCTGACAGGGACTGTAAAAAGAAAGACAGACACCAAAAGAGAGTCTGTCCTGGAAACTATTGATACACGGTATGCCGGTTCCGGTACTCCTTGGGACTGGAGCCCACCACGCGCTTGAACTGTCTGGAAAAATACTTTTCATCTTCAAAGCCTACCAGGGAAGATACCTCGTAGATCTTGATGGTCGGGTCTGACAAAAGGACCTTGGCCCGGTTCATCTGCTTTTCCAGCAGATATTTGACAAATCCCACCCCGGTCTCCTCCTTAAAACGGACAGACAGGTAATTGGGGGTCACATTAAGCTCCCCGGCCATGACGGTCAGGTTAAAATGGGGGTTGCAGTACTCCTGGTCAATGACCCGCAGGCAGGTCTCGATCAGCTTTGACTTAAAGGTCCGGCCCTGCTGGCTGACCCTGCTGCACTGCTCCAGGATGGCCCTGGCAGTATAGTCGAGAATCTCCTTTTTATGGCGCATATTCTCCAGCTGCCGGATAGGGTCATGGTTCTCCATGGCTCCCACGATTCCCTCGGTGAGAAAGGACATCCAGAGACCGGAACAGAAACGCTTCACCGTCTCCGGCGATACCTGGGGCTCTGCCATCAGGGAGGACGCTGCCTGGAACACGGCCAGGGCGCCTTTGCCGTCCCCGGAGCGGATACTCTGAAGCAGCCGGTGGGTATCGTATCCTCCTGTCCGCATCCGGGAAAGCAGGCTGCGGTACTCTTCCAGACTGAATTCCCGGCAGCCGGAGGCTCCGGTTCCGGCCCTTTTCTGCTGGTCAATGGTATCCCGGATGCCGGCCAGCAGGGAGGTGAGATACCCGGTGTCCACCGGCTTTAACACATACTCCCGGACCACATCCAGCCGTACTGCCTTCTGGGCAAAGGAGAACTCATCATAGCTGGAGATCAGGATCACCTGGGGAGAGATCCCCATTTCCAGCAGTTCCCCGATCAGGCGGAATCCGTCCTTATCCTGCATGCAGATATCCGTAATCAGAATATCCGGCGCACACTGGCCGCAGATCCGGAGGGCATGGTCCGTGCTGCCTGCGGTTCCGATCACGTAGAGCCCCAGGGCCTCCCAGTCAATATGCTTTTTCAGTCCTTCCCGTATCAGAATCTCATCATCTACAATCAGCACACCATATTTCATCCTGTTTCCCCACCTGCACATCTGCCGAAATGGTACGGTCCACGGGGACATCTTTTCGTGAACCGCAACGCCGAAATCCGCTCCAGAAAGTATAGCAAAAATGATACACGATATTTCCATGGCTGTCAACCGTTAAACAAAAAGCCGCAGCCGGGAACAGTAACCCTTCCCGGCCGCGGCTTTTTGCTGTGATTCATTTTGCTGTCATTAATCTACAATCGTCTTCTCCGTATCATAATCAAAGATATGAATCTTCTCCGTATCCATAGCCAGCCGGACCTTGTCGCCGGTTCTGGCGCCTGTTTTGGCGTCCACGGAGGCTACCCAGCTTGTATCCTCGATATCGAAGTACAAAAGCGCGGTGGCACCCAGCATCTCGTATACCTTCACCTCCACGTCAAAGGTGGATTTTGCAAACTTCTCTAAGGCATCGGCACCGTCGTGGATATCCTCGGGACGGATGCCCAGGACCACTTTCTTTCCTACATAGCCGCCTGCCTTCAGGGCCTTGGCCCGGTTCTCGTTAAGCACTACCTTCTGGTCTGAGAAATGGAGCACCGTGTCAGAACCCTCTGCCACCACGTCGGCTGCGATCATGTTCATCTGGGGAGAACCGATGAAGCCTGCCACAAACTTGTTGCAGGGATGGTCATATAGGTTCTGGGGAGTGTCAATCTGCTGGACAATACCGTCCTTCATAACCACGATCCGGGTGCCCAGGGTCATGGCCTCGGTCTGGTCATGGGTCACGTAGATAATGGTGCTGCCCAGTCTCTGGTGAAGCTTGGAGATCTCCACACGCATCTGGCCTCTCAGCTTGGCATCCAGATTGGACAGGGGCTCATCCATCAAAAACACCTTGGGGCTTCTGACAATGGCACGGCCCATGGCCACACGCTGTCTCTGGCCGCCGGAAAGGGCTCTGGGCTTCCGGTCCAGAAGCTTCTCCAGATCCAGAATCCTGGCTGCCTCCCGGACCTTTTTGTCGATCTCGTCCTTGGGAACCTTCTTAAGCTTTAAAGAGAATGCCATGTTGTCGTACACGCTCATATGGGGATACAAGGCATAGCTCTGGAATACCATGGCGATATCCCGGTCCTTGGGCTCCACATCGTTCATGACCTTGCCGTCGATGATCAGCTCGCCGGAAGAAATATCCTCCAGGCCTGCTACCATACGCAGGGTAGTAGACTTGCCGCAGCCGGACGGTCCTACGAAGATGATGAACTCCTTATCCTGAATGTCAAGGTTAAAATCCTTCACTGCCTCATAACCATTGGGATATTTCTTGCATACGTTTTTCAACTGAACACTAGACATTTTCTCCTCCATTCTGCGCACCTTTTTTGTGCGCCCCGGTTTTCTACTTAACTGGCCACGGCAGTCCGGACAGCTTCCGGACACCTGTGGTGGACCTTGTATTGCGCTATCTGTAATATTTCTTCATTTCTTCTACAAATTCTTCGGACGGCTCAATGTAGACCAGCTCTCCTTTTGCCTGAATGGTGTAAACGGATGCGCCGGGTCTTCCGGATGTGAAATCCTTCACGCTCTTCCCCTGGGGGGCAACCCTTCCCTGGGTGAAATTCCCGATATCCGGACGGTCCACATGATATACATCCTTGCGTTTGCATTTGCGGATGATTTTTGATACATCAAATTCGCCGTTGACATACACGTATTCATATTCATAGCGCCAGCTCCGGAACAGGAAGAATCCGGTCACTGCCAGGGCCAGGGCCACAAACAGCATGGCAGCCGCGAAAAACAGTGCGTCAACAAAGCTTACCAGGGCGGCAGAAATGATCACCGCCTTCAAAAGCTGCTTTTTCCTGTCCGGAATATAGGGAACATACCATTCGAATACAATGTCTTTCATACACATTCTCCATTCAGGTGCAGATACTTAAACCATTTTCAGACAAAACTGCACGCCTTCATATTCCTTAAGCTCCGTGGGCACCGGAATGCCGGCGTACATAAGAACGGCCCCGGAATAGCGTTCTTTCTGCCCTTCGATCTTATACATGGCATTTCTGTCAAGACCCTTCAGCTTTACATACCGCTGGGCATCGTTGCTTTCCTTATCCGTCAGCACCAGGCTTACCAGGGATTTCTTCTTGTCTTTGGACACATGCTGCCATGCGGTAAAGTACGGGTTTTCATAAGGGCTGGACAACCTGTAGTAATCGCCTTCCGCAATCAGCTTATAGTGCTTTTTGTAAAAGCGGATCTGGTCTCTGCATACGGCTTTCTCTTCCTGGCTGAGCCTGGTAGAATCCAGCTCATAGCCCAGTACCCCGTCCATGGCCACCATGCCCCGGGTTTCAATGGGAGTCACCCGGCCGGTCTGGTGGTTGGGACACACAGACACATGGGATTCCAGGGTACATACCGGATAGGCAAAGGAGGTTCCGTACTGGATCTTCAGTCTCGCCTTGGCATCCGTATTGTCGCTGCACCAGATCTGGGGCTGGTAGTAAAGCATGGCCCCGTCGTATCTGCCGCCGCCGCCGCTGCATCCGCAGAAAATGATCTCCGGGTGTTTCAGGATGATCTCATCCATCACATAATACAGTCCGAGAATATAGCGGTGGGAGGTCTCTCCCTGCCGGTCGGCAGGAAGCAGCCCGGACCATACATCCGAAATGCTCCGGTTCATATCCCACTTGACATACTCAATTCTGGCATCGGAAAGCAGATCATTGACCACCTGGACCAGGTAGTCGCACACATCCCGCCGGGACAGGTCCAGAACCAGCTGGTTCCTGCCCCGGGACATGGGCCGTCCCGGTACCTTTAAGCACCAGTCCGGGTGTTTCCGGTACAGGTCGCTGTCCTCCGACACCATCTCAGGCTCAATCCAGATTCCGAACTGGAGACCCAGCTTGTGAATCTCCTCCGACAGACCTGAGATTCCGTTTTTCAGTTTCTTCCGGTTGACCTTCCAGTCACCCAGACCGGAATTGTCATCATCCCGTTTCCCGAACCAGCCGTCATCCAGCACGAACAGGTCTACGCCCATTCCCACGGCCTCCCTGGCAATGTTCAGGATTTTCTCCTCATCAAAGTCAAAGTAGGCAGCCTCCCAGCTGTTGATCAGCACCGGCCTGGCCTTTTTGATATAAGGGGAACGGCTCAGATTCTCCCGGTATATGTCATGGTACAGATGGGTCAGCCCGGTAAAGCCATGGCTTGAGAAGGCCAACACCATCTCCGGTGCGGTAAAGGTCTCTCCGGGACTTACCAGGAAGTTAAAGCCCTTGGGATTGATTCCCCCATTGACCCTTACCTGTCCGAACTGGTCCCGCTCCGTCTCCATGATAAAATTTCCGCTGTAAATCAGGGAATACCCATAGCATCTGCCATGGTCCTCCCCGGCACCCTTCTCACACAGAATGAGAAACGGATTCTGCTGGTGGGAAGAGGTGCCCCGGGTACTGCCGATGGCATGGACCCCGCTCCTTACGGGAATCCGGTTAAACTCCCGCTCCATGGTATGCCTTCCGGAAAAATACACCATATCATAATCCGAATCCTTGTAATCTACGGTGGCGGACATGATCTTTAAAAGCCTCATGGCGCAGGTTCCTTCATTGACAAAGCGGGTGCTTCTGGTTATGATATTCTTTCCTTCGAAGACGCTGTAGCAGAGCACTGCCACCGCACCGCTTTCCTGGTCCTTAAGCCGGACCTCCAGGGTATCCACCCGGTCCCTGGCAGTTGCGTGAAGGGAAGGCATTTCCTTAATGGTGTACTTTCCTTTATAAATCTTAAAGCCGTCAACCTTTCCTGAGAAGATCTGGCTGCCGTCCCCATTCATTACCTCCATGCTCGGGACCCGGTAGTCTCCTTTTCCGTCCGTGGAATATTCCTGGGCCAGGTAATCCAGGGAAAAGGTTCTGTCATTTCCCGCCTCATTGGGATTCGGCGAAAAGCCCCGGTCCTGGACTTTGATAAGGTAATCCAGATTCTCGTCCGGTATCCGCTCCCCATAATATAAATGCAGCAGATTTCCGTATCTGCTTACCTTCATCAGATAAGAGGTATTCCGGGTTTCCAGTATGAATGTATTGCTGTCTGCATTATATCTGATTGACATATTCTTAAATTCTGCTCCTCTTATTTTCCTCCGGTCATGGCAACACCCTCAATGAACTGTCTCTGGAAGAACAGGTAGAGTACTACCATGGGGATCATGGCCAGCAGGGAGCCTGCCATCATGACCGGGAAGTTGGTGTTGAACTGTCCTCTCAAGGTAGCAAGACCGGAAGACAGGGTCATCATCTTCAAATCCGTGTTGACGATCAGGGGCCACATTAAGTCTCCGTAGGCGAACACGGCGGTAAAGACTGCCAGGGCTGCCATGGAAGCGGTGGTCAAAGGCGCCATGACCTTCACAAAGGTCTGCCAGTGATTGCATCCGTCCAGATAAGCTGCCTCGGAAATCTCGTTGGGGATTCCCAGGTAGGCCTGCCGCAGGAAGAAGGTTCCGAAGGCACTGACCAGACCCGGAAATACCAGGCCGAAGATGGAGTTGGTCATTCCGATCCTGGCCAGCATCTGGTACTGGGGTGTAATAAAGATCTGGGAAGGAAGCATCATCTGGATCAGTACCAGGGAGAACAGGGCATTCTTTCCCTTAAAGTTCAGTTTCGCAAATGCATAGCCTGCCATGGAGGAAAATGCCACCGCACACACGACTCTCCAGAAGATCATGAGAATCGTATTCTTATACAGGGCAAAGAACGGCAGGGAAGCCGTGGCCTGGCCGTAGCTGGTGGTCTGCCAGTCAGCCGGCAGAATCGTAGGCGGAACCATCATACTCTCTTCCACCGTCTTAAAGCTTGTAAGGAACATCCATACAAACGGGAAAATCATGATAATGGAACCGATGACAAAAAATGCATATACACCGGCGGTCCGGATTTTTCTGGATCTTTCTAACGATGAATTCATAATTGCCTCCTTACATTAAAATTCCATCGCCCTGGCGATTCCGTTGTGGTACACCAAATGCGCCCACCAGTTTTTTGTCTTCTGGCGACACATCGCCCGCTGGGCGCATGGAGGGTTCCTTATACCTCGTAATTAACCCATTTCTTCTGTCCCACAAACTGTACCACGGTTACCAGGCCAATGACTGCCACGGTCCAGATGACCACGGAAGAGCCAAGACCCTTGTTGCCGGTAACAAAGGATTCACGGTAGAACAGATACATCAATGACTGGGCACTGGTCAGTGCCGGGTTGGCCTCCTCAATCATCATGTAGATCAGGTCATAGACCTTGATGGAGGACATAAGCCGCATGATCAGAACCACGAACAGGGTGGGGGACACCATGGGCAGGGTAATATTGAAGAACTGCTGAATCTTGGTTGCGCCGTCTAAGCTCGCCGCCTCATAGTAGGACTGGGAAATATTCTGGAGTCCGGACAGCAGCAGTACCGCGTCATAACCGATGGCAGACCAGATGGCCACAATGGAGCAGGTGATCATCACGATGTTAGGGTCTGTGATCCAGTTGATATTGTGCATCAGCAGGGTATTTAAGATACCGTACTCGGTGTTGAAGATCCACTTCCACACCATGGCCACAGCAGCCGGAGCCACCACCATGGGCAGGAAGAACACGGCACGGAAGAAGGTTCTTCCCTTGATCTTGGTGTTGAGCATCACAGCAACCACCAGGGACAGAAGCATCCCGATGGGCACGGTCAGGACACAGAACCACAAGGTATTTAAGTTTGCCCGCCAGAACTCCGCGCTCTGGAACATCTGGATGTAATTCTGGATGCCCCGCAGTTCATAGAGACCGAAGGGTCTGGTCTTGGAAAAGCTTAACTTGATGGTATCCAGGAACGGATAAATGTTAAGAACCAGCAGTCCGATGACCGTAGGGGCCACCATGATGTATGCCCACATGCTTTCGGACCGTGCATGCTTACTTGCTTTTGCGTTGTTATTCATGTTTCTTTCCCCCTCTCTTAATCATCCTCGGCTGCTTTCCGAATAGCCTCCTGGAAGGCCTTCATGCCCTCCTCAAAGCTTAACTGCCCGGAATAGATCTTCAGCAGGTTGTCAGTGACCTGGGTCTTCCAGGTGGGACGGTACTTGTTGTTGACAGACTGGACGCTGTACTCGAACATGTCGGTAAAGCACTCTACATTCAGCCGGTAGTCATACTTGTCAAATACATTGACCCAGGTGTCTTCCAGTCCTATGTAAGCCGGGATGGCTGCGCCGGATTCGCCCTGGACCCGCTGGCCTTCCTCGGAACCGAAGAACCGGAGCACATCCTTGACCACCTCAAAGTTTTTGCCGGTGGGGGAAGTGGCATAGCACAGACCGTTGGAAATGGTGGCGCGTCCGTCGCCCTTGGCCGGGTTGGGGCACTTGGGCAGAACCTGCACATCCCACTTGCCGATCATGTTGGGATAGTTATCCATTTCCGACATGATGTTCCAGTTCCCTTCAAGGAACATGGAACCCTGGCCGGAGAAGAAGGCCGTACCCGGGGAAGTCTCTGCAAAGTAGTTCTGGTCCGGACACCAGTCGTTCTTCTGAAGGTCTATGTAGAAACGCATGGCATCGATGGTTGCCTGCTCGTCAAAGCCGCCGGTAATGTTATCCTCTTTCAGGATGCAGCCACCATTTTGGTATACAAAGTTCCAGTATCCAAGCTGGTCGTCGCCGTAAGCCATGTAGCCGTACTTGCCGGTAGCGTCATAAATTTTCCGGGATGCTTCACACAGATCGTCCCAGGTCCACTCTGCGGTGGGATATGCCACGCCTGCGGCGTCGAACATTTCCTTATTGTAGACCAGACCCACGGTATCCTTATCCTTGGGAACGCCGTAATACCTTCCGTCGCTGCCCTGGATATTGGAAAGGGATACTTCGGAGAAATGTTTCTGGTAATACTCCGGGTCCTCCCCGTCATACAGATCTGTAAGATCCGCGATTTTGCCATAATCCGCATACTTTAAGATTTCGTTGGTATGCATCCAGAAGATGTCAGGCATCTGGTTGGAAATGGCGGTTGCTTCCAGCTTGGTCCAGTACTCGCTCCAGCTGGTTACCTGTACTTCGATCACCACATCCGGATGAATTGCCGTATAGGCGTCACACATGGCCTGCATGCCAGGTCTCTGGTTTACATCCCAGATCTGGAATGTCAGGTGGGTCTTACCGTCAGCAGACTTCTTGCTGCCGCATCCCCCTGCAAGGACCGCAATCGTGATGACTGCCAACAGTATTAGCAATTTTTTGAGCTTTTTCACAAGCTTCCCTCCTTTTTGTTGTTTATTTATTATAGAAGTACTAAAAAATTGTAAGTAAATTATATCAATTTATCCAAATCAAATTCTATGACAAGGAAAAATTATTATATACCAAAATGAAATATATGTACTTTTTTTATATAATGTGTTATCATTTTGATATATCCTGACGGTCCTGACAAAATTTTCACCATACTAAGTGCTGCCCCTGGGCAGCAGAATGGAGCCCATCTATGGAAAAGAATTACAAATTCAATGTTTTCCAGAATGACAAGAACATCGACGCAACCCTTTTTCAGTACGGCTGGGAGCAGTGTGCTCCCCTCCATTCCTATGGCCCGGCCAAACGGAACCACTATCTGTTTCACTATATTTTTTCGGGAAAAGGCTTTTTAAATTCCAACAATTCCTCCGGCGAGACCATCCACTACAAGCTGGAGGCAGGCCAGGGCTTTCTCATCTGTCCCGGCCAGGTCAATACCTACTACGCCGACGAGAAGCTGCCCTGGGAGTACGCATGGCTGGAGTTTGACGGCATGAAGGCACTGGAGTTCATGGAGATGGCGGGACTGGGCTTTGACCAGCCGGCTTACCGGATTCGCAACCGGGATGCCGCCGAGCTGATCTGGAATGAGATTATGTGCATTGTAGACAATCCCTTTAATTCCCCGATCCACCAGCTGGGCCATCTCTACCTGTTCTTTGATATACTGATTCGAAGTTCTGCCACCAGGCCCCCCCTCCAGGCCGGCAAGCTGAAGGATTCCTACGTAAAGGAGGCCATTCACTTTATCGAACAGAATTACAGCTATCCCATCACCGTGGAGGACATTGCCGCCTTCTGCAATTTAAACCGCAACTATCTGGGCAAACTCTTTAAGGAGAGCACCAGCCAGACCCTGCAGCATTTTCTCATGTATTACCGGATGAACAAGGCCGCGGAACTGTTAAAGCTGTCGGATCTGACCATCAATGAGATCGGCAGGCGGTGCGGCTACCAGAACCAGCTTCATTTTTCCCGTGCCTTTAAGAACATCTTCAGCATCTCCCCCAACCGCTGGCGGGAACAGAATAAAAGGCGCTGACCAGTATCTGCCGGCAGACGGTTCCGCACCGGAACCGGACCGGATCAGAGATCCCATGTAAACCGAAAGGAGACTTCCATGGCAATGACCGATTATACCCGTGCCAGAAAGCTGGCGCAGAAGACTTACCGCCAGGATATGGCGGAGAAACGCTATCCCTACCTGCGGGTTCTGGATGAGCTTTTACCCTTTGCCCAGACCGTAGGGGAGCAGGACTTAGGCCTGATCGAGATTCCCATTGACCTAATCGCAGGCACCAAGACCGCAGGCCGCACCAATGCCTTTGCCAGCAATTTCATGCCCCTTCTGGATGAGACCAGCGAGTTTGCCGCCAAATGGTCTGTCCTCTGTGATTCCCACATTGCCGAGGGCATCCGGGAACCGGTGATCGCCTGTGAATTCATGAATTCCTACTATATTATAGAAGGCAACAAGCGGGTCAGCGTCCTGAAATACTCCGGCGCCGTGACGGTGGCAGGCTATGTGACCCGCATCGTACCCGCCTGGAATGACTCCCGGGAGATGAAGATCTACTATGAGTTCATGGATTTCTCCCGTTTTTCCGGGGTCAACTACATCTACTTCTCCCGGCCCGGCAGCTTCCGGGACTTGTGCAGGATCATGGGAAAGGAGTTCGGCGCGGTCTGGGAGCCGGAGGAACGGAAGATCTTCTCCTCCAGCCTGCTGCATTTTACCGATGTCTATCAGGAGAAAGGCCAGAAGCTTCCCATTACCCCGGGGGATGCATTTCTTCTCTACCTGCATGTCTACGGCTATGAGGACATGGTATCCCGGTCCCACGACACCATCCGCAGGGAACTGGCACCTTTATGGAATGATCTGGAAGCCCTTCCCACTGCGGGTAATGTCAGTGTGGTCATGCAGCCGGCAAAAGAGCCGGAGAAGAACCTGATCCAGAAGCTGGCAGACCCGGAGACTGCCCTGCTGCGCAAGCTTCTGGCCCCGGCTTCCGCCAGGCTCCATGTGGGCTTCCTCTACTATAAGACGGCCCAGTCCTCCGGCTGGACCTACAGCCACAACCTGGGCCGCCTTTACCTGGAGGAGAACATGGGCGGCAGACTGGCCATCCATGTGTATGACAGCATCGAGACCGAGGCCCAGTGCCTGGACAGTATCGAGAAGGCCAGAACCGACGGGTGCACCGTCATTTTCACCACCTCCCCCCGGTTCCTGGGCGCCAGCATCAAGGCCGGGATGAAGTACCCCCAGCTAAAGATTCTCAACTGCTCCTTAAATTCCTACAGCGGCCACCTGCGGACCTACTACGGACGGCTTTACGAGTCCAAGTTCCTGGTGGGCATGCTGGCAGGCATCCTGACTACCACGGACCGGATCGGCTATGTGGCTGACTTCCCCATCTTCGGGGCCACGGCCAATATCAACGCCTTTGCCCTGGGAGTCAAGATGGTGAACCCGGCAGCCCGGATTCACCTGGTGTGGTCCACGGAAAAAGGCTGTGACATTGACCGGATCTTCAGGGAGGCCCGGGTAAGCCATATCTCCGGGCGGGACACCATCACCCCCCTCCACTCCACCAGACGCTACGGACTTTACGATCTGTCCCAGGAGGGGGACATGATCCTGGCCTCCTCCATCTGGCACTGGGGCAAGTTCTACCAGCGGATTCTCCAGACCATCCTAAACGGCAACTGGAACCGGACTTCCTCCATGGTCATGGGCCAGTCCATCAACTACTGGTGGGGCATTTCCTCGGGCATGATCGACATGATCGCTTCCCAGTCCCTGCCGGAGCGGACCATGAAGCTGGTGGACCTGGTAAAGCAGCAGATCGTAAGCGGACAGTTCCAGATCTTCTCCGGGGAACTCCGGGACCAGGACCATACCCTCCGCAACAAGGGAAATCATGTCCTGTCCCCGGAAGAGATTATCCGCATGGACTGGCTTCTGGACAATATTGCCGGCCACATCCCTGCCACTGACAGTCTGGTGGAGGAAGCCATTCCCATGGTGCGGATACAGGGGATCTACAGCAACCGGGAGGAACTATGAAAATACTTGCAATATCCGATACGGAATCCAAAGCTCTGTGGGACTATTTTGATAAGAGCCGCCTGGAGGGGATCGATGTGATTCTCTCCTGCGGCGACTTAGACCCCCGGTATCTGTCGTTCCTTGCCACCTTTTTCAGCGGTCCCGTGCTCTATGTTCACGGGAACCATGACGGCTGCTATGAGGAAACGCCCCCGGAAGGGTGTATCTGTATCGAGAACCAGGTATTCGAGTACCAGGGCGTCCGCTTTGCCGGATTTGGCGGGTCCATGCGCTACCGTCCAGGCCCCCACCAGTATACCCAGATGGAGATGACCATGCGGGTCTTGTGCTACTGGCACCGGCTGCGCCGCCGGGGAGGCATTGATGTACTGGTGACCCATGCCCCGGCCTTTGGTCTGGGAGACGGAACCAGCCTGACCCACACAGGCTTCAAGGCGTTTCTGACAGTGATGGAGCATCTGCGCCCCGGATACCTGGTCCATGGGCACATTCATCTCTGCTATGATCCCCTGCTGCCCAGAACCAGGAAGTATCTGGATACCACCATAATCAATGCCTACGAAAAATATGTCTTTGAGATTCCTTAAGCCTGTCTGTCACACTTGTCTCTGTGTCCACATAGGATATAGTACAACCAGACAAAAAAGGAGTTTCATCATATGTGTAATTGTAATTGTAATCTGAATAACGGGTGTTCTTCCAATTGTAACTGCGGCAGAAATTCCTGCGGACGCAGAAACTGCAGATGTACCTGCTACTGTACCTGCGACAACGGCAGCAATTCCGGATGTGGGTGCGGCAACGGCAGCAATTCCGGATGTGGGTGCGGCAACGGCAGCAATTCCGGCTGCGGATGCGGCAGCAATTCCGGGTGTGGGTGCGGCAATAATTCCGTATGCGGGTGCGGCAGCAATTCCGGGTGCAGGTGCGGCTGTGGGTGCTGCTGTAAATGGCAGGCCCGCAGAGCCTACCGCCATGGCTACCAGGAAGGCTTCCAGAACGGCCTCAACGCCTGCAACGGAGTGGCCTTCGCCAATGAAGGGGCTATAGTCTCCGGCGGATGCGGCTGTGACAGTGTCAATACCATCTCCACCGGCTGCGGATGCACCAATACCGTTTCTACCGGCTGCGGCTGTGCCAATACCGCCTCCACCGGATGCGGCTGCGCCAATACCGGCTGCGGCTGCGCTACTGTTGACTGCGGCTATCTGGTAGGTACTACCAGTTGTGACTGAGTCCTGACCGGCCGGTCCCTAACAGGCGTCACCGGCGCCTGGGACCGCGCAGCGATTCTGAATGGCCGTATGCCGTAACAGTTCAAGGGGTATCTGAACTGTTACCCGGCACAACATGCCAAAAGCATGTTGTGCCGGTTTTTTCTTGACAAATCATAAGAAATGAAGTATTATGCAACTAAAGAACAGTTGCATGGAGGTGAGGCCTCTTACAATGAGCCAGTTAGAAAAAGCAAAAGCGAGAATACGCTCGAAACCGAAAGATTACAGTTATACCGAAGGAAAATTCCTGCTTTCCCAGTTAGGCTTTGTGGAGTATAACAAAGGAAAAACTTCCGGTTCCCGTGTAAAATTTTATAGGGAAAAAGATCAGAAAATTATCCTGTTACGCAAGCCGCACCCCGATGATATTATGAGACCTGGCGCTATCAGGGATCTGTTAAAATTTCTTCTTGATTTGGGAGAATTATAAACTATGTTAAAGAACAATATATTGGAGTACAGAGGATATCACACAAAAATAGAATTTGATTCCGAAGAATTTATTCTCAGAGGTAAAATTGAGGGTATCAATGATCTTGTAAACTTCGAATGTGAAAATCTGGAAAATTTAGAAAAAGAATTCCATGAAGCAGTTGATGAATATCTGAATTTTTGCAGAGAAGTGGGAAAGGAACCGGACAAGGAGTACAAAGGCTCCTTCAACGTCCGCATCCCCCCGGAACTTCACAAAAAACTGGCAGTCGCAGCCATACAGTGCGGTGATTCCCTTAATGCCACTGTGGAGAAGGCAATCCAGAGCTACCTGTTCTCAATGAAACAGACTTAAAGTTACAGTTCACGGGGCGGGGAAAACTGGACGGAAACAGACGTCAAGCTGGCTTG
>CAJTOV010000042.1 GCA_910577765.1 uncultured Lachnospiraceae bacterium
CACCGTCAGTGGCCTGACAGCAGAAGCAGCTGCAACTGACGCAGGCAATTATCCAGTGAATGTGCTGGGAATTCCTATGGTAAAAGATGCAGATGGAAATGATGTAACACCCCAGTTCAGTGTCGACACCAGGAACGGAACCCTGACCATTGAGAAACGCAAAGTGACCCTGCTGTCTGCAAGCTTCACCAAGCCCTACGACGGCAAGGCCCTGACCAACAACAATGCACCTCTGGTTACTGAGGAAGGCTGGGCAGATGGCGAAGGCGCCACCTACACCTTCACCGGCACCCAGACCCTGGCAGGCGACAGTGCAAACGCATTCACCTACAACTTAAACAGCAACACCAAGGACTCTAACTACGACATTGACAAGCAGGAAGGCCGCCTGATCGTCAGAGACCGCGACCAGAAGTATGCAATCGTAGTAGAAGCTAACAGTGATACGGTCACCTACAATGGTAAAGAGCAGGCCGTTTCCGGTCTGGCCGCTACCACCTTCGTGACAGAAGACGGCAATACTTACACCGTAGAAGGCCTGAAAGCCGAAGCCAAAGCCACCGACGCAGGCACCTACACCGCAGCCATCACAGGCGAGACCATTGTCCGCGACAGTGCAGGCAACGATGTGACCAGGCAGTTTGCAGTAGTAAAGGAGAACGGCACCCTGACAATCAGGAAAGCACCCCTGACCCTGACCGCCGCCAGCGCATCCAAGCCCTACGACGGTACCGAACTGACCGCCCACAATACCGCCAGCATCACCGGCGCAGTGGAAGGCGAGCAGGTAGACACCGCAGAGCTCCGGTACGAAGGCAGCCAGACTGAGATCGGGTCCTCCCTGAACAGAATTATGCAGGACAGTGTCCGTGTAGTGAACCCGGGATTCCTTGGAATCCGCGCACTGGGCGGCAAAGACACCACAGCAAACTATGAGATCAGACTCGTAGACGGCACCCTGACTGTGAACCAGCGTAACGATCTGGAATATACCATCAACCGTATTTTCCTTGACCGTTCCGGCAATGAAGCAGACAGGGATGTAACCAGAAGCCAGCAGGCTTATTACGGTGAGAAGATCCTGAAGACTGCACCGGAAATCGAGACCACATGGAAAGACAGCCACTATATGCTGCTTCCTGCATGGGGCGATTACCAGGCGACAAAGGATAAAACCGTGACCCTGAAGGCAGAGGACAATATTGTAAATATTTACTATGCTCTGGACGATGCAGCCACCGGTTCTCCCGAAGAGAATAAGGGAGACAGAATCCCGGATATGTACCAGATCGTCTTCACCTACACGGCGAAGGAAAATGGTACAGTATCTGGAGTTACCACCGAGGCAGTCACTGTTCAGGAACTGGTAAAAGACCAGAACGGACTGGTTATTGAAACAGGCGGAAGGAAACCAGCCAGCCCGACCCAGCCCTCCACTGTGAAGGCAAATGACGGCTACTATTTCCATCACTGGAACAACGGTTCTGTGGAGCTGAAAGACGATGCCGCAGTTAAGGCAGGAAGCTATGAGACAGATACCACCTTTACCGCATTCTTCAAAGAGAATCCGGATAATGCGTGGACCGCTGAGAAGCGGGTGACCAATATCCCGTCCAGAGGTTACTTCCGGGTAGGTGAGGATGCCCACTTTAGCATCAGGGTGACCAATACAGGCAACCGTCCGCTTAAAGATGTGAAGATTCACGAGACCCTGAAAGGCGCCGTAATCAGTGCATCAGCAAATGGACAGTACACCCTGGTAAATGGCGATGCGGTCATTGCAGAACTGGCTGTAGGCCAGAGCGTGACTGTGGAAGCCACTTACAAGGTAACCAGAGAAGACCTCTTTGCAAGAGAGTTCCGCAACATTGTAGTAACCAGCGCAACCATTGACAGCGAAGAACCCGGTGCCAAGCCGGTGGGCGATGTAACAGCCGATACCGGAAGAATTCCCGCAGGTGCCCAGGGCAGCGGCGGAAGTTCCGGCGGTGGCGGCGGTGGCGGTTCCAGCAGCGGAACCCGGAGCCCGGGAACCGGCGGTGGCCCCGCAGGTCCAGGTGTTCCGACCGTAACCATTGACCCAGAAGCAGTACCCTTAGCCAATCTTCCGGAAATGGGCAATGACGACATTCTCGCCCTCATTGATGACGAGGAAGTGCCGCTGGCAGCCCTTCCCAAGACCGGCCAGGCAGGAAGCGCAGCTCTGATGCTGATGATTTCCAGCATGATGCTTGCAGCATTTGCCGTAGTCACCAGGAAAAAGGAAGAAGAGCAGTAAAGCAGTAAGAGACAGTCAAAGGCCCCAAAGGCCGGAGACAGCACGTAAGTAGAAGAAGCCCCTTGCAAAGGAAGCATCCGCAGGGGGCTTCTTCTTGATACGTCCGTCCCATATTCCGTATTCACCCGCGGATTTTCCTCCCGCCCCGTGAACTGTAACTGATCAGAAAACCGAAATAGAAAATTCACATAATCTTCATACAAAACGTGATAATCTATGTTATGATAAAGGGCAAATGCAGTTTCCAGACATCAGAAGGAGTATGAAGATGTATTTTAGAAAGGTAATAATACCTGTGGCGCTGGCAGGAATCTGTGCGGCAGCGCCGGCCGGATTCAGAATAGAAGAAACCATAGACACCGTGCTGGCCCGGGAGTACCCGGACCACACCTTCACCGCCCATGTCTACGGCCCCGGTGTAGACAACCTTTCGGCCAGCGACCCCTACGCCCGCTACCAGTGGGGCCTAAGAAATGACGGGGAGCTCCAGTACTTAGAGGTGGTTAATAAGTTCCGGGACAGCAATCCCAGTCTGGCCAACCGCATCGACATCGCCAACGAGCTGGGGATTCCCGCGCCGGTAGCAGGGCCTGATGCCTATGAGATCGAGACCACCGACTCGGTGAAAGGAATCGATATCAACATCAGTCCGGCCTGGGAGCTCTACGACAGCAGCACAGAGGAGCACCGCCCGGTGATTGTGGCGGTACTGGATACGGGGATTGACCTTACCCACCCGGAGCTGAAAGACGCCATCTGGGTTAATGAGGACGAGATTCCCGGGGACGGCATTGACAATGACGGCAACGGCTATGTGGATGACGTCAACGGATGGAATTTTTTTGATAACAGCAGCCAGTTTACCGGAGGCCGGGATGCAGACCATGGCACCCACGCAGCCGGGACCATTGCGGCCCTGCGGAAAGGTCTGGGAATCGCCGGGATCGCGGACCAGAAATATGTGAAGATCATGCCGGTGCAGGTGCTGGGAACTGCCTTTGGGATCGGAGAAGAAAGGGCTGTGATTGAAGCCATCCGCTATGCGGAGGCCAACGGAGCATCCATCTGCAACTTAAGCTTTGGTACGGAACTGTATTACCCCAATCTGGAACAGGTGATGCGGGATTCCAAAATGCTTTTTGTAGTCTCCGCAGGCAATGGGGACGCGGAAGGCAACGGGGTCAATATTGACGCCGGGAAGCTGATGGACTATCCGGCCTCCTTCCATCTGCCCAACGTGATCTCCGTGGCAAACCTGATGTTTGACGGGAGCCTGGCCAAGAGCTCCAACTACGGAGCCGGGTCTGTGGACATTGCAGCCCCGGGCACCTACATTGTCAGCACCATTGCCCAGGGAGGCTACGGCTTTATGACCGGCACCTCCATGTCCGCTCCCATGGTGACAGGGGTGGCGGCCATGGTGTATTCCTACCGCAAGGACCTGAGCTTACAGGAGGTGAAGCAGGTGATCCTGGCATCGGCCAGAAAGCTGGAAGGAATGGAAGGAAAGCTGTCCAGCGGCGGAATGCTGGATGCATATGCGGCCCTGACCTATGGGATTTATTAGTACTGCCTGGGCATCTGCCCGAATCTGCGGGACAGGGCCGGCGGGCCCGGATAACCGCCCGCTGCCGCCGGAATCAAATACCCCACAGCCTGCTGTGGGGTATTTGCAAATTACAGTTCCAGGCTATTGGGTTTCAGGAGGAAATCCATAATCCCCATAACCACAATTCCCTGCTCGTTTCGCCATAATTTAATCCTGTCCTTGACCACGATGATTTTCTTAAAAGAGTCGCCAATATGCACCAATGACTTTTGCTCCTGCTGCATTTTGCTGCTGTCCGGAATCGCAAATGCAGACTGAATATAATATTTCTGATTGCCGCGGTTGCAGACAAAATCCACCTCCAGCCTCTTGCGCACCACTTTTCCATTCTCGTCGCGTTGGGAATGCTCCACAACGCCGACATCCACATTAAAGCCTCTAATCAGCAGCTCATTGTAAATAATGTTCTCCATAATATGGTTTTCTTCCTGCTGTCTGAAGTTAAGCTGGGCATTGCGCAGCCCCACATCTGTGAAGTAATATTTAAAGGGGGAAGCAATATACCTTTTTCCCTTAATGTCATACCGTTCTGCCTTGCTGATGAAAAAAGCATCTAACAGATATCCGATATAAACTCCTATGGTTTTGTCGCTGACATTCATTCCGTTGCTGCCAAAAGTATTCGCCAGTTTCATCGGATTGGTCAACGACCCCACTGCCGATGCAAGGATATTTACCAATGCCGCCATACAGTTGTCTCCACGCAGCCCGTGACGCTCTTCAATATCCTTCAGATATAATTCTCTGCACAAATCAATCAGATACTTTGACTTTAATTCATCTGTTTTTCTGCTCAGGATCAGCGGCAGTCCCCCATAGGTACAATAATCCATCCACGCATCATATTTATCTCCTGAATATACCGAAACATATTCCGAAAAACACAACGGATAAACCCGAATTTCATCTCCGCGTCCCCGAAATTCTGTCAGTACATCAGTAGAAAGGGATTTTGAATTGCTTCCTGTTACATAGATGTCCAGATTCTCCTTTCTGTTTAGACCATTCAGTACCGACTCAAATCCTTTGCACATCTGGACTTCATCCAGAAAAACATACCACAGATCGTTGTCGGTGACACGCTCTTTGATATAACCGCTCAGCCGCCTGCTGTCATGTAATTCACGGTAATCCTCATCATCTAACGGAATCCTGATGATTCTGGATTCCTCTACGCCAGAGTCCAAAAGATACTGATAATATAGATTAAACAGCAGGTAAGACTTTCCGCATCGCCTAATACCGGTAATCACTTTAATCAGGCCATTTTCCCTGCGTTCAATCAGCCGGTTCAAATACAAATCCCTCTTGATCGTTTCCATCCTTTGCCCCTTACTTCGAAATATTGTAAAATGATGCATTTTTCCGTAGTTTTATTATAATCAATCTAAACAGCCAGGTCAATATATTATAACTATTATATGACGAAGTGCAGAGGCAAATACGTTACTGTTCACGGGGGCATCTTCTTGTCCCCGCCCCGTGAACTGTAACGCCAATACCCCACAGCCTGCTCCGTCAGCCTGCTGTGGGGTATTTGGTTTGTGGGATAAAAGGGGATACGTTCAGCTTCTCCGTTTCCTGTTCTGCTGGCTCTGTCTCTGCTGTCTCTCCGCCATAAGCCGTGCAAACTCTTCCTGGTCCCCGTCCTGCATAAGCCGCTGGCGGCGGCGTTCCCGGCGCTGGGCCAGGGCCTGGGCCTCCTTTTTCTGGCGGTAGGCAACCAGGCCTACCAGAGCAGCATTAATCCCGATTATCAGAATCACAGCCGAGATCAGCAGTCCTCCGCCGGAAGGAAGGCTGGGAAGCCTGGGAGCCGGAAGCTTCAGACCAGAGAAGAAACCGCCTTCCTTTTCCGGTGCAGCGGTGGTTTCCTCCTCCGGGGCTTCTTCCGGTGCCTGGGAAGGCATCTCCGGCTGGTCCGTCTGGCCGAATCCCGCCGGGGGATTCTTCACCAGGAGATAAGCACTGCCCACATTCCGGTCATTGTAGGTGTAGGACAGCTGGGCCACAGCCCCATTGGGGAGCTCCTCTGACTGGTTTTCCGGCAGCGCATCCAGTTCCGTCAGGGTCAGGGTGGCGTCTGTCAGGGAAGCTCCCTTTGGCAGGGTCACCATCCGCCCGGTCTCGATCATCAGCTCGGAGGGCTGGAAGGTGTATTCCCCAAAGGTCATGGGAGCGTCTCCGGTTACATAGCTCTGCTCCTGGTCTGCCACCTGAACATTCTGGAAACGGTTGAAACCAAACTCCAGAAGGGTCTTGGTGTCCTGGAAGTAGGAGTCATAAGATCCCCTCAGAATGACGCAGATCAGCCGCCTGCCGTCCTTTTCGGCATAAGTCACCAGGGTATTGCCTGCTTTCAGCAGGTATCCGGTCTTCCCGGCTACCGCATAAGGATAATAGTTGGGGCTGGCAGAATCCGTGGTATAGAGAAACCGGTGTTCGTTGCGCATGGGGAAACCGTCCGGATTGTTGGCAGTGGGGCCGGTCTTGTAGTTGACGGTGGAACTGATCCGCAGAAGGTCCTCATTGGCAAAGGCCGCCCGGGCGATCAGGGTCATGTCATAGGCGGATACATACTGGGTGTCCCCGTTAAGGCCGGAGGGATTGTCAAAATGGCTGTTCTTACACCCAAGTTCTGCAATCTTCTGGTTCATCAGGTCCACGAATTCCGGCATACTGCCGGCTGCATGCTCTGCCAGACCGTTGGCGGCCTGGTTCACGGAGCGGAGAAGCAGGGCATGGAGGGCGTCCTCCACGGTCAGGGTATCTCCGGGCACCAGACGCATTTTGTCCCCGCTGTCAGGCTCCACATTGGAGATGGCTTCCTGGGAAAAGGTTACCGTCTCATCCAGATTACAGTGTTCCAGTACTACCAGGGCGGTCAGCAGCTTGGTGATGCTTGCCGGCGGGTAGGATTCGTGAATGTTCTGGCCGAACAGCACGGCACCGGAATCCACGTCTATGACAATACCGGCTTCTGCCAGGATGCCTGTGTCAGAAGGCCAGTCCGGCTGTGCGTAGGCAGTGATGGCGAAAAGCCGGCATGCCACAAGGCAGCAGCATAGGAAGTGTCTTATCTTTTGCTTCAAGGGAAATCCTCCTAGTGTTCATTGGCTGGGATAAAACTATAAAGCCATTATCTTACTATCATAATACCGCATAAGTGGGAAATATTCAAGCTTTCCGGCTGTTTTTGTGCAGACAGGTGGGGGCTGGCGGTTACTGTTCGCTGGTACCCGGCGAACAGTAACGGGGCTGGCGTTACTGTAATGCCATACAAACTGCCAAAACAAATCTGGAATTGGAGGGAAAGTTTCGTCATATTATGGATTGATATTTTTTTAACAGATAGTATAATAGAATCAATGAAAGCGTTAAAAAAATAACGAATTCAGTCCGACCCACCTGGTACATTCCTGCACGAATCTCCAGTCCAGGTAAATCGTGCAACCATGTACAAATAACCCGTCAACCCATGCAAACCTAAATTTCTATCGGAGGAAACGAGTAGTATGGCACAGAATGTCGCAAACAACACACCAGAACTCATTGACAGCGTAGAAGCCCTGACTAAGAAGATGAAGGCAATGCGCAAGGCCCAGGAGAAGTTTGCCACCTACACCCAGGAGCAGGTAGACAAGATTTTCTATGAGGCAGCAAAAGCAGCCAATATGCAGCGGATTCCCCTGGCCAAGATGGCTGTGGCGGAAACCGGTATGGGCGTAGTGGAAGACAAGGTCATCAAGAACAACTACGCAGCCGAGTACATTTACAATGCTTACAAGAACACAAAGACCTGCGGCGTCATCGAAGAGGATGCAGCCTACGGGATCAAGAAGGTGGCAGAGCCCATCGGCCTGATCGCGGCAGTAATCCCCACCACCAACCCCACTTCTACCGCTATTTTTAAAACCCTGATCGCGTTGAAGACCAGAAACGCCATTATCATTTCCCCCCATCCCAGGGCAAAGAACTGCACCATTGAGGCAGCCAGGATTGTACTGGAGGCTGCTGTGAAGGCCGGCGCACCGGAAGGCATCATCGGATGGATTGATGTACCCTCCCTGGAGCTGACCCAGGAAGTTATGCGTGACGCAGACACTATCCTGGCCACCGGCGGTCCCGGCATGGTGACTGCTGCCTATTCTTCCGGCAAGCCGGCTCTGGGCGTAGGCGCAGGCAACACGCCGGTAATCATTGACGAGACCGCGGACATCCAGATGGCTGTCAGCTCCATTATCCATTCCAAGACCTTTGACAACGGTATGATCTGTGCCTCCGAGCAGTCGGTAACCGTGCTGGAGCCGGTTTATGAGCAGGTAAAGAAGGAATTCGCATACCGTGGCTGCTACTTCCTCCAGGGAGACGAGATCGAGAAGGTCCGCAAGACCATCCTGATCAACGGCGGCCTTAACGCCAAGATCGTAGGCCAGAGCGCCCACAAGATTGCATCCATGGCAGGAGTCAGTGTGCCGGAAGACACCAAGATCCTCATCGGTGAGGTAGAGTCTGTGGCCATTTCCGAGGAATTTGCCCATGAGAAGCTGTCTCCGGTGCTGGCCATGTACAAGGCCAAAGATTTCGATGAGGCCCTGGCCAAGGCAGAGCAGTTAGTCAAGGACGGCGGCTACGGCCACACTGCCTCCCTTTACATCAATACCAACGAGAAAGAGAAGATGGCAAAACATGCGGCAGCCATGAAGACCTGCCGGATCGTGGTCAACACTCCCTCCTCTCACGGCGGAATCGGTGACCTTTATAACTTTAAGCTCCTTCCCTCCCTTACCCTGGGCTGCGGTTCCTGGGGCGGCAACTCCGTATCCGAGAACGTAGGAGTCAAGCACCTGCTGAATATCAAGACTGTGGCTGAGAGGAGAGAGAATATGCTGTGGTTACGTACACCTGAGAAGGTATACTTCAAGAAAGGCTGCATGCCGGTAGCACTGAGCGAGCTGAAAGATGTAATGGGCAAGAAGAGAGCCTTCATCGTCACCGACTCCTTCTTATACATGAACGGATACACCAAACCCATCACCGACAAGCTGGACGAGATGGGCATTGTGTACCAGTGCTTCTCCAATGTGCAGCCAGACCCCACCCTGGCCAATGCCCAGGAAGGCGCCAGAGCCATGACGGCATTCCAGCCGGATGTGATCATCGCCCTGGGCGGCGGTTCCGCCATGGACGCCGGCAAGATCATGTGGGTCATGTACGAGCATCCGGAAGTAGACTTCCAGGATATGGCCATGCGGTTCATTGATATCCGGAAACGTGTATACACCTTCCCCAAGATGGGCGAGAAGGCTTACTTTGTAGCCATTCCCACATCCTCCGGTACCGGTTCCGAGGTGACTCCTTTCGCAGTCATCACCGACCAGGAAACCGGCATCAAGTATCCCCTGGCCGACTACCAGCTTCTGCCCAACATGGCCATTGTGGATACGGACAATATGATGAGCCAGCCCAAGGGCCTGACCAGCGCCTCCGGCGTGGATGTGCTGACCCATGCACTGGAAGCCTACGCATCCGTCATGGCCACCGACTACACCGACGGCCTGGCGCTGAAAGCCATGAAAAATGTGTTCGATTACCTGCCTGTATGCTATAATGAAGGAAGCAATGTGGAAGCCCGCCAGAAGATGGCTGACGCCTCCTGCCTGGCCGGTATGGCATTTGCCAATGCGTTCCTGGGTGTCTGCCATTCCATGGCACACAAGCTGGGTGCGTTCCATCACATCCCCCACGGAATTGCCAATGCCCTGCTGATCTCCCTGGTGGTGGAGTTCAATGCGGCTGAGTGCCCGCGGAAGATGGGAACCTTCTCCCAGTACCAGTATCCGCATACCCGGGCAAGATACGCCGAGTGCGCCCGTTTTGTGGGAATCCAGGCAAAGGATGACGAGGAAGCCGTCAAGAAGCTGATCCAGAAGATCGAGGAGCTGAAAGCCGCCGTAGGGGTGAAGAAGACCATTGCCGAGTACGGTGTGGATGAGAAATACTTCCTGGACAATCTGGATGCCATGGTGGAGCAGGCTTTTGATGACCAGTGTACCGGCGCCAATCCCCGGTATCCGCTGATGAGCGAGATCAAGGATATGTATCTGCGGGCCTACTACGGAAAGTAAAATAACAGTAACAGATAAGCCTTGAACTGTTACAAATAACAAGCGGCATGATCCATATGACACGGCTGCTTCCTGGGGAAACCGGAAGCAGCCCAATGGGGAATCAGAAGGGAGAAGAAGAATGAACAATGTATTAGCAGAACGCGCACACAAGCAGATTTACCGTGACGGCGACAAAGTGGTGAAGGTATTTGACACAAACTATCCCAAGGCTGACGTGCTTAATGAGGCCCTGAACCAGGCCCGTGTGGAGGAGACTGGGCTTCCCATTCCCCACGTCCTGGGTGTGGATGTGATGGAAGACGGAAAATGGTCCATCACCTCTACCTATATTGAGGGAAGAACCCTGGAAGAGATCATGGCAGAAGACCCGGCCAATTTAAACAGGTACATGAAGGAGTTCGTGGCTTTGCAGCTGGAGGTTCACAGCAAGCGGTGCCCCAAGCTTAACAAGCTGAAAGACAAGTGGAACGACAAGATATCCGCCACCAAGGCGCTCAGCGCCACTACCCGTTATGAGCTTCACACCCGTTTAAGCAGCATGCCCAAGCACAACAAGGTGCTTCACGGGGACTTTAATCCCAGCAATGTTATCGTGGCTCCCAACGGAAAGTACTACCTTCTGGACTGGTCCCATGCCACCCAGGGCAATGCTTCCGCAGATGCGGCAACCACCTATCTGCTGTTTGCCTTAAAGGACCAGAAGCTGGCAGACCTTTATCTGGAGACCTTCTGCGAGATGAGCGACACAGCCCAGCAGTATGTCCAGAGATGGATTCCCATTACCGCGGCTTCCCGTCTGGGCAAAGGAATTCCGGAGGAGAAGGAGCTGCTGGAGAAGTGGCTGGATGTGGTAGAGTACGAGTAAGAAAACGGATGAGGCATACCTTCGGGTGTGCCTTTTTTCGTTTCGGAAATGGCTGCTTAGCGCCGGCTCCCCTTGCCTGCCGAGGCTTCTTGTGATAAAATTGGGGCAGTCAGTGGAAACCGTGCGGCAGGCCTGGAGAAAGAATATGGGAAATGATATGGCAAAGGTGGTGCTATTTTGAAACGGTACGCAATCAAAAATGATCAGATTGACCGGAATAAAATTCTGTCTGTTTTGAATTATGATGATGAGAAGAAGGAATTTACAATCGATATTCCAGAGTATGCGGTCTCCAATGAACTGCCGTTTGTCATGGCAGCTTTCTGGAAACGTGGACTCTGCAAGGTAAGCCCGGAATGGAGTATGAGATGGGTCCAAAGCCGGATTGTTCCCCACACCAGACAGAATATCGGGCAGATCCTGCGGGCCAATGGAATGAAGCGGTATGACGAATATGCGCTTCTGGTGAAGAACCAGGGGCGCTGCTGTCAGGATGAGCCCATTCCCCATCCTTGCACCCGGCCAGGATTAATGCTATAATAAATCGCGGAGGAAGACGCATGCCAGCAAACAGAGAATATGCCATTGACGTCCAGGACGTCAGCAAAATATACAGACTATACGACAAGCCCATTGACCGTCTGAAGGAGTCCCTGAGCCTGTCCCATAAGAATTACCACAAGGATTTTTACGCTCTCAGCGGTATTTCCTTCCGGGTGAAGAAGGGGGAGACCGTGGGGATCATCGGGACCAATGGTTCCGGCAAGTCCACGATCTTAAAGATCATTACCGGGGTCCTGACCCCCACCTCCGGCCAGGTTCAGGTGGAAGGGGTGATCTCTGCCCTTCTGGAGCTGGGGGCCGGATTCAACATGGATTATACCGGTATTGAGAATATCTATATGAACGGAACCATGATGGGATTTTCCAGGAAGGAGATGGAGGCCAGGCTGGCGGACATTCTGGAGTTTGCGGATATCGGGGATTTCGTGTACCAGCCGGTAAAGACCTACTCCAGCGGCATGTTCGTGCGGCTGGCTTTTGCGCTGGCCATCAATGTGGAGCCGGAGATTCTGATTGTGGATGAGGCATTGTCTGTGGGCGATGTCTTTTTCCAGTCCAAATGCTACCGCCGTATGGAGGAAATCCGCAGAGGCGGAACCACCATCCTGATGGTGACCCACGATATGGGCAGCGTGATCAAATACTGTGACCGGGTGGTGCTTCTCAACAAGGGTCAGTTTGTGGCAGAAGGCGCGCCTGGAAAGATGGTGGATTTATATAAGAAGATTCTGGCCAACCAGATAGATTCTTTGCAGGAAGCACTGGATGAGATGAATGATTTCTCCGGCGGAATGCTGGAGAAGGCCGGAAGCCCCCGCGGCAAAACGGCCAGTGCCGGAGCCGTAGCTTCCGGCCCATCCCGGGAGGCTTCCGGGACCATGGGACAGGAGAGCTCCGGCCTGATGAAGGACAAGCTGACCATCAATCCCAGCCGGACCGAATACGGCGACGGGCGGGCGGAGATCTACGATCTGGGGCTGTTTGACCAGCATGGGAATCTGACCAATCTGCTGCTGAAAGGAGAATATTTCACCATCAAAGAAAAGATCCGGTTCCACGCGTCCATCCAGGCCCCTATCTTTACCTATACCATCAAGGACCGGAAGGGCACGGATCTTACGGGAACCAACACCATGTTTGAGGGGGCGGACATCCGCCCGGTAAAAGCAGGGGAGGAATATGAGGTTTCCTTCCGGCAGAAAATGACGCTGCAGGGGGGAGAATACCTGCTGTCCATGAGCTGTACCGGCTTTGAGATGGGAGAACACACGGTGTACCACCGGCTGTATGACATTGCCAGCATCACGGTTATTTCCAACAAGAATACCGTAGGCGTGTATGACATGGAGTCCCAGGTGGAAGCCGTAAAGACTGTAACGGACGCATAAATTCCAGCCGTAAAGGCCGGACACCCACAGAATGGAGGTCAACATGAATGATGAGATACAAGTCCTGCTGGAATCCTGTGACCGGGACATCCCCAGGATGCTGGAGGGGAATACACGGCTGGACTATCTGTATGCCCTTTCAGACCAGCGGGAGCTGCTGCTGGAATGGTATGATTTTGACCCGGAGGCAGAGCTTTTACAGACAGGGGCCGACTATGGGGCCATGACCGGGCTGTTCCTTACCAGCGTGGCCAAGGTGACTGTGCTGGATGAGGATGCCCAGGCATTAAAGACGGTGCAGGTCCGGTACCCGGATGCCGCCAATGTGGAGTATGTCAAAAAAAGCCTGGGAGACTACGGGGGGCAAATCCAGAATGGCCGCAAGTATGACTACGTGACCCTGGTAAGCCAGGATGCAGACCTGAATCCGGAGACCATCCAGGCTGCCAAAAAGCTGTTAAAGCCGGAGGGTATCCTGATCGCGGCGGTTCCCAATGCCCTGGGAATGAAATATTTCGCAGGCACGGCGCCGGAGAAGAACGGGCTTACAAAGAGGCAGGTGGAAAACCTGTTTGCAGAGGATGCGGGACAGGCGGCGCCTGCTTCGTTCCTGCGCTTCTTCTACCCCATGCCCGACTACCGTACCCCCATTACCATCTACTCCGACAGTTATCTGCCCAAAAAGGGAGATTTAACCAGAACCATGTACGCCTACGACTACCCCCGCTACCATGCCATGGACATGGGGGAGCGGTTCGACCTGGTGTGCGGGGAGGGGATGTTTGACCAGTACGCCAACTCCTATCTGGTGTTCTGGAGCCGGGACAGGGAAAAGCTGTACCCGGAGGAAGACCGGATTTTTATAAAGTATAATAAGACACGGAAAGAAGCCTTCCAGATCCGTACCTGCATCTGCCAGGGGACAGCCGGGGCAGACCAGCCGGACCGGGTTTTGGCCGGTCAGGATGGAACGGTGCCGGAGAAAGCCCCGGCGGAGAATCCGCCGGCAGCAGCCGCACCGGTTCACGCCGGGCCTTCCCCCCGCTACTACGTGGAAAAAGCCGCCTTCCACCTGGAAGGCATGGCCCACATCTGGTCCTTTGCGGACAAATGCAAGGCCCTGGCCGGCCAGCACAGGCGGCTGAAGGTGGCAGAGCCTTCCTACCGGGAGGACCGGAACGCGGCCTACTTCCCTTATCTGGAAGGGAAAACATGGGCGGAGAAGCTGGGGGAGGAAATCTCCGGCAGCCAGGCGCCTCTGGCCGCCCTTCACAAGGCTATAGACCAGGTTTTTGACCTGGTTCCCGGCTCCCGGGGCTGGTTCAAGGTGTCGGAGGAATTTACCGAGGTCTTCGGCCAGGGGCTGGAGCCGGAGGATATGGCCCTTCTGGCCCAGGATACGGCCTGCCGGGCCAGCAATATTGACCTGCTGTTTGAGAATATCCTTACCACGGCAGAGGGAGATTTCTGTCTGGATTATGAGTGGGTTTACGACTTTCCGGTGCCGGAGCATTTCATCGTGTACCGGATGCTGAAATACTTCCATGAGCAGTACAGCAGCCTGATGCAGGGGCTGACTTTGGAGGCGCTGCTGGCAGAACTGGGCATTACCTCTGATATGGCGCAGGTCTATGGAAGGATGGAGGAAAGCTTCCAGGCTTATGTCCACGGGGAGAACCAGCAGCTTTATCTGGGCAACTATCTGTTCCTTTCCCGGGACCAGGGGGAAATGCGCCAGATGGAGAAGGACCTGGACCGGGCCAGGGAGCGGATCGGGCAGATGAAGATCCACACCCGGGAAAAGGACGCGGCCATCCGCAAGATGACCGAGGTCCAGCGGCTTACCAACAACCATGTGACCAATCTGGAAGCCATGATCCGGGACCTGCGCCATGAGATCGACGAGATGGGCAGGACCCTGACCTACTTAAACAGCCATGAAGCCATCCTTTCCAAGATCCGCAGACGGCTGGGGGACCGGTTCAACCAGAAGTATCCCAGAGGGTCTGTCCAGCGCAAGAAGCTGGCTTACCAGAAAGAAGCCATCCTCCATCCGGTCCGCACCAGGAAGCTGTACGCCACGGAGGAAGGGCGGAATCTGCGGAAAGGGGACTTTGAGATCGGGGATATTTACCGGCAGTACGGGAAACTGCGGTTTGAGAACCAGGAGGCTCCCCAGGTGTCCATTGTGATTCCGGTGTATAACCAGATCGCTTACACCTATGCCTGCCTGGTGTCCATTCTGGAGCACACAAAGGATGTAAGCTATGAGGTGATCATTGCCGACGACGTGTCCACGGACGCCACGGAGCATCTGGCGGAGTTTGCCGACGGGCTTGTGATCTGCCGCAATACCACCAACCAGGGCTTTCTGCGCAACTGCAACCAGGCGGCCGGCCATGCCAGGGGAACCTATGTGATGTTCCTGAACAATGACACCCAGGTAACGGAAGGGTGGCTCAGTTCCCTGGTGAACCTGATTGAATCGGACCCGTCCATCGGCATGGTGGGGTCCAGGCTGGTGTATCCTGACGGGCGGCTCCAGGAGGCCGGGGGCATTATCTGGAGCGACGGCTCCGGCTGGAATTATGGGCGTCTGGATGACCCGGACAAGGCGGAATACAACTATGTCAAGGACGTGGACTATATTTCCGGCGCAGCCATTCTCCTGCCCAGGCAGCTATGGCAGCAGATCGGCGGGTTCGATGAACGGTATGCGCCGGCTTACTGCGAGGATTCGGACCTGGCCTTTGAGGTGCGCAGGGCCGGATACCGGGTGGTGTACCAGCCCTTGTCCAAAGTCATCCATTTCGAGGGCATTTCCAATGGGACGGATGTCCAGGGCACCGGGCTGAAACGTTACCAGGTGGAGAACGGGGAGAAGCTGCGGGAGAAGTGGAAGGAGGAACTGGCAAACCAGTGCGAGAACACCGGCAACCCGGACCCCTTCCGGGCCAGGGAGCGGAGCATGGGGAAACGGATCATTCTGGTGGTGGATCATTATGTGCCCACCTATGACCGGGACGCAGGCTCCAGAACCACCTTCCAGTATCTGAAAATGTTCCTGCAAAAGGGATTTGTGGTCAAGTTCCTGGGGGATAATTTCCTTCATGAGGAGCCTTATTCCACCACCTTGCAGCAGATGGGCATCGAGATTCTCTACGGGCCGGAATACCAGGCCGGGATCTGGGACTGGCTGCGGGACCATGGGGACGACATTGCGGTGGCCTATTTGAACCGGCCCCACATTGCTTCCAAATATGTGGATTATATACTGGATAATACGGATATCAAGGTGATTTACTATGGCCATGACCTGCATTTTCTGCGGGAGGGCAGGGAGTACCAGCTTACCGGGGACCCAAAGAAGCGGGAGGATTCCCAGTACTGGAAGTCTGTGGAGCTGTCCCTTATGGGCAAGGCGGCGGTATCCTACTATCCTTCCTGTATTGAGCGGGACGCGGTCCATGCCATTGACCCGGATTTGCCGGTAAAGGATATTACGGCTTATGTGTTTGATACCTTCCGGGATGACATTCCCCAGGACTTTGCCAGACGGGAGGGCCTGATGTTTGTGGGAGGCTTTGCCCATCCGCCGAATGCGGACGCGGTGCTGTGGTTTGCCAGGGACATCTATCCCCGGATTCGCCGGGAAATGGAGGACCAGGGCCAGGTGCCGCCGGAGTTCTGGGTGGTGGGCTCCCGGGTGACCCAGGAGATTCAGGAGCTGGAGCAGCCGGGAAATGGCATTGTTGTCAAGGGCTTCGTGTCCGATGAGGAGCTGGTGCGGCTGTACGGCGCCTGCCGTCTGGTGGTGGTGCCCCTGCGGTACGGGGCCGGCGTCAAGGGCAAGGTGGTGGAGGCCATCTACAACGGCGCACCGGTGGTGACCACCTCCATCGGAGCCGAGGGCATCCCCCAGGTGGAGGATGTGCTGGTGGTGGAGGATGAGCCGGAGGCCTTCGCGGATATGGTGGTGAAGCTGTATCAGGATACAGAGGTGTGCCAGGAGTTAAGCCGCAGAACCCAGGTGTATATCCGGGAGCATTTCAGTGTGGATGCGGCCTGGAAGGTGATTGAGGGGGATTTTTGCGGGTAGATTCCGAATCCGCCTCCCGGATACACCTTAAAACTTTAATAATCCTTTCCTGGTCTTCAGGCGAGAACTGATGCAGGATATCAAGCGCTTCGGCATCCCGGACAGCGGAGGCGTTCTGGTATCCTGCATTTGTCTGTCCGGCATTTAATATAGAATCTACGGATACATGGAAAAGCTTTGCATAATACGTGAGAACCCGCAGGTTTACTTTGGTGCGGTTATTTTCAACATTGCTGATGAAGGCAACGGTGCAGCCCAGTTCATCCGCAATGTGTTCCTGGGTGCAGGCGTGCTCGGTCCGGAGCCGCCGCAATTCTAACCCGATCTTCTTAAAATCATACTCTTCCATCAAGATGCCTCCTGTTATAGATTGAGCAATTATCTATAGTTTTGAGTATATTTTATTATACTTTATAGTTGAAAACAATCGGCTTATTTAGTATAATAAAATAAATCTATAAGTATATATGGTGTGTTTCCGGTTAATCCGGGTCAGGAGGGAGCTCAATGGAGCATATGGAATACAGAGGAAACCGGTTTCAATCAGAAACGATACATTCCTGGTACAGAAAAGATTCCGAGTGTTGTATTTCGATCGGGAAGATTGGCAGCGAGACGGTATGGCTGCCGGAGTGCTGCAACGGCAAGCGGGTCACCGAGTGGCGGGAGAACCCTTCGGAACGGCGCCATTTTGACAAGGTGAAGTATTTATATATTCCCGCATCCCTGGAACGGGTGGAGATCAACAATGATCTTTTCCCGGAGCTGGAGCGGGTAGAGGTTGATCCGTCCAATTCCGCATTTGTCTCAGACGGCAGGATGATCATTGGGAAAAGGAACGGGGAGCTGTTGTATTGCCTGGCAGGTAAGGGAGCTTGTGTGGAGATTCCGGATTCAGTCAGGGAGATCCGGGACAACGCATTTTACGGAACCAGGTATGAGAAGATTCAGTTTTCCGGAAAGGAGACCAAAATTGCCGGCAATGCATTCCGCGGGTCCGCATGGCTGAAGGGGCAGGGAGAGACGGTGATCATCGGGTCCATGCTGTACCGGTTCCCGGATGGCAGGAAGTGTCTGACCGTACCCGGGCATGTGAGAAAATTTCATCCGGATTTATTTCAGGGAAAGCGGAGTCTGGAGCGGCTTGAGACCCCTGTAGTGCCGGGGGTCAGGGATATAGAGGCCTTGGACCAGTATGCTTCCTGCCATTTTTTGACCATTACCTCCCCTGCGGCTCCGGTCAATCTGGTGAGCCTGAGGAAATGGCAGAGCCTGGAATCGGTGACCATTGCGGCTGACCATAGGAAGTATTGTACATCAGACGGAGTCATGTATTCCAGGGACAGGAAAACCCTGGTCTGGTATCCCCCGGGCAAACGGGATCATACTTTCGTGATTCCCGACGGCGTCCGGAAAATCGGCGAATTTGCCTTTTGCAACCAGAGATGGCTGAAAGAAGTGATATTCCCGGAGAGCGTAACGGTCCTTGGAACAGGCGCTTTTTCGGAATGCAGGCTGCTGGAGCATGTACAGCTGTCCCCGGGCATCAAAGAGATCCCGGACTCGGGCACATACCAGGGAGCCGGGGTATTTTCCGGATGTGAGAACCTGCACAGGATTGTGCTGCCGGAGAAGCTGAATTATCTGGGGAGCTTTGCCTTTTTCGGAAGCGGGCTGACTTCTGTGACCTGCAATAAAAATCTGGAGCAGATGGGAGACTATGCGCTGATGGCAAAGGGAGTAAGGCGGATTGCGCTGCCGCCGGCCGTAAGGCGGCTGGGGAGGGGGTCCCTGTTTTATGCGGAAGAGGTGGAAGCCTACGAGGGGACGGCAAAGGGAATCGTGGCGGCGGTAAATGCAGTCTGGCCGTACATGAAAAACAGCCGTGTGAATCTGGAGTGGGGCCGTTGCAGGATCACGGTTCTCCATAAAAGAAGCGAAAAGCGGGATTATTTTCTCATACCGGAGAGTATCCGGAGAAATGCAATCTGCCACCTGGAGACAGCCTGGAACGGCGACCAGATTGATTATGAAGAATACGCCCTGTGCCTTTCCGAGATTGTGGACCCGGAGGAAAAGCTGGAATTTGCGGAGCAGGGACTGGGCCGCTCCGGGACGGATGAGGACTCGGTATATACTGATTATGTCCGCAGAATTTCTTACAAAATGGGATACCGGCTTCTGGAAGGGGGAAAGGAAAAGGAGTTTCTCTCATTTTTAAAACGGGATTTTTTAAGCGAAGGTTCCCTGATGAAACTGCTGAAATACTGCAATGGAACCGGAAGGACCGTATGTGCGGCCTACATTACGGAATGGCTCAACAGGAAAAAAGGAAAAGGCAGACGGACGGGCAGCAGCCTCCGGGTATAGGACAACCGTTGGCGGAGCGGGGAAAACCGGACGAAGATGCCCTGTGGCGGGGCGGGGAAGGATGAATAAGCGGTAATGGATGAAGACAGGAAAAAGAAGGCGTGCATGGAAGTGTTAAAAAGCAGCTGCCACAAGATATTTTTGGAACTGCGGTTTCTGGAGCTGGCGATTTTCCGCCTGGTACCGGAGGAACGGAAGCCGGTCTTTTTCGGCACGGACGGGGAAAAGCTGTATTATGACAGGGATTATCTGCTGAACCGGTATCTGGAAAAGCCGGAGGCGGCTGCCTGCGACTATTTGCATACGGTGATTCACTGTCTGTACCAGCATCCCTTTCAGGCAGGAAAGCATCAGGAACGGTACTGGAATCTGGCCGCGGATATTGCGGTGGCGGATGTGGTGGGAGAGATGGGGGTACCGTGGATTTCCCGGCAGCTTCCGGGGGAGTGTCTGAAGATTGCGGATCATATAAAGGGAGCAGTTCCCCTGATGTCGGCACCCCACATCGCCGGATATCTGGAGGGAGTATTTGCGCAAAAGGAGGAGCTGGGCGGTTATGGGCCGGCTGAACTGGAGGCGATGTTTCGAAGGGACAGCCATGCCTGCTGGGGTGCCGGAAGCGGGGAAGACCAGGAGAGCAGCAGGCAGGAAGACGGAGAGGGAGCAGAGCCCGGGACAGAGCAGGAAAACACCGGGAGCGGGGCGGACGGAGCGGAGCGGGAAGACGGAGGGGGCAGGGAGCACATGGCAGAATCCGGCAGTCCCGTGAAAGCAGCGGCCCGGATGGAACGGCTGTCCAGGGAATGGAAGGAAACAGCGGAAAGCGTGGCCCTGCATGCCAAAAGCGTTGCAAAGGATAGAGGAAACATACCAGGCAGTATGCTTCTTGCCATTCAGCGGCTGACCCGGGAGAAGTGCGATTACACGGAATTTTTAAAGAAATTTGCAGTGCACCATGAGCGTATGAAGATCAATCAGGACGAATTTGACTATACCTATTATCTGTACGGTCTGGGGATGTTAAAGAAAATCCCGCTGATAGAGCCTTTGGAATATAAGGAAGAGAAGCAGATCAGGGAATTTGTGGTGGCGCTGGACACCTCCGGTTCCTGCAGTGAATCCCTGGTACAGAGGTTCCTCAACAAAACCTACAATCTGTTATGCCAGAATGAGTGTTTTTCCGATCAGAGCGTTCTTCACATCATTCAGTGCGACGCTGCTGTCCAGGGGGACGTGAGAATTGCTTCCCTGGAGCATCTGGAAGCCTATATTTCGGGGATGACGCTGCGGGGCGGAGGCGGGACGGATTTCAGGCCCGTATTTGCCTATGTGGACCAGCTCTGTGCCCAGGGAGAATTGAAGCGTTTGGGCGGGCTGATCTATTTTACGGACGGATACGGCGTATTTCCGGTTCAGCCGCCTGCCTATAAAACGGCTTTTGTATTTGTGGAACGGGAGGATGATGTCCGCGTACCGCCGTGGGCGATCCGGATCTATCTGGAAGATGTATGACGGCATGGGCGAAAGGGTAATCATTCAAGGGGGATCTGAACTGTTACGCGAAAGGAAAGGTGGAGAGAGACAGGATGAATATAAAAGAAGCAAAGGAAGAGATCAAAAAGTCCGTACAGATCTATCTGGACAAGGACGCATTTGGAAGATATACCATACCGGTGTCCCATCAGCGTCCGGTCTTTATGGTGGGTGCGCCGGGCATTGGAAAGACCGCAATTATGCAGCAGATTGCATCCGAGCTGGATATTGCCCTGGTTTCCTATTCCATGACCCATCACACACGGCAGAGCGCTCTTGGGCTGCCGGTGATCCAGGAGATGGATTATGACGGAGGGCATGCACTGGTTTCGGAATATACCATGAGCGAGATTATTGCAGCCATTTACCGGGTCATGGAGGAATCCGGGAAAAGGGAGGGGATACTTTTTCTGGATGAGATTAATTGTGTGTCCGAGACCCTGGCCCCTGCCATGCTGCTGTTTCTCCAATACAAAGTATTCGGGAACCGGCCGGTGCCTCAGGGATGGGTGGTGGTGACAGCCGGCAATCCGCCCCAGTACAACAAATCGGTGAAGGAATTTGATGTGGCGACGCTGGACCGGCTGAAACGGATCGATGTGACGGAGGATTTTCCGGTCTGGAAGCAGTATGCATATGGGCAGGGAATCCATGGGGCTGTGATTACATTTCTGGAGATCAATCAACAGTGGTTTTATTCCATACGTACAACCGCGGACGGTGTGGAATATGTGACGGCCAGAGGGTGGGAGGATCTGTCGGCTGCCATGAAGCTTTATGAGAAAAAGAAGTTTCCCATTGACCGGAGGCTGATCGGACAGTATATTACGGATACGGAGATTGCAAGAAAGTTCGAACTCTATTATGATTTATACCAGAAGTATAAGTCCGATTATCAGATCGCGGATATATTGTCCGGAAACTACGGGGAGGATATGGGGGAAAGGTCGCGGAAGGCGCGGATGGATGAGCGGTTTTCCCTTTTGGGTCTGCTGCTTGAGAAACTGAACGAAGGCTTTCGCATGTCTGTCCGCCAGGAGCATGGTCTCCAGATGGTTGCCAAAGCCCTGCGCAGTGTCAAGAAGATGCTGGGCCAGGACAGCGTGCCCCTTCCGGTACTGCTGAGGCAGCAGGCAGAGGAGCAAAGACAGCAGCTTAAGGAGAGAACCGCGGCCAACAGCGTAACCGGACGGGAAGAGGAGGAGTATCTGATTGCAGTACATATGCTGGAGGAATATCAGGATATTCCGGAAACCGGGGACAGAAAAAAGGATTTTGAAAAGCTCAAAAAGCAGTTTGGCCGTGAGGTAAAAAAGCATGAGAAGCAGTGTGGGGAAGTAGGCGCTATGCTGGAAGCGGCCTTTTCATTTATCCAGGAAGTCTGGGGAAATAACCAGGAAATGGTGTTTTTTCTGACAGAGCTTACAGCGGGAACAGACAGCCTGCTGTTTATCAACCAGTGGGGCTGTGAGGCGTATTTTGTCTATAACCAGGAGCTTCTGGTTTATGACCGGGATGAACGGCTGGCAGGGGAGATCCGGGCTTTGCTGGAGCTTTGAACCAAATGTAAAAACAGGTCATTTATCTTGCTACATTCCGTTTTTTTCTTATAATAGAATTATAGGGTGGGCAGGATGTGTGCCAATTGTGTTGATATAGGGGGTGAGAGGCTATGGATAAAGTCAATAAAACACCGGTTAGAGATGTGCCGGAAAGGCAGGGGGACGGTTCTTTGCCGGAGATTCAAAAGTCAGATGTGAAGGGAACGGTCAAGGATTCCGTATTCCGGGATTTGTTTGGAACCCGCAAGTATGCTTTGCAGTTGTATCAGGCACTTCATCCAGAGGATACTGATGTGACGGAGGTTATCAGCATCATGATGGCATTGTTTGATCAGAAAAGGGCTGTGGAGCAGTATGGATACGATAAAAAGAAGGAAGGGGAGACGATCGGGGAAGCCAGAGGGGAAATGAAGAAGGCCAGGGAGACTGCTCTGAATATGAAACAGGAGGGGATGCCGGTCAATATGATTGCAAGGGTTTTGAATGTAGGACAGGAATTGGTACAGCAGTGGTTTTCAGAGGGCGTCTGAAGGATTACGTCCTATTTTGGAAGAATCATGTTAGAATGGAAAGAACAGTCCTGGCAGCGGGACTGTTTCTTTTTGCCCGGTTTTACAAATTATTTGCAAATTATTTGAACCGAATTGCTGTACCAGGGCTCTTATATACAGGTGCACCCAATAAAAGCGCCGGAATCCAGCCCGGAAGGGCATGGCTGAAAATGGTTAAGGAAAAGCCGCTTTTGGCCTCTTTTGGAAATGGCGCTGACAGAAATGGAGGTTTTGGCATGGAGGAAGTGGAGATTCTGGTTCGCCGGATGCAGGCAGGAGATCATGATGCGTTCGACCAGATCTTCGGCTTATATCAGAACAGGCTGCTGCGCACGGCCTGGCTGATTTCCGGGAATCGTGCGGACAGTGAGGACATTGTTCAGGAAACGTTTGTGAAATGCTACTGCAACTGTGGGAAGCTTAAAGATCCGGCGGTATTTTCTACCTGGCTGTATCAGATTCTGACCAGAACCGCCTGGCGGTATGGGAGGAAGCGGAACCGGGAGACGCCGGTGGAACAGTTTTTCCAGGAGGATCTGGGGCAGGCGCCGGAGGACTCCCCGCTGGAGCAGGTGCTGCGGCGGGAGGTCAGGGAGGATCTGTACCGCAGTATTCTGAAGCTGGACCAGAAGCAGAGAACCGTGGTGATTCTGTATTATTTTAATGAACTGTCTACCAGGGAGATCAGCCGGGTGGCTGGGTGCCTGGAGGGGACGGTAAAGTCACGGCTTTATGCGGCAAGGAAAGCATTGGAAAAAAGTTTGAGAAAGGAGCAGGTCACATGGATCGAGGAACGTTTGATGCCCTGATGCAGGAGACATTGAGGAACCGGGCAGAGCAGATCTCCATGCCGGAATCCCGGAAAGAACAGATATATCAGGCAATTGCGGACCGGAGGCAGGAAAGCAGACAGGGAAACCGGAGGGTTGTAAACGGCCGGAAGGAACTGTGGCAGGCTGGCCAGCCGGAGTCCGGGTGCCGGAAGGAGGAAGAATTTATGAAGAAAAGAGGAACCTGTAAGATTCTGGTGGCAGCAGCAGCTCTTTGCATCATGGGAACCATGGCAGTGATGGCGGCTGGAAAGATCGTGGGATACAGCAGTTCCCACTCTGTGGATGAGGCGGATTTTGCCGCCTATGGGGATCTGGCCCAGGTGGATGAGAAGGCCGGATTTCCGGTGAAGGCGCCGGAGAAGTTTGAGAATGGTTATACCTTTGAGCAGGGATACCTGGTAGATGTGAATGCCCATGATGAAAACGGGGAAGTCCTGGAGACCTTCCCGAAGGTATCGGTCTATTATAAAAAGGGCGGGGAATCCCTTACCCTGTGTGTGGAGCGTGTCCGCCCGGAACGGCAGGAAGCCAAAACCGGCAATCCAAGACAGATCCGGCACGGAGATATCACGATGACTTACTGCGAGGATCACTACCGGTTTGTTCCGCCGGATTATCAGATAACCCAGGAGGAACAGGAGGCTGTGGATGCAGGGGAGCTTTATATTTCCTATGGAACCAGTGAAGTGGAGGATACGGTCATGTGTTCCCTGGTCTGGAATGACGGAGATGTTTACTACCTTCTTCAGAATTCCGGCACAGCGCTGAATATGGAAGCTATGGTGGAAATGGGCAGGCAGGTCATTGACAGCCCGGAACTGTAAAAACAGCGGGCCGGAAATCAATTTCAGGCATGCCCTGGCATGGCAATGCAGTATTTTAGCGGAAATGTGCATCTGATAAAATGCAACATATGCGGCTGGCTCATTTGTGGTGAATAAAAACTTGCAGATGTTGTGGTAAAGGAAGAAGGTGGTAAATTCTTTTGAATGTAATGAGATGATGGACAGACTTGTGGGGCAGATGGCATAAAATGAGGGCGTAACGGAGCAGCTTAAATCCGATGACTGGCTCTGCTGGCTTCAGAAGATAAACAGCATCAGGAGCAGGGCATAGCCGGACAAGAAGCATCGGGCGTCCGCCCGATGTGGAAAACTGGACAAA
>CAJTOV010000043.1:0-3262 GCA_910577765.1 uncultured Lachnospiraceae bacterium
ATGGCGCGGATAGCGAGTGCTATTTACTCGGGAATTAGTGCAACGATGTACTAGCCCTCCCGCAGCCGCTCCAGCACCCCCGGTTCCAGCAGGAACTCACTGAGCACACCATTACTCACATCCACTCCCAGATCCGTCAGCCGTACCCAGGGGGCTTCTACTTTCAGAAGCCCCTTTCTCTCCATCTTCCGGATCACATCCCCATAGACTTTCCACATATTCTGCCCGAACCGCTCCAGAAACTGGCTGCCGGACACACCTCTGGTCAGCCGCAGGCCCAGGAACATAAACTCCTCCATCTTATCCTCCAGCTCCAGCTTCTGGACATCCCTGGCCGCTGCCCCGGCCTGGCTTAGATCCAGGGACAGATACTCCCCCAAGTCCGTCACATTGTGGTAACGGTGGCCAAAGGTGTAGGAGGATGCTCCCAGCCCCAGCCCCAGATACTCGGTGCCGGTCCAGTAGCCCATATTGTGGCGGCACTCAAAGCCTGGCTTGGCATAGTTGGATATCTCGTACCGGCCATAGCCCTGGGCCTCCAGCATGTCCCGGGTCAGGTAGTACATGGCCCGGTCCATATCCTCGTCGGGAAGAGGCGGCAGCACCAGCCCCCCGGCTCCCTCCCCACGGTAAAAATCGTAGAAAGGCGTCCCCTCCTCCAGAATCAGGCTGTAGGCAGAGATATGCTCCGGCCGCAGCATCATCACCTTCCGCAGGGTACATTTCAGGGAATGGAGGTCCTGGCCTGGCAGGGCAGACATCAGGTCCACATTGATGTTGGTAAAGCCTGCCTGCCTGGCCCTCTGGTAGCTTTTTAAGAACTCGTCGTAGGTGTGGATTCTCCCCAGGTACTTAAGCTCCTGGTCATCCGCCGACTGGAGCCCCAGACTGATCCGGTTGATGCCGCTTTGCCGGTACACCTCCAGCTTCTCCATGGTCAGGGTCCCCGGATTGGCCTCAATGGTCACCTCCGCATCCCCGTCCATGCAGAAACAGTCCAGAAGCACCGCAAACAGCTCCTCCACCAGATCCGCAGGCAGAACAGAGGGAGTGCCCCCTCCCAGGAAAATGCTGGTGACCACATGTTCCTGGAAGCAGGCACTCTGTCCGTATATCTCCTCAATGAGTTTGTCCATATAATCCCGGTACACCCGTTCCGGCGCCGCAAAAGAAAGGAAATCGCAGTAAGCACATTTCCGGATACAGAATGGGATATGAATATATAGCTCCAGTTCCTGTCTATTCATCATCTAATTTCAGTACACTCATAAAAGCCTTCTGCGGAATCTCTACATTGCCCACCTGGCGCATCCGCTTCTTGCCCTCTTTCTGTTTCTCCAGAAGCTTCTTCTTCCGGGTGATATCGCCGCCGTAGCACTTGGCAAGCACGTCCTTGCGCATGGCCTTGACGGTCTCCCGGGCAATGATCCTGCCCCCTACGGCTGCCTGGATGGGAATCTCAAACAGATGCCTGGGAATCTCCTCCTTCAGCTTCTCACACATCCTGCGTCCCCGCTCATAGGCGGAATCTGCATGGACGATGAAGGACAGGGCATCCACCTCCTCCTTGTTAATAAGGATGTCCAGCTTCACAAGCTCCGACTGCTCATAGCCCTTCATATCGTAGTCAAAGGACGCATAGCCCCGGGACCGGGACTTTAAGGCATCAAAGAAATCGTAAATGATCTCGTTGAGAGGCAGGTCATACCGCAGAAGGGCCCGGGTCTCCTCCATATATTCCATGCCCTTGTACACACCCCGGCGCTCCTGGCACAGCGTCATAATGGCTCCCACAAACTCGGTGGTGACCATGATCTCGGCGCTGACAATAGGCTCCTCCATAGATTCGATCTCAGAAGGGTCCGGCAGATTGGAAGGATTGGTCAGCTCCGTCATCTCCCCGTTCTTTTTGTGTACCCGGTACACTACCCCCGGGGCCGTGGTCACTAAATCCAGGTTGTACTCCCGCTCCAGCCGCTCCTGGATAATCTCCAGGTGGAGAAGTCCCAGAAAGCCGCACCGGAATCCAAAGCCCAGGGCAATGGAGGTCTCCGGCTCGAAATACAGGGAAGCGTCGTTAAGCTGAAGCTTCTCCAGGGCTTCCCGCAGATCATTGTACTTGGCCCCGTCTGCCGGGTAGAGGCCGCAGTAGACCATGGAGGTCACCTTCTTATACCCTGGCAGAGGCGCCTCACAGGGCCGTCTGGCATCGGTGATGGTATCTCCCACAGAGGTATCCTTCACATTCTTGATGCTGGCCGTAATATAGCCCACCATGCCGGCAGTCAGTTCCCCGCAGGGAATGAACTGTCCTGCCCCGAAATAGCCTACCTCCACCACCTCGAACTGGGCCCCTGTGGCCATCATCCGGATCTGGGTGCCCTTTTTCACCGTGCCCTCCATCATCCGGCAGAACACAATGACCCCCTTGTAGGAATCGTAAAGGGAATCAAAGATCAGGGCCTTTAAAGGCGCTTCCGGGTTTCCCCCGGGGGCCGGAATCTTCCGGACAATGGCCTCCAGCACTTCCTCCACATTAAGGCCGGTCTTTGCAGAGATACGGGGGGCATCGTGGGCCTCCAGGCCGATGACATCCTCAATCTCGCCGGCCACCCGGTCCGGATCGGCGCTGGCCAGATCAATCTTGTTGATCACCGGCACCACATCCAGGTCATGGTCCAGGGCCAGGTACACATTGGCCAGGGTCTGGGCCTCAATGCCCTGGGCCGCGTCCACCACCAGGACCGCCCCGTCGCAGGCTGCCAGGCTCCGGGACACCTCATAGTTAAAATCCACATGTCCCGGAGTATCGATCAGGTTGAAGATATACTCCTCCCCGTCCTGGGCCCGGTACACGGTCCGTACGGCCTGGGATTTGATGGTGATTCCCCGCTCCCGCTCCAGCTCCATATTGTCCAGCACCTGGGACTGCATCTCCCGGCTGGTAAGGAGCCCGGTCATCTCGATGATCCGGTCTGCCAGGGTAGACTTGCCGTGATCAATATGGGCAATAATGCAGAAATTGCGAATCCTGCTCTGATCTGTATCCGCCATAAATTTCCATTCCTCTCTTGTTCCTGACGATTTGCTAATCCTTACTATGATACCATTTTTTTATTTCCCTTGCAACACCCTATCCAAAACTTCCGCCAGTGCCACCATGGACTGCTTTGCCTCATCCAGGGTATTGGTCTGGGCTCCTACCTCCACCAGGGCTGACCGCTGCCGCAGATGCAGATTGTAGCGCAGTCCCTTCATGTAG
>CAJTOV010000043.1:3272-24358 GCA_910577765.1 uncultured Lachnospiraceae bacterium
CCGGGTGAGTCCAGGGAATTCCTTTCCCGCCTGCCACTGCATCTGGAAGGAAAATGCCAGGTTCCCTGCCAGATTGGGATTGGGCAGGTAGGAGATCTCCCCCTCCGGGGTCCGGCTCATGCCCTGGAAGAACATGATGTTGGCTGTAGGCACTCCCCCGATGTCGCTGACCAGGTGGATATGGTCCGCCACCCCGTCCCGGTGAATATCCAGAACCACCTGGATCTCCGGGAACCGGTCCAGAATCCCGGTAATCCCGTCCAGGGCATAGCTGTACGCCTTGTTCCGGTCCAGCTTTCCCCCCTGGATGTCATAGGTGCTGGTGTCGTGGATCACATTCCAGCCTCTGGCCCGCAGCTCTTCCGTCAGTACGTTTCCCACCTCCACCACATTGGCCTCCGGCCGGTCCGGCCCGTAATCCGCGTAGGTCTCCTGGGAGTGGGTATGGTAGACCAGGATCTGGGGCACCTGGCTGTTCTTGGTAAGGGCCAGGTCCTGCTTCAGAAATGTCTCCGCCTTCATGATCTCCCTGGGAGCCGTGGTAGAAGGATGCACATTGTAGAACCGCTTCATCAGGTAATCATAATCCTGCACCTTGGCATAGACCTCCGCCATGGTCTCCCCGGCTCCGGCTGTCTCCGGTACGCCGCTCCCCCCTTCCCCGGACTCTCCCTGGGCGGTCTGTCCGCCGGTGCCGGTGCTCTCCTGTCCGGCCTCTCCGCCTTCCCCGGTTTCCTCGGACAAAAAAAGGTATACGTAGTTTTCATACGCATACCTGTATTTCTGATAGAGGGCATAGGAAGGGTCACCCCCTCCCTTTGCCGTCATTTCCCCTGTGTCCACCGGACTTACCGCCGGAAACACAAGCAGCAGAAGCAACTGGTACCCGGCAAGGACCACACCTGCAACCCACCAGAACCGGCTACTCAAACCGCACGATTTCTTTCTTCAGCCGCTTCATAATCTTCTTCTCCAGCCGGGAAATGTAAGACTGGGAGATTCCCAGCACATCTGCCACCTCTTTCTGCGTCATCTCATTGCCGTCCGCATCCTTAAGGCCGTACCGCAGCTCCACGATTCTGCGCTCCCTGGGACTTAAACGGCTGATGGCCGACTTCAGCAGGTTCTTCTCCGTCTCGTCCTCCAGCCCCTTATAGATCACATCCTCATCAGTGCCCAGAATATCCGACAGAAGCAGCTCATTGCCGTCCCAGTCCACGTTCAGGGGCTCGTCGATGGATACCTCCATCCGGGTCTTGTTGTTGCGGCGCAGGTACATGAGAATCTCGTTCTCAATGCACCGGGATGCATAGGTGGCCAGCTTGATATTCTTCTCCGCCTTAAAGGTGTTGATGGCTTTGATCAGGCCGATGGTTCCGATGGAGATTAAATCCTCCACCCCCACACTGGTGTTGTCAAACTTCTTGGCTATGTACACCACCAGCCTTAAGTTGTGCTCGATCAGTACCGACCGGGCCTCCTTCTCCCCTTCCTTTCCCAGCATGGCAATCATCTCTGCTTCCCTTTTGCTGTCCAGAGGCGGCGGCAGAATGTCTGCTCCCCCTATGTAATGAACCTCCCCCTGCCTTTGCAGTAACATGGTTTTAAATGTGGGAACCGCTTTGAAATGAAACCGGCTCGGCACTGATACTTTCAGAATCATGTCTCTCTCCTCCAAAATTTTTCTACTGGTTATCCCCTGCCCCGGACCCTTACCCTTCCTCTCCGTGGAGGAGCATTTCATACTGGCCACGGGCAGACAAAGCCTCCTCGCTGACCGCCAGCCAGGGATGTTCATAATGCTTTACGGCACTTCCTTCTCTCACAACATCCATGGATTCCACCCGGACCGCAGGCAGCATCCCGGCCCTGGTCCCCACCGCCTGAAACGGCACAAACAGAACCCCGGAGACCCTGCCGCACAGCCGTTCGCAGGCTGTCCGGGTGATCACGTGGACCGGCTGGTGGGTGTAAGGTTCAAACAGCTGGTTTCCCGTATCCCACAAAGCCTTGACCCGGATGGTCTTTCCGCCTTCCGACACCAGGGCCTCACAAAGGCAGCGCTTCTCATGGAGCCGTTCTTGCACCAGCTTCCAGCAGCCTGCCAGGGCCAGGGTGATTCCGGCCACTGCCGTCCCAAACACCAGCAGCTCCCTGAACCAGCCCCGGGACACTGCCCCAGGGACATTCGGCCCGGTCCCCATTGCCAGGCCACGGGATACTGCCCCCGGCCCTGCCGCCAGCCCGTAGCCTGCCGCCAGCATCCCGCCGGTAAATGCAGCCCCCATCCAGAGGACTGCCAGACGCTTCCCGTATTCCCGCCTGCTGCTTCTGCCAAAGGCAAGACGGACCATGATCCATCCCAGCCCCAGGCCCCATCCTGCCAGACGGACCCAGGGAGACATCCAGAGCCCCAGAAACCGCTTCCAGACGCCGCCTGCCTGCCACATACAGGCCCCTGCCACCAGGGTCCCGCAGCTTCCGGCTCCGCCAACAGCCGCTGCCGCCAGCAGCCTTCTCCGGCTGGTTCCCAGTTTCAGAAAGCCTTTGACCAGAAACAGCAGCCACAGATTCATCCCCAGATTCACCAGGAAACAGGAATCCAGATACAGAGTCACTACCACAGGTTTCCAGCCCACCTCCTTCTTTCCTGGTACAGCCCCCAAAGGACATCCAGGCGGTTCCGTTGCTCCACGGTCCCTATTATATGGATATATCTGGAAAATGTCTGTCGAACCGGGGGAAGTACCCCGCTTTTTTTGTCGTGCAAAAAAAGACAGGGCAGGAGCCGCTGCCGGCAGATGGGAAATCATCTGTCTGGCAGCGGCTCCTGCCCTGTCTATATGTAACCGTTCAGATACGCTCTGAACCGTCACGTCCTATCTCTTATTTTTCAGAAAATCCGGTATATTGATCTGCTGCATGTCCCGTTTCACCGGACGGTAGGGCTGCTGGGCAGCCGGCGCCGGATCTCTGGGTATGTTCTGCATGCCCTCAGGCTTTACCACCTGGGGACGGGTCTGCATGGAGGGCTTCATGGTGGTGGCGCTGGCCTCGGCGGCTGCCACCGCACCGGTATTCAGGGACCCAGGAACTCCCATGCCTGCTGCTGCCGGAGCCTTGGGCCTCTGGCTGCCGAACCCGGTCATGGCCTTGCCTACGGAGCCGCCGGCCCCTCCGCTCTGGGACTGGACATCCAGCCCTGTGGCGATGACCGTGATGGTAGCCTCGTCCTGGGCATTCTCATCGTACATGGCACCGAAGATAATATTGGCATCGTCCCCGGCCAGCTCCTGGACAAAGCTTGCGGCCTCGTTGGCCTCAATCAGGCTGATATCCCCGGAGATATTGATGATCACATGGGTAGCTCCCGTGATGGTAGTCTCCAGAAGGGGACTTGCCACCGCCTGCTTCACGGCCTCCACTGCCTTCTCGTCGCCCTTGGCATGTCCGATGCCGATATGGGCAATACCCTTGTCGGTCATAACGGTCTGCACGTCGGCAAAATCCAGGTTGATCAGGCCCGGAACATTGATCAGGTCCGTAATGCCCTGGACTGCCTGCTGGAGCACCTCGTCCGCCTTCTTTAAGGCATCCGGCATGGTGGTCCTGCGGTCCACGATCTCCAGAAGCTTGTCATTGGGAATCACAATCAGGGTGTCCACATTCTCTTTCAGATTCTCGATTCCTGCCATGGCGTTGTTCATACGGGCACGGGCCTCGAAGCGGAAGGGCTTGGTGACCACGCCCACGGTGAGAATCCCCATATCCTTGGCAATCCTGGCAATGACCGGAGCGGCTCCTGTACCGGTTCCGCCGCCCATACCGCAGGTGACGAAAACCATGTCCGCCCCCTTGATGGCCTGGGCCAGCTCCTCGGAGCTTTCCTCTGCCGCCTTCTGTCCGATCTCCGGTCTGGCTCCGGCTCCCAGTCCCTTGGTAAGCTTCTCGCCGATCTGCATGGCCGTAGGCGCCTTGCAGTACTGGAGGGCCTGCTTGTCCGTGTTGATTCCGATGAACTCCACACCGGCAATATTCTCTTCCACCATCCGGTTCACCGCATTGTTCCCGGCACCGCCCACACCGATGACCACGATTCTGGCAGAGTTGTCCGCCTCATTTATCTTAATCTCTAACAAGATACTTTCCTCCTTCAGCCCATGTAAAATCTATTTGCAAGGGAGAATCCTGCACTCCCTAAACTAACCTATCTAATACTATATGTGATTTTGGTGAAAATATCAACCTGTTTTTCATTTAATTTTCTTCACTCCCGGGGCGTAAACGCAAACCCTGCCCCCTGGCTTGTCTCGTCATAATTCTCCAGATGCAGGGTCCCCTTGCGGCCTTCCAGCTGGGGAACCATGTCGTTTAACTCCCCGATCTTGCCGTTTAAGTCCGCATTTCCTCCCAGAAGCACCTCAATGTCCCCCATATAGAGGGTGGCCTCCCCCAGGCTGTTGTACTGGACCCGGTCCACCACCAGCTCATGGATGGAGAGAATCTGGGTCAGGTTCAGAATCTCCTGGAAAATGGTCTCATTTTCCACCGGAAGCTTCTGGTAGAGGGCTATGTACCCCAGCTTCAGCCCGGTGATCTCCGGAATATCCGGAAGCTTCCGGCTGGTGCTTTCCACTACGATCCCGTCCTTGTCAAAATACATGTAGCTGCTCATACAGGATACATAGCCTACCACGCTTTTCTCATACAGGAGAATCTCCACCTTCCCGGGACCGTGGAACACGATGTCATAATCCTCCACAAAGGGAATGGTCTTATGTTCCCCCAGACGGTCCCGCAGGTAACAGACCACCGAGTTTTTGCTGATCCGGTCAGGAAAAAGCAGTTCTGTGATCTGTTCCTGGGTATACCGGTGATTGCCGGTTACGGTGATCTCCCGGACTTTCAAACACAACATCCCTGATACCAGAAATACCGCCAGTATCAGAATGATCCATTTTCTTCTTCGCAATTGGTTTCCTGCCCTTCCAGACTGATCCTGGCCCCCAGACCTGCCAGGTCCCTGCATATGTCCTCATACCCCCGCCGGATATAAGGATAACCGCTGATGACGGTCTCTCCCCTGGCAGCCAGTCCGGCCACCACCAGGGCAGCCCCGCCCCGCAGATCCCCGGCCTTCACCAGGCAGCCTTCCAGACAGTCCCGGCCGGTCACATATGCCGTATTATCCTCTATTATAATATGGGCGCCCATTTTCTGCAATTCTTTTGCAGTGGCAAATCTTTCCTCAAAAACCGTCTCCCGGATCTGGGAACGTCCGTCAGCCACTGAAGCCACTGCCAGCATCACGGACTGCAGATCCGTGGGAAACCGGGGATAAGGGCCTGTGGACAGGGAAAACGGCCTGGCTCTCTGCCGCTGGCGGATACAGAGTCCTGCCTCCCCCGGAAGCGTCCGGATCTCTCCCCCGGCTGCCCGTACCAGCGTCTGCACCCGGGCCATCTGTGAGACCGGGGCCCCCCGCAGCACCACATCCCCTCCGGCTCCCAGGACGGCTCCCAAATAGGTCCCGGCCACAATCCGGTCTCCGGGCACGGAAAACTCCACCAGCCCCCGGCTCTCCTTTCTGCCGGTGATCTCCACCACACCGGTTCCTTCCCCCCGGACTCCGGCTCCCAGGGCCTTAAGAAACCGGCAGAGCACTACGATCTCCGGCTCCATGGCCGCCCCTTCCACCCGGGTAGTTCCTTCCGCCGCCGCGGCTGCCATCAGCAGGTTCTCCGTGGCCCCCACACTGGGAAAAGCCAGCTCCACCCGGTTCCCTGTAAGCCCCAGGGCCTGGGCAGTGATGGATTCCCCTTCCACATGGGTCCTGGCCCCCAGGGCCTCCAGGGCCAGAAGGTGCAGGTCCACAGGCCGCTTCCCGATGGAACAGCCTCCCGGATGGCTGACCCTGGCCTCCCGGAACCGGCCCAGCAGGGGCCCCAGCAGCATAATGGAAGAACGCATACTCTTACAGCAGGAATCCGGGATCCGGACCGGCCGGACCCCTTCCGTGCAGATCTCCAGCACATGGTCCCGAAACACGCAGACGCATCCCAGAAGCTTTAAGATCTCCATCATGCAGAACACATCCTGTATTTCGGGTACATTGCTGATCCGCACGGTGCCTTTATGAAGAACAGATGCTGCCATCACTGGCAGCACCGCATTTTTGGAACCCTGTATCTCCACTTCCCCTTCCAGCCGGTATAATCCATGGATATGAATCACTGACAACCAGATCCCCTCCCGCAACATTTCCTTCTATATTTATCATATGCACGGAAGATGTCTCTGTTCACCGACGGCCAGGGCCTTTTCCCTATTTTTCCAGCCGGATCTGGCCGGAGACACTTAAGACCATGCCCATCTCCATCATGAGAAACAGCACCGAGGTGCCTCCATAGCTGATAAAGGGCAGGGTAATGCCGGTGTTGGGAATGGTATTGGTAACCACGGCGATATTTAAGATCACCTGAATGGCAATATGCCCCAGGACCCCCACCACAAGCAGGGCGCCCAACAGATCCGGGGCATTGCCTGCAATCAGCATGAACCGGTAAATCATGAAAAGAAAGATCAGAATCACCGACACGGCGCCGAAAAGCCCCAGCTCCTCACAGATAATGGAGAAGATCATGTCATTCTGGGCCTCGGGCACAAAGCCCATTTTCTGGATGCTTTCCCCCAGCCCTTTTCCTACCAGGCCTCCGGAGCCAATGGCGTAGAGCCCCTGGAGCACCTGATAGCCGCCGTCCCGGGGATAGGCCTCCGGGTCCAGCCACACATGAATGCGGCTTAACTGATACGGCTTAAGAAGCTTAATCTTCTCCAGGAAAAATGCCAGAGGCCCTGCCGTGACCACGGCCAGGCCTCCCATGGCCGCACACAGGAAAAAAGGCCAGTTCTTCTTGCACGCCACAAAGAGCATGACAAAGGCGATTCCCACGATGATGATGCCGGAGCTTAAGTTGTTGGCTGCCACAATCCCTGCAATGGGCAGGGTCAGACCTGCCACCAGCCCCATGGCCCGCCAGTTGTTGATCTTCACCCCCAGCTGGGAAATCAGCGTTGCCAGCAGCACGATCAGGGCCACCTTTACAAATTCTGTAGGCTGAAACTTGACCGGTCCCACACCCAGCCACCGTCTCTTGCCGTTGATCTTCTCCCCCACCAGGGACACGGCGATCATCAGTACATAGGACAGCAGGTAGGCGAACACCGCAAACCGGGCATACCAGTGGTAGTCCAGCCGGGAAATCACCAGGGCCGCCGCCAGCCCTGCCAGGGCGATCATCAACTGCCGGTTCATGAAATAGGCCGCATTGTTGAACTTAAGCTGGGCCGTATAAGAACTGGCGCTGTAGATCATCACCAGCCCGAAGGCTGTCAGAAAGATCACAGCAATCAGAAGACTGTAGTCATAAAACCGTCTTGGTTTTTTCTTTTTTGCCATAGGCAGCCTCCTACAGATTTCTCACGCATTCCTTGAATATATTCCCCCTCTGCTCGTAGTTCTCAAACATCCCCCAGCTTGCGCAGGCCGGGGACAGAAGCACGCAGTCCCCGATATCCGTGTAGGCCGCGCACACGCTGACTGCCTCCGCCATATCCTCCGCGTACATAATCTCGTTAAACCCGTGGGCCCTGGCACATTCCGCGATCTTATCCCGGGTCTCACCGATCAGCACCAGGTATTTCACCCTGCCTTCAAACTCCTGGACCCACTGGTCATACTCACTGTGTTTGTCGTAGCCTCCGGCAATCAGCACCACCGGTCCCGGCATGGCACGGATGGCCTGGATGGCCGCGTCCGGGTTGGTTCCCTTGGAATCGTTGTAATATTTGACCCCGGCCCGCTCCAGTACAAACTCGATCCGGTGTTCCACCGCTTCAAAGGCCTTCACCGCCCTGCGGATACAGTCCATGGGAACTCCCATACACACGGCAATGGCCACGGCTGCCATAACATTCTCATGGTTGTGCCTGCCCAGGATCTTTAAGTCGTGGATATCCACCACCTCTTCCCGGCTGCCGCCATGGGCATAGACGATTTTGTCCCCGTCCATACACATGCCCTCTGCCAGGGACTCCCGGCTGCTGAAAAAGAACACCCTGGGCTTTAGCCCTGTCTCCTGGCCAAACTCCCGCAGCACCGGATCGTCGTAGTTCAGTACCACCCAGTTGTCCCGGGTCTGGTTCTCGGCGATCCGCTTCTTCACCTCAATATAGACCTCCATGGTCCCGTGACGGTTCAGATGGTCCGGGGTAATGTTGAGGATGGCGCTGACATCGGGCCGGAAATCCATGATGGTCTCCAGCTGGAAGCTGGACACCTCCGCCACAGTCACGGACTGGTCCGTGGTATCCAGGGCCGTCCGGGTATAGGGAATGCCGATGTTGCCTACCACAAACACCTCATGGAAAAAGGTCTTCATGATCTCCCCGGTCAGGGCCGTGGTGGTAGTCTTTCCGTTGGTTCCTGTAATGGCGGCCAGCTTTCCCCTGGCCACATGGTAGGCCAGCTGGATCTCGCTCCAGATGGGCACCCCGGCCTCATCCAGCACCTTCACAAAGGGCGCATCCAGTGGAATCCCCGGGCTGATAATGGAAAGCTCCACCCCCAGAAGATCCGTCCGTGAAAGCTGCCCCAGAATCACTGCCACCCGTGCCCCTTCATCAAAATTCGCCTTTAGTTTCTTCTCGTCCTGGGCCGTGCTGCTGTCATAGAGCACCACTTCCCCGCCCATTGCCAGAAGCAGCCGCGCCGCGGCTATCCCGCTTTTTCCGGCGCCTGCCACCAGTACCTTCTGATCGCCCATGCTAATTCCTCCTGCCCTCTTACGGCAGCCGCCCGGCACAGCCGGGGGCACCTGTCATGTACTCCTGTCATATTCCAAAGCATACCCCCGGATTCCCGGTTCCCCCAGCCTCCGGCGGCCCCTTCATTGTCTACAGACCCAGATACGCCACCAGACAGAGAATGGCCGTGACAATGGAAAACACCGCCACCACCCGGGTCTCCGACCAGCCGCACAGTTCAAAATGATGGTGGATGGGGGCCATCTTAAAGATCCGCTTCCCGCCGGTAGCCTTAAAATAGGAAACCTGCATAATCACGGACAATACCTCCACCAGGTAAATCAGTCCCACCAGAGGGATGAACAGGGGCATCTGCATCATAAAGGCGCTGGATGCCACAAACCCGCCCAGGGCCAGGGAACCGGTATCTCCCATAAACACCTTGGCCGGATACACATTAAACAGCAGAAAGCCCAGAAGGCTTCCCACCACCGCTCCGGTGATGGGGCTGATGCCGGTCTTCTCCCCCAGGGCAATAATGGTCAGGAAGGTAGCCACCAGAATGGTCACGCTGGTACACAGGCCGTCCAGGCCGTCGGTAAAGTTCACCCCGTTGTCCGTCCCCAGCACCACAAAGAACACAAAGGGAATGAATAATATGCCCAGATTTAAGTAATATCCGTCCCGGAAGCCTCCGGTAAAGGGAATCAGCGCCCCGGTTCCCACCTCCCCGGACCTCATCAGATAATAGACGAATATGCCGGTGATCACAAACTGTCCCAGCAGCTTCTGCTTCGGGTTAAGCCCCTCGGAACGCTTCATGACGATCTTGATATAATCGTCCAGAAAACCGATGATCCCGAATCCTACGGTCACAAAAAGTACCGGGATAATCTTGGGATAATCCCGGATGTAGAACAAGGAGGTAATGATAATGCTGGTAAGGATCATCAGACCGCCCATGGTGGGGGTCCCCTGTTTCTTCAAGTGCGCCTGGGGCCCGTCGGTCCGTACCTGCTGGCCGAATTTCAGCCGGTGCAGAAAGGGAATCACCACCGGACACAGGATGGCGCTGACCGCAAACGCAATAATAATCGCTAGTATTGTCTCATTAATCATGGTGCACTCCTACTATGTTATGTATGGTATGGCATGCCGCTCCGGTATCCGCCACAGTCCGGACCGGACCGTCACCTGTCCCCGTCCGGACTCTTATTAGTATACGTCTTTTTCCGGGAATAATCAACCATTGTTTCCCGTCTCCTCCGTCTGGGGCCATATGCCCATGTATGGGAGAATATTCTGGAAAATGTCCGCGATCACCGGGGCTGCAATGGTTCCTCCATAGTAGATTCCCTGGGGTTCGTCGATGGTAATCAGGGCGATGACCTGGGGATCGTCCGCCGGGGCAAAACCCACAAAGGAGGAAATGTATTTTTTCAGGCTTCTGGGAAGCTTCTCGGAAGTGGCTGTCTTTCCCCCGATCCGAAAGCCTGCCACAGCCGCCTTCTTCCCGCTTCCCTCCGCCACCACACACTCCAGAATCTGGCGCATGGTGGCGCTGGTCTGTTCCGATACAATGTGCTCCTTCACCGGCCATTCAAACCGGTGGACCCGGCTTTTGTCGGCGCTGACCGCCCTGACGGCGAAATGGGGCGTGACCCGGTTGCCTCCGTTGACAATGGAAGCCGCAGTGGTCACTAACTGGATGGGGGTGATCTGGAAGGACTGGCCGAAGGATACGGTAGCCAGCTCCACCATCCCCATGTTCTCCTTCCGGTGCATAATGGTGGCAGCCTCCCCCGGCAGGTCAATGCCGGTCTTCTCCTTCAGGCCGAACTGTTCAAAATAGCGGTAATAAGCATCCACTCCCAGCCGCTGTCCCACATCGATGAATACCGGATTGCAGGAATTCATGGCCCCCTGAAGGAATGTCTCCCCGCCGTGTCCCCCCACCTTGTGGCAGCGGATCTTCCGGTCCTCCACAATACGGAAGCCCGGGCAGGAAAACCGGTCATTTAAGGATACCACCCCGGCTTCCAGGCCTGCGGCTGCCGTAATGATCTTGAAGGTGGAACCAGGCTCATAGGTATCGTTGATGCTGGGATTTCTCCACATCTGGTTTAAAAGCTCCTGCTTCCCGGACGCGGTGATTCCTGCCGGCTCCTCCTGGTTTAGTTTGAACGGTTCATTGAGATTAAACTCAGGTACATTGACCATTGCCAGAATTTCACCATTTTTCGGGTTCATGACAATCACCGATACCCGTCTGGCCCCTTTCCGCTCCATGGTCTCATAGGCGGCCTGCTGGGCATACTGCTGGATATTCACATCCAGGCTGATCTGCAGATCATTGCCGGCCACCGGCTCCATCCGGTCCTCGAAAGTATTTTCAATCTCCACCCCTGCCGCGTCGGTCATGGTGAGAATGGTGCCGTTGATCCCTTTGAGCCAGGACTCATAGACCACCTCCAGGCCGATGATTCCCTGGTTATCCCCGCCGGTAAAGCCCACCACCCGGGAAGCCAGGGTGTCGTAAGGGTAGAACCGTTTGTAGTCCTCGTCCACCTTTACCCCTTCCAGGTGAAGGCTGCGGACCCGGTCCCCGGTTTCTTTGTCCACATTGGTGCGGATGATCTCCCGGGAGCTGCGTTTCTCCACTTTCCTGCGCACCGGCTCCTCCTCCATCTCCAGCTCCCGGCACAGGGCTTCAATGACCTGCTCCCGGTTCTTTACCTGGTTGTAGATGACGGAGATGGTACATACGGTCCGGTTGTCTGCAATGACGGTTCCGTTTGCGTCCAGGATTCTCCCCCTGGCCGCCTTGATGGTCCGCTCCCGCTGGTGTAAGTCCTCTGCAAGCTGGCTGTAGTGGGCGGACCGGTACAGCATCAGGTATCCCAGCCTGCCCATGAGCCCTGCCATGGCAAGGGTCACCAGGGTACAAAGCAGCAGAAGTTTTTTCCGGTGTCCGGTCTGGTTGGAAGTCATAGGCGCCCCCAGCAGGCTTATCGTTATAATATATGGCCGGATGTCCCGGTTCAGAACGGAAAACAGCAGGGCAGGACGCCTTCCGGGTCAGGCTCCCGGCTCTCCGCCTCCTGTTTCGTTTTCCGTTTCTCCGGCTTCCGTGCTTTCCCCGGAGGTTTCTGGGGACCCGCCCGGCCCGGAAGGACTTTCTTCCTCCCCGGAACCGTCCGGAAGCTGTCCCGGAAGCCCTTCCTCCCCTTCGGGAGCCGGTTCCACATACTCCTCTGTCTCATAGACTCTGGTCTCCGGCACCAGGGTTCCAGGCTCCGGAGTCTCGTTGTCCCTGATCCCTTCCTCTTCCGGAAGCATTCCCATAAGCTCCCCGTCCAGCTCCTCCGGGCCGGTCTCGGGGAACACGCTGAGATAAGGAAGAATATCTGCCAGAATCTTCTGGAAGACGCCGCTGGCATAGGTACTGTGGGGCTGGTCCTTCACATGGGGGGTGTCCACGGTCACATAGACCAGTACCTGGGGATCATAGGCCGGGGCAAACCCGCAGAAGGACACCAGGTAATTGCGCAGGGCCCTGGGATATTTCTGGGCGGTTCCTGTCTTGCCGGCCACCTGATAGCCGGCCACGGCCGCCGCCTTGCCGGTGCCCTCGTCCACGGTCCGCAGAAGGGCCTGGCGGATGTAGCTGCTGGTGCTTTCGGACACGGTCTCCTTTACCAGGCGGGGCTGGACCTTCTTGACCACGGCCCCCTGGTCGTTGACAATCTGCCGTACCACATGAGGCTCATAGTAGGAGCCTCCGTTGATCACCGAACAGTAGGCGGCTGCCATCTGGATCATGGTACAGTTGTAGTTCTGGCCAAAGGAATTGGTGGCCAGGTCCATGGCCCGCATGTTCTCCCGGGTGTACACCAGACCGGCGGCATCCGCCTCCCCCGGCAGGTCAATACCTGTCTTCTTGCCGAAGCCGAAGATATCCTGGTACCGGCAGAACCGGTCCTTTCCCATTATGGCCACAATCTGCATCATGGCGTCGTTGCAGGACTGCATCAGGGATTCCTCCACCGTCAGCATGTCATGGCCGGTCCGTTTCACACAATTGACCCGCTCCCCGTTAATCTCCTGGTATCCGTCGCAGAAGAAAGACTCGGCCCCGGTAAGAAGCCCCTCCTCCAGAGCCGCCGACACGGTAAAAATCTTGGACGGGGACCCGGGCTCATAGGTGTCACTGATACAGTAATTGCGCCATTCCTGGTTCCAGGCCACCTGGAGTCCGTAGGAACGGATATCGCTTTCGGAAAAATGCTCCTCCACCTGGTCCTGGGTAATGGTGCTTCCCGTATCCTTGTGCTGGTTTTTGTATACATTCACCGCTTCCTTCCGGCCAAAGGCCAGAATCTCCTCGTCCGTATACCGGTCCGATACCTGCCTGGGATTATTAAGATCAAACATCCGGTCACTGGACATGGCCAGGACCTCCCCGTTGTTGGGATTCATGACCACCACCCCCACCCGGTCCGAGCCGGTCTCTGCCTGCCATTCCTGGATGCGCCGCTCCACCACATTCTGGATATTCACGTCAATGGTGGACATAATGGTATTCCCGTTGACTGCCGGTTTGATCACCCGCTCCAGGTTGGAATCGTCGTTTAAGTAGCCGTATTCCCGCCCGTTGGTTCCTACCAGGGATTCATTGTAGAACTGTTCGATGCCCCCGTTGCCTCCGGCCCCGTCGCCGGTGGCAAAGCCGATGACATTGCAGGCCAGGGAATTGTTGGGATAGATCCTCCTGTATTCGTCCTCGAACCACACCCCCTTGACCCGGGCCTTGGAGCCGCTTTTGGCATTGTCCTGGTTCACCTGGGTCTGCAGCTCCTGAAAAGCCTCCTTATCGTCATAGGAAAGCTGCCTGGCGTGGCGGATGTACTGGATCCCTGCATTGTCCTGGATCAGGGAACGGATGGTCTGGGCATCATACCCGAACACCGTGACCAGGGCCGAAATGGTCGGCTCCAGAAAATTCTCCTGGTCGGACATGATCTGCCGCGGGTCCAGGATCAGGTTGTAGACCTTCTCCGTGGTGGCCAGAACGGTGCCGTTCCGGTCCACAATATCCCCCCGGCGGAAGGGAATCACCCGGCTGTCGTACTCCTGCTGGGACAGCACGATCTGGTTGTAGCTGTCCTTATTGTCATCCACGATCCGGTAGAGCACATACATAAGTGCAAACAAAGCCAGCGTAATCACAATCACCGTGACCGCCAGCTTTTCCTGCATGTATTTCTCAAAAATATGGTTCTGGTTCTTTGCCTCAGTGTTCCGGGATGTCCTCATACTGCCTCACATACTCGCTTTCTGTCCTGTCATACAGAAGCACCTGGTCCCGGTTGGCATAGACCATGCCAAGCTCTTCCGTTGCTACTTTATAGATATAGTTTAAGTCAATATCTGTATTGATCCGGGTCTCCAGGGCATCATTCTCCGCCTTCAGCTGTTCCAGACGGCTCTCCAGATCCTCAATATGGTGAATCCGGTAAGTCATGGATGACTGGATATGGAGATAGTTGACGCAGATATAGAGTACGCAGGCCACGGCGGCCACCAGAACCAGCACATAAGGCAGGTCCACGTAAAGGGCCTTCTCCTGGTTCCTGCGGACCCGGTAGCTGATGGCCCTGCGCTGTCTGGCACTCTGCTGCTTTTCCGGGGCCTCCTGCCGCCTGGGCTCCCTGACGGGAACCGCTGCCGGGGCCGTATTTCCTGATATATATGTCTGGTGTAGGGTTTTTCTGTTTCGTGAAGCCATAATCTCCCCTCCCTTTTGGCGTATCCGGTTTCTCTACCAGGCTGCCCGCTCAAAGACCCGCAGTTTGGCGCTTTTTGACCGGGAGTTTTCCCCCAGCTCCCTCTCCGAGGGCACTAAAGGCTTTCTGGTGATCACCCTGCCTTTACTTTTCTTCCCGCACATGCACACCGGAAATTCCGGCGGGCAGGTGCAGGGATTCTCATTGCGGCGGAAATGGTTCTTGACAATCCGGTCCTCCAGGGAATGAAAGGTGATGATACTCAGCCTTCCCCCAGGACACAGCCGGTCGGTCATCCGGTCAATGGAACGCTCCAGCACCTCCAGCTCCTGGTTCAGTTCGATGCGGATGGCCTGGAAGGTCCGTTTGGCCGGGTGGCCGCCGGTGGCCCGCATCTTCATGGGGATGGCTGCCTTGATCACCTGGATCAGTTCCCCTGTGGTCTCAAAGGGTTTCTCCTGCCGGAACTTCACCATATGCTTTGCTATATTTTTCGCGAATTTCTCGTCTCCGTAATCCCGGATGACCCGGTACAGGTCTCCTTCGCTGTAGGTATTTACAATATCCGCGGCGGTTCTGGGATTCCTCTGGTCCATACGCATGTCCAGGGGCGCGTCCTCCCTGTAGGTGAATCCGCGGCTTACGGTGTCTAACTGGTAGGAGGATACCCCCAGGTCCAGATAAATCCCGTTGACCGTTCCGATCCCCAGGTCATCCAGAACCTGGTCCATATGTTCGTAATTGCTTCTGACAATGGTTACCTGACTGCCAAAAGGCTTTAGTCTCTCCGAAGCGGCTTGTACCGCATCCGCGTCCTGGTCAATGCCGATGAGCCTTCCCCCGGCCCCCAGGCGGCCGGCTACGGCAAAGGCATGTCCGCCTCCTCCCAGGGTACCGTCCACGTAGATGCCGCCGGGACAGATGTTCAAGCTGTCCACGGTTTCCTCCAGCAGTACGGATTTGTGGTCAAATGTCATATTCCAAGTCCTTCCATATTCTCGGCGATCTCTTCCATGTCATCGTAGGAATTGGACTCCAGCCAGTTGTCCCGGCTCCAGATCTCAATCCGGCTTCCCACACCGACCAGTACCGCTTCTTTATCGATCTTTGCAAAGTCCCGCAGGACTGCCGGCAGGAGAATCCTGCCCTGCCTGTCCACCTCACACACGGTGGCTCCTGCAAGGAAGAAGCGTGAAAACTTTCGGGCATTGGCATTGGTTAAGGGCAGGGCGTGAAGCTTTTCTTCCAGGGCTTTCCACTCGGTGTTCTCATAGACAAACAGGCAGCCGTCAAGTCCCTTGGTCACCACGAACTCGTCTCCCAGCTGCTCCCGGAATCTGGAAGGGACAATGACTCTGCCCTTCGCGTCCACTGTATGATTATATTCGCCCATGAACATAATGATCACCTGCCGCCCTGCTGCACCACTTTCCACCCAGTATCTACCACTTTATTCCACTTTCCACCACTTCGTAGGTTTATTTTAGTATATATGGGGGAAAATAGCAAGGAAAAATTAGCAATAAATCAAAAAGGCTCCCCGGTCTGCATGTGGACACACACACAAACCGGGGAGCCTTTTTAAGGGATACCCCAAAGTTCCCTGGCTCACACAGGGATTTTCTAAACATTAAACCGGAACAGGATCACATCCCCGTCCTTTACCACATATTCTTTTCCTTCCAGGCCTACCAGCCCTTTCTCCTTGGCTTTTGCATAGGTTCCGCAGTCTAAGAGATCCTGGTAATTGACCACCTCGGCCCGGATAAAGCCCCGCTCAAAATCCGAGTGGATCTTACCGGCTGCCTGGGGGGCTTTGGTGCCTACCCGGATGGTCCAGGCCCGGGTCTCATCCTCCCCGGAGGTCAGGTAGCTGATCAGTCCCAGAAGCCGGTAGCTGGCCGCGATCAGCTTGTTAAGGCCCGGCTCTGCAAGGCCCAGGGCTTCCAAGTACTCCTGCTTCTCGTCGTCTTCCAGCTCGGCAATCTCCTGCTCGATCTGGGCGCTGATGACAAAGACCTCCGAACCGTTCCCGGCAGCATAGCTGCGGACCGCCTGGACGCTGGCGTTGGATGCGCCGTCGTCGGATAAGTCTTCCTCAGCCACATTGGCGGCAAAGATCACCGGCTTGGCAGTAAGGAGATTTAAGGAATTTACAAAGGCATCCAGATCCTCGTCGCCGCTCTGGTAGGTGCAGGCCAGCTTTCCCTCCTCCAGCAGCTCCTTCAGCTCCTTTAAGACTGCCAGCTCTTTGGCCAGGGACTTGTCATTGTTGGCGGATTTGGCTGTCTTGGCAATGCGGCGTTCCAGAATCTCAATATCCGAGAAAATCAGTTCCAGATTAATGGTCTCAATATCCCGCAGAGGGTCTACACTGCCGTCCACGTGGATCACATTGGGGTCTTCAAAGCAGCGGACCACATGGACAATGGCGTCCACCTCCCGGATGTTGGCCAGAAACTGGTTGCCCAGGCCCTCGCCTTTGGATGCCCCCTTGACCAGGCCGGCAATATCCACAAACTCGATCACCGCCGGGGTTACCTTCTTTGAATGGTACAGATCCCCCAGAAGCTTTAGGCGGTGGTCCGGTACTGCCACCACCCCCACATTGGGATCAATGGTACAGAAGGGATAGTTGGCCGATTCCGCACCGGCCTTTGTCAGTGAATTGAAAAGGGTGCTTTTCCCCACGTTGGGGAGCCCGACAATGCCTAATTTCATATTATTTACCTTCCTGTTGGATTTTTTGCTTGATTTTCATGCGGATTAATTGTAGCATAGAATCTGCACAATGAAAAGGGGAAATCTCTTTCTGTCGAACCTTGTCACCTTGTGTCATAACTTGTCGTCCGGTTTTGTTTGATTTTGCAGATTTTTGGGAGTACAATAGTATTGCATCGAAAGGAGATCAGAAAATGGTAGGTGCAGATATTTGTTTCGTGCATCTGGGGATCGCGATACAGAATTTACGGAACAGTATCACAGTCTTTGGGTTCCAAATCGCATTTTATGGAATCATTATAGGAGTTGGAATGCTGGCAGGGCTCTGTGTAGCCCAGGCAGATGCAAGACGCAGGGGGCAGAATCCTGAAATTTACCTGGACTTTGCCTTGTATGGAATCATTTTTTCCATCATGGGAGCCAGGATCTATTATGTGATTTTCGAGTGGGACATGTATAAAGAAAATATCCTGCAGGTGTTCAATCTTCGCGCGGGCGGTCTTGCCATCTATGGCGGTGTGATCGCTGCCGTGATTACCCTGACGGTATTCTGCCGGGTAAGAAAGCTTTCCTTTCTTTCCCTGGCCGACACTTGTGTATTGGGGCTTGTGACGGGGCAAATTATTGGCAGATGGGGGAACTTCTTTAATTGTGAGGCATTCGGCGGATATACGGACAGTCTGCTGGCTATGCGGATCAGACTTTCACTGGTAAGTACAGGGATGTTGAACCAGGATGTTCTAAATCACATGATCGTGGAGAATGGGGTGGAGTATATTCAGGTACATCCTACATTTCTCTATGAGTCCCTATGGAACCTGGGACTGCTGTGTTTTATGCTCTGGTACCGTCAGAGGAAGGAGTTCGACGGTGAGATGCTATGCATTTACCTGCTGGGATACGGACTGGGAAGATTCTGGATTGAAGGGTTACGTACGGATCAGTTAATCCTCTTTCAAACCGGTATTCCTGTGTCCCAGGCATTATCTGCAATTTTGGTCCTGGCTGCCGCCATTTATATGGTAGTAAAGAGAACGCGGCTGGAGAAAATGGGCAAAGGAGAAAGGCAGGATGGATACTTCAAGGAAAGAACTGGTAAAACAGATTGAAAGCGCACGTGACCGTTTGAATCACAGCATTGAGACAGGAGCCGCTTATGATACCGTCTATGAAAACAGCAAGGAGCTCGACTGTCTGATCAGCCAGTATATTGCGGCTGACTGTTAAAAAGTCAGCAGAAATACCCGCAGGGGCTGTGGCAAAATGACAGATTTCTACAATATGCAGCACGGATATCCCAAGGATACCAGCGATATATTGTGGAATCATGAAATTTTGCCACAGCCCCTTTTGTGTCTGTACTCCCTAAGACCATTGCTACAGGTCCGCGGCGATCCCCTCCACGGCCCTGGTCACCAGCTTCTTAAAGGTCCTGGATACCCGGGCGGCAGTCTCCCCCACCTCTTCATGGGACAGTTCCCTGCCGCTGATCCCGGCTGCCATGTTGGTGATGCAGGAGATCCCGCAGATCTCCATCCCTAAGTGTCTGGCAGCCACGGCCTCACAGCCGGTACTCATGCCCACCGCGTCCGCCCCCAGCAGGCGGCACATCTTTACCGTAGCCGGAGTCTCATATTCCGGTCCGGTCATCTGGATATAGACCCCCTCCTGAATCCGGATGCCAAGTTCCCCGGCGGCCCTTCGGATCACTGCCCTCAGCTTCTCACCATAGACCGAGGACATATCGCAGAACCTGGGGCCCACGGAGTCCTCATTGGGCCCGGTCAGGGGTGAGGGCACAAAGGAGGTAATCTGGTCCCGGATGATCATAAAGTCCCCTGCCTGGTAATCCAGATTCACCCCTCCGGCAGCATTGGTCAGAAACAGAATTCCGGCTCCCATCCGCCTCATAAGCCGTATGGGAAGCACCACATCCTCCATGGAATACCCCTCATAATAGTGGACCCGTCCCTGCATAATCACTGCCGGAACCTTCCCGATGTACCCGAAGATAAAGCATCCCCGGTGTCCGGACACGGTGGACACGGGAAATCCGGCAATCTCATGGTAATCAACGGTCGCTTCCACCTGGATCTCCCGGGCATAGTCCCCCAGACCGGAACCCAGAACCAGGGCCACCTGGGGCCGGAAAGGAATCCGCTCCCGGATACTCTCATAACACCGCTCCACCCGTTCAAATACCTCTGTCACTGTAACCCCTCCTTCTCTATCCTGTCATACATGCTACAGGTACTTCTTCATCATGGGACACCCGTCCAGGGTGGCAAAGTAGTCCTGGGCAGTCTCTGCCCGGCGGATCTGCTCCACAGAACCGTCTTCCTTCAGCAGCAGCTCCGCGGACTTCAGCTTTCCGTTATAATTGTACCCCATGGCAAACCCGTGGGCGCCTGCGTCATGAATCACCAGCAGGTCCCCTTTCTCAATTTCCGGCAGCATCCGGTCCACGGCAAACTTGTCATTGTTCTCACACAAGGAACCTACCACATCATATTTGTGGTCCAGAGGCCTGTCCTCCTTTCCCATGACCGTAATGTGATGGTAAGCCCCGTACATGGCCGGGCGCATCAGGTTCACGGCGCAGGCATCCACACCGATATACTCCTTGTGGGTGTGCTTCTCATGGATGGCCCGGGTCACCAGACAGCCGTAAGGCCCCAGCATGAACCGACCCAGCTCCGTGTAAAGGGCCACATCCCCCATACCTGCAGGAACCAGCACCTGCTCATAGACCTTGCGGACCCCTTCCCCGATGACGGCGATGTCGTTGGCCTCCTGGTCCGGGCGGTAGGGGATACCGATGCCGCCGGACAGATTGATGAAACCGATGTGGACGCCGGTCTTCTCCTTTAAGTCCACAGCCAGCTCAAAAAGGACTTTGGCCAGTAAGGGATAGTACTCGTTGGTCACGGTATTGCTGGCCAGAAAGGCGTGAATGCCAAATTCCCTGGCTCCCTTTTCCTTGAGAATGCGGAAGGCTTCCACCATCTGGTCCGATGTCATGCCGTACTTGGCATCCCCCGGATTGTCCATAATGTCATTGCTGATTTTGAACACGCCTCCCGGATTGTACCGGCAGCTTATGGTCTCGGGAATGGCCCCCAGGGCCTTCTCCACATACGGGATGTGGGTGATGTCATCCAGGTTGATAATGGCCCCCAGCTTCCCGGCCATGGCAAACTCCTCAACAGGAGTATCATTGGAGGAGAACATGATCTCCCTGCCGGCAAATCCCACCGCGTCGGACAGCATCAGCTCCGTGGCTGAGGAGCAGTCCGTCCCGCAACCGCACTCTCTCAGAATCCGGAGAATACATGGATTGGGGGTGGCCTTCACCGCAAAATACTCCTTGTAGCCCGGATTCCAGGCAAATGCCTCCTTAAGCCGCTTTGCATTCTCCCGGATTCCCCTTTCGTCATAGAGATGAAACGGGGTCGGGTAAGTCTCTGCTATCTTCTCAAGCTGCTCCTTTGTCACAAATGGTTTCTTCATTATTATGGATCTCCTTTGCTTTCTGTTCTGTGTTCTTTAGGACGGAAAAGGCCCGGCAGGGGCTGCAATTTTCTATCATTGTAACCCAGCCGGACCCCTTTGTCCAGTCCATATTGTCTCTGTATTTATATCCCTGTACGGTCAGTGTTACTGTCCACGGGGGGGCATCTTCTTGTCCGGCTATGCCGGACAAGAAGCATCGGGCGTCTGCCCGATGTGGAAAACTGGACAAAAACAGTCTTACAAGCCAGCTTGACGTCTGTT